>JAGRDO010000115.1 GCA_020447005.1 Paracoccaceae bacterium
TCGAGGCCCGCTTCCCCGATCCGGCCGCGAACCCCTACCTCGCCTTTGCCGCGCTCTTGATGGCCGGCCTTGACGGGATCAAGAACAAGATCGATCCGGGCCCCGCTTCGGACAAGGACCTTTACGATCTGCCGCCCGAGGAACTGGCCGAAATCCCGACCGTCTGCGGCAGCCTGCGCGAAGCCCTTGAATCGCTCGAGGCGGACCACGCCTTCCTGCTGGCGGGCGATGTCTTCACCAAGGATCAGCTCGACGGCTACATGGCGCTGAAATGGGAAGAGGTCTATGCCTACGAACACACGCCGCACCCGGTCGAATATCAGATGTATTACAGCGTCTGATCGAAAGATCGCAGGAAAGAAGGGCCCCCGGCGACGGGGGCCTTTTGCTTTGGCGCTTCTGGTGCCCGGGCCGCAGGCCCCGAAAGGAAAGAGGGGGGCCGATGGCCCCCCTAAGTCTCGCCGTTCAGGCTCGTCCTTCATACCGCTCGGTTTTCTGCCTGCGGCCTGAACGTCGTCTGGGGCGAGCGCACCCGCCCCGGAACCGCGCCCCGCGCGGCCCCGGACTTGATCCGGGGCCTCTCCGGGGGTTGGATGCTTCAGCTACACCCGCTTGTTCCGCCGCAGGTGTTGCATTTCATGCAGGTCCCGTTCCTGACCAGCGTATAGTTGCCGCATTCGCCGCACGGGTCGCCCTCATAGCCCTGCATCTTGGCCTTGGTGCGCGCGTCCAACGACACCGTGCCCGAGGCAAGCGCCGTCGTCGCCCCCGCGCCCGAAATCACCGCCTTTGCCGTCGCCGGCACCAGCGTGTTCAGCGCGGCAACCGGATCACCCGCAAGGGCCATGGCGCCGATCCCGCCCTGCAGGACGACCAGTTCCTGCGGCAGACGCTTGCGCATATAGCCCGAGGACGCGACCTGCTTCAGCACCTCAAGCGATTTCGACGCGGTGCGCTCGCTCGGCTCGGCCACATTCGACTGGCCTTCATCCGAACCCCCGCCCAGATCGTCGAAGGCAGCGCCTTCGGGCTTCACATGGGCCAGATCGGTGCGGTCGAGATAGCTGACCGCCA
>JAGRDO010000116.1 GCA_020447005.1 Paracoccaceae bacterium
CGACATGAAGGGGTTCATCGCCGCCTGCGTCGCCATGGCGCCCGAATTTGCCCGGGCGGCGGGCGAAAGGCCGGTGCATTTCGCCTTTACCCATGACGAGGAGACGGGATGCCTTGGCGCGCAGGCGCTGGCGGCCGTGCTGCGCGAACGCCCGCACCGGCCCGCCGTCGCCATCATCGGCGAACCGACCTTGATGCGGATCATCGAGGGCCACAAGGGCTGCTATGAATACAGCACCCATTTCACCGGGCTTGAGGGGCACGGATCGCTGCCCGACAATGGTGTCAACGCCGTCGAATACGCGGTGCGCTATGTCGCGCGGCTGCTGGAATTGCGCGAAAGGCTGAAGGGCCGGGCGCCGGCCGGCAGCCCCTTCGATCCGCCCTGGACCACGATCAACACCGGCGCGCTGGTGGGCGGGGTCGCCCATAACGTCATCGCCGGCAAGGCGCGGGTCGATTGGGAAATGCGCCCCGTCCAGCCGGGCGACGCCGATTTCGTCAAGGACGACCTGCGCCATTACTGCGAAGACCACCTGATCCCGGCCATGCGCGCCGTGGCGCCGGGGGCGGGGATCGTCACCGAGGTGGTGGGCGAGGTCGAGGGCCTGATGCCGGCCGAACCGAACGAGGCGCGCCGGATCGTCATGGAACTGACCGGGGCCAATACGGCCGGGACGGTTTCATTCGGGACCGAGGCTGGCATCTTTCAGGCGCTGGGCATGTCGGCGGTGATCTGCGGGCCGGGGTCGATCGAGCAGGCGCACAAGCCGGATGAATTCGTGGCGCTCGACCAGTTGGCCCAATGCCTTGGCATGCTGGAGCGCCTTGCCGGGCGGCTGGCGCGGGGCTGAGGATGGCGGACCGCCCGGAATCCGCGCGCGACCGGTTCGACCGCATCCATGCCGAACTGCGCGACCGCATCTGCCTTCTGGACTATGCGCCGGGCACGCGGCTGGCCGAGGATGCGCTGGCCACGGAATTCGGCGTCAGCCGCACGCCGCTGCGCCGCGTCCTTGGGCGGCTGGAGGCAGAGGGGCTGTTGCAGTCGGTCCACGGCGTCGGCACTTTCGTGACCGATGTCGAGATGGGCGCGCTTTTGCAGACCTATGCGCTTCGGCTGGAGCTGTGCGGGCTGATCGGCCAGTTGGAGCCGGTCTTGCCCGATGCAGCGCTTTGGGCAAGGTTCGAGGCCAGCCGCGCGCGCGCCGAGGCGCTGGCGGGCAATCCCGATCCGCGCGATTTCGCCCTGCTGAACATCGAGTTCTTCATGGCGCGGCTGGCGCTCAGCGGCAATGCGCCGCTGCGCGAGATCAGCGAAAGGCTTTATCTGCAAACCGCGCGCATCTGGCTGAAATCGGTCTTTGCCGGGCAGATCGACCTTGCCGCAGAGGTTGAGGTTTTCAGGCGTGAAATCAAGGACGTGCTGGATGCACTTCACATCGGCGACCTGCGCGCGGCCGCGCTGATCCAGCGCGCGCATCTGTCGATGAGCTTTGAGCGCCTGCGCGCCGCGGGGCCGGTCTAGGCGGGCGTGTCGGGCAGCGGCAGGCCGAAGAACCACAGCCCGATCACATCATGCATGCGCTTGAGCGTGGCGGCGCGCGGGTCGTCATCGGCCATCAGCCCGAGAAGCACGCCCAGAAGACCGTATTGATCCGCCGTTTCGACATAGGTCAGCGCGCGGTCGGCGCGGAAGGGGCCAAGCTCTGTCAGATCAAGCTCATAGGGCCAGGCAGCCCCGGCGGCGGCGATGAGGGCATCGATCCTCTCATCGGCCTTGTCGGGGGGGAAATCGCGCAGGACAGCGGCGGCGGGTTCATAAAGTTCGGGCGACAAGCCACGGAAATAGCGAAGCAATGACGGGCCGGGATAGTCGGTCAGGAAGTCAAGATCCTCGCCCGCGAAGAAGGCGGGCTGGGTGGCCCGGTAGGCATCCTGAAGCTGGCTGAGCCGGGGTGGCAGCTTGGCCGCGATGGGCGCCGTGCGGTCGACGATCTGGCGCGGCAAGGGCAGGGTCAGGGCGGCGTCGCCGGTGCCGGTGGCCGCGCCCGTCAGGCCGACCAGCGGGGCGGCAAGCGAAAAGGCGCCGGGCGCGAGGAGGATGCCCTTGCCCTCTGGCAGGGGTGTCTTGCCGGTGAGCGCCGCGACAACTGCCCGGCCCTGCATCCGGTTGTTCCGGAGTGGCGATCGTTCGGCGGATGTGGCGTCGATGGTGGGGAAAAGCAGGTCGTTGAGCAATCGGCCGGCAACGTCCAGCAGCCCGTCATCTATCGTGCTGAAAACCTTTCCAACCTTCGCGCGTGACGGGCTGAGCTTGCGCGCCAGAGGCGGCGGCGCGCCGGACAGCGCGGCCGTGGCCAGCAGCGAATACCAGATCGGAGATTCCCATATTCCGTCTAAAGATGAATTGCTTAGAAGCTCATGTTCATCTTTGTCATCAAGATACGATGACGCGGAGACCACGGTATCGAAGTCAGCGCCAAGGAAGGCTTCCACGATTTCGCTTCGCGCGGTGCTGGCGGTGATCCCACTAATGTTAATTTCTGGTGGGCCTTCGGCCGCATCTGACACGCTCACTTTGATGCCAGCCACGTCGGCGCCCGTCTCTCTCGCGCGCATGCTGCCCGTCACGCCCCCCTGCCGGGTCATCCGTTTGGATGCGGCTTCGACGGCCAGCACCCTCAGGTCTTCGGGCAGGGCGGCCTTGTCCGTCTCGCTCAGCGCGTCGCCGCGCAGGACGCGGACGCGCGCGATCCATGCCGGGGGCAGGGTTTCAAGGTCTTCGCCGAGCACGAAATCGAGCTGATGGGCGAAATCCTCGCGGAACCACGGTGTCATCTCGCTGCCGAGGGCGCGGTAATAGGCGGCCTCCACCTCGCGCTCGCGCGGGGGCAGGGCGCTCCACCAGCCATGGGCGGGATCGTCCTTGCCGGGGCCCTTGTCGTAGAACGCGGCGGCGGCATCGCAGACGGCGCGGGCGCGGGTGGCCAGATCGGCCTTTCGGGCGGCCTCTTCGGGCCGGTCGCCCCGGCGCGGTTCGGCGAAAAGCCCCGGCAGCATCAACCGGCGCAGATCGGCGCGGTGGCGCAGGGGGTAGGTGCCGGGTTCCGGCTCGACCAGCCAGTATTCGCCGGTCAGGTCGGCGAGCAACGCCGCCGCCCTTTCGGGCGGGATCGCATGGCCGAAACAGGGTTCGGCAAGGATCAGGCGGATCAGGTCGGCATTCAGATGCCTGAGCACCAGCCCCGGATGGGCGAGGGCCCGCACATCCGGGTTTGCGATGCGCAGAAGGATGCGTTCGTAAAGGTAGACATGGGCGAATTCGGCGCGGAACCGCTTGTCGAGCTTCAGTTCGGCCAGAAGGTCCGCGCCGGTGCCGTCATAGGTGGACGCGTAGCGCCCGAGGACCATCAGCGCCAAGGGATGCCCGCCAAGCGCCTCGCTTGCCGCCTCGCGGTCCTCGCGCCGGGTGAAGATGCCGGCGCTGTCATGACGCTCGAGGAGCCGCCCGCCTGAGACCTTGCCGATGCCGCGAAGGGTGATGCGCCGCGATTTCGGCCCGAAAAACTTGGCCAGTTGCGCCTCATCGGCCGGTTCGGCGCGGCCCGAGACGACGGAGCGCAAGCCCCGAAGGCCGCTTTCGCGCAGGTCACGTTCGATTGACAGAAGGTTGGTCACCACGCCGCCGCCCTGCCGGTCCACGGCCTCGAAACTGTCGAGGACAAGGGCGATGGGCCGCTGCCGCAGGGCGGCGATCTTCGGGTCGGCAAGCCGGGGCAGGATCGCGGTTTGGATAAAGCTCATCTGGCTGTCGAAGCTGCGCGCGGTGCCGGTGGTGGTCAGCGCGGGCAGGTCGTGGCGAAGCGCGGACAGGAAATCATGCAGGCCCTTGCGGTCATCGGCGGTAAGGCCGGGGCAGGTGCCGATGGCGGCGGAAAGCTGGCGGAAGACTTCGTGCAGCATCTGCACGGGATCGCCCGGGGCAAGCTGGCGCCTGTCGAAATCCAGAAGCAGCATGATCGGCGCTTTCGGATCGGTCTGCCAGCCTTGCAGGATCGCGGCAAGAAGCGCGGATTTGCCCGCCCCTCCGATTCCGGTCAGAAGGACGGGGCGCGGGTCATCGCCCCGGCCTTCAAGATGCCCGGTCAGGCGGCGGCGGTAATGATCGCGCCCGAAAAGCGGGATCGGGCGCGGCGCCTCGCCCCCGGCAGAGGGCAGGTGCGGCAGCACGGTTTCGATGTCGCGGGCGCGTTGCAGGCGGCGGATGCGGTCGGCGGCCTCGCCACGCAGGGTTTGCAGGCGGTCCTTGTCCATCGAGGGGGCGGCCGCGGCAAACTGGGCCGCATCGTGGACCGTGCCCCAATGGGCAAGGCAGCGGACCAGATGCAGGGCACGGGGTTCGGCGGGGGCGCGGGCGGGTTCGCCCGGTGCCGTGCCGGAAAGGATGGCGCGCAGGACCGGCGCGAGGCGATCCTTGGGGGCGGGAGCGGGGGCGTTGCGAAGGGCCGCCCCGGTCAGGTGGCCATTGACAAGATCGGCCAGCGCGGCGCGCCGGCTGTCGGGTTTCAGCGTCCAGCGCAATATCGGGGCGCCGCCGCGATCGTGCAGAAGGGTTTCCTCGACATGCAGCGACAGGGCGCCGGCAAGCGTGTCGCCCGCCGGTGTCGCGGGGTCGATCCCGGAGGCGACCAGCAGGGCCAGGGGATCGAACGGGCCGCAAAGGCTGGCGTTGCGCAGGGCAAGGGTCAGGCGCGGGTCGGTCATCCGTCCCCCCCGCCCGGCCCCTCGGGCCGTGCCGTCCCGAGGATATCGTCAAGCCCCTTTGACATGTAATTGGTCACGAATTCGGCCATCTTGGCCAGTGGCGCCTCGGTCCCCGCATAGGAGGCGACGGCCCTGCCGAGCACGTCGAGCGCTTTGCGGTCAAGCCCGGCGCTGGCGATGCTGCGCCGGTCGAGCCAGCCAAGAAACAGCGCATCGGCCCTTTCAATATCGGCGGCCGAGATCGCGCTGTCGATGACGCGGGCCGGGTCCAGCCCGCCAATGGCGATGTCGGGGCTGAGCCCGATCAGGATGATGCGCAGGTTCGGCAGGGTCGCGACCTGACTGTAGAGCGTGGCCAGAAATTCGCGCCCGGAGGCGTCCGAAAGGCTGTGCACGTCAAGATCGTCGATCATCAGCCAGACGGTCTTGTTGGCAAGGCGAGAGCGGATGGCTTCGCCGAGATGGCCGACGAGGCGGGCGACGAAGGCCGGCGTGGTCGTGTCGGGGGCGCGGGGCAGGGTGGCGACGAGATCGGGGGCGAAATGGTTCAGCACGGCTTCGGTCTGGCCAAGGGCGTCAACCTCGATCTCGCCGGCCTCGAAGACGATGTGATGGTGTTCGGGCGGGCGGAAGAGCGCCTTGACCAGATCGATGGTGAAGCTTTTCCCCGGGCTTTTGACCGCCTTGGCCGCGGCACTGGCATGGACGCGCAGAACCGGCCTTTCGCCCCGAAAGACATCGCCCAGATCGCGCATCAGATGGGTGCGGCCAAAGACGGGCTGCACCCCGTCGAGGCAACCCCGGAAGGGGGCGGGTTCGCGCGCGGCGGCGATGGTCGCCGCATGGCCCCCGGCCTTGAGGTCCGCCGCGATGCTTTTCAGCGAAACCGCGCAGTTCACCACTTCGGCCGGGACCTTGAAATCGGTGTATCGCTCGGGTTCGTCGAAGATCGAAAGGCCCATGTGATGCAGCCCGATCGGCTGGCCGAAGGTGTTCAGCAAAAGCCCGCCGGACGACCCCTGCACGGTCGAAGCGCTGTGGAAGAGCCTCGCGGTTCCGATCTGGGAGAAATGCAGGCTGCCGCCGGTGACGGTGGTGTCGCTTCGCGCCGGGTGATGCAGAACCCAGCAGCCGAAATTTTCGTCATCCCTGCCCAGATCGCCAAGATCGAACCAGCCGCGCTGCAGGCCGGGCGATGTCGCCAGCCGGATCACCGCGTAATCGAGCGATGCGCCGACCGCCTCGCGCCATGTCTTGCGGGCGGCGGGATCGTTCCACCACGCGCCCGCCGCGCCGGCAGGTTCGGTCGGGCCGACGGGGCTTTGGGCGATGCACCATTCGGGATCGGCGAAATGCCGGGACGGGTCGGCATTTTTCAGCCCGCTGGTTTCCGAGTAGTCGAAACGCAGTTCCAGACGGCTGGTATCGTCGAGCGTGTCGGGCAGGCCCTCGACCACATGAAAATTGGTCAGCACCGCCGAGGGGCCGATGAGAAACCCGGTTCCGGTCCCCGTAAGGGTGCCGTTTTCGTCCTTGACGCGAATATGGCACAGCCGCCGCTGACCGGTCAGAAGGGCCGGGATCAGGTTGCCGGGATCGGTCCAGACGGCCTCGGGCCAGGTGATCTTGTGCAGGGTGGACGATTGCAGTTCGGCCCGCGCGGCCCGCAGCCCGAGGGCCGCCGCGACCTGCGCGCTGACCGAGGCCGGCCCGTCCGCCGGGGCCGAAGGTCCGGTCCGGTTTCGCCGAAAGAGCCCGCCCGCTTCGGCGGAAGAGGCAAGGAAGACGATGTCGAGCGGTTCGATCAGACAGGCCAGCGCGAGTGCGAGCGCGTGGCCGGCATCGGCGGGATCGGCGTCGGGCACGGCAACCGCGCCGCGCATCACCGCATGGGCAAAGCTGGCCGGGCGCGCGGGCGCGGGCCGGTCGGAAAGCCAGTCATCATAGGCCTGGGCGACTTCGCTGCGCGCGAAACCGATCCCGGCGGTAACGGGCGCAAGCTGGCGCCAGAGCCGCGCGATCCTGTCGGCCGCCTCGGGCCCGTATGCTGTCGCCTTTGTCACCTGCCCAGGCCTTGCCCCTCAGAGAAACCCTGTATCCATGAATTCGGCACCGGTCCCGCGCACCTTTTGCAGATCATGGGCGAGGTTCATCGTCAGTGTCGAGCCGCCGAAATGCAGCCCGCAAAGCGTCATCTCGCCCGTCAGCGCAAGGATCGCCGAACCGGAATTGCCCGCGAAGGTCGTCGCATCGTGGGAAAAGGCCCAGGATCGCGGATCGCCCGCGACATGGCCGGGCCGGTCCATCAGGACGCCGGGGCTGATATATTTCACCCCGAATTCGTCGCCGTATAGCTCGGCCACACGGTCCCAGAAGGTCAGGGCGGTTGCCCCGTCGGCGGGCGCCTGCGACCAGCCGGGGCGGGCGGGGTAGCCGATGACAAGGATGTTCTCGACCCCGCCGCCCTCGGCGGTGGTGGAAAGCGACGGCGTGACGGGGGCGGGAAGGGGGCTTGCGCCGCTTGCGGGGTCGAGCGTGAGGATCGCCATGTCGAGCCGCGCCATGTCGACCTGCCGCCCGATCCGTTCGCGCCCGGCGGTGGCGATGCCGGTGATCTCGAAGCGGCGCGTTTCGTCGGAGGCGTCAGGGTCGAAGATGATCGAGGCGCGGCGGCCGATGTGAAAGCCCGGCGGCGCGCCCGGGATCGGATCGGCGAAGACGTCGAGCACGTGGCGGTTGGTCATCACGTGATTGCCGGGCAGGAGGATGCCGGTCCCGGCATGGGCCCAGTTGCCGTCGGCGTCGGTCACGTCGATGCGGCCGACCGCGTTGGCCTTCGGGCGCCAGCGGTGGCGGTTGGGCAGCAGGAGCCCGGCCCATTGCCCGGTATTGGGATTGGCCGCAAGGTCCGCGTCGTCTTCGGTCAGGCGCAGGGCGGGACGGCCCGTCAGCCGCACGAGCGCCTCGAGTGCAAGGCGGTGTTCGCCCCCGTCGCCCCCGTCGGCGACACCGGCGGCGCCGTCCGGCCCGGTCACGGCGGTCAGCGCGCGGTCGATCCGTTCCAGCGCCTCTTGCTGGAGGCCGGCATCGGCGCGGGGCGAGGCTGCGCGGCGGCTGGCAAAGACGGTTTCGGCCGAAGAGAGGATCGCCCCCGTGCCCTCGGCGCGGATACGGTCGACCGCCCCTTCGAGCGAAAGGGAGGTGGCCGCTTCCAGCCCGCCGCCACGGGCCGCGCCAAGGCGGCGCAGCGCATCCGACAGAGGCTTGGGCGGCGCGGCCGGTTCGCCGATCACGGCGGGGGCGGGCATCGCCGCGCCTTCGGGCAGGGTGATCAGCCTTGCCAGCCGGGGCGACGGCGCGGGTGACAGCGGGGTTTCCAGCCCCGAGGCGGTGCCCGGATTGCCGCGCAATGCGCGGTCGCGCGCGATGAAATCAAGCTCGGCCGAAAAGCGAACCGCGTCGGCCGCATCGCCGCGCATGGCGATCAGGGGGCCGGCCTCTGGCGTGAAGGCCGGTGCGAGCGGGATGCTCGCCAGCGGCAGGGCCAGAAGCGCTTCGGCGTCGATGACGCCGGCGCCCATGTCATGGCTGTCCCAGCCGGGGGCGGAGGCATCCGCGCTGGCCTTCAGCGCGGCGCGAAAGAGGTCCTGCACCGGAAGGTTGCCCCGGCGCCGGGCTTCGGCCCGGCATTCCGCAAAGCCGAAATGTTCCAGCCAGAGCGCCGCCACCCCCGCCGTCAGCGCGACCGCGAAAGAGGTGCCCTGACCGTCCCTTGCGACCTTGGCGCGTTCGGCCGGGCTGGGTTGATGCCCCTGGGGCACCGCGTCGCGGCGCGCAACCCAGACGTTTTCGCCGGGCGCGGAAATATCGACCTTGCGCCCGTGGCAAGACCCCTTCCAGCGCTTGCGGTTTTCATCGACCCCGGCGACGGCGATCACATTGCGATCATCCGCGGGATAGGTCACGAACCCCACGCAATTGCCCGCCGCCGCCAGCACGATGATGTCGTCGCGCACGGCGCGGACGATGGCGCGGCGCAGTTCGCGCGGGGCCAGCAGGCCCCCAAGGCTCATGGTGATGACACGGCAGTTCTGGGCGCGCGCATGGTCGATCGCGCGGGCAAGCGCGGTTCCCCCGCTCAGGACCACGCTGTTCACGCAGCGGATCGGGATCAGCGTCGCGCCGGGGGCAGAGCCGGTGACGATATGGCTGGCCCGGCTGATGACGACGCTGGAGGTTCCGGTCCCGTGGCCGGGCGAGGCCATGGATTTCAGCAAAGGGTCGGTCGGGTCGGGTCGGCCGGCGATGAAATCGAACCCGCGCGACTTGTCGACGCCCTGATCAAGCTCGTCATGCGCGGCCACGCCGGTATCGGGCTGGCCGATCAGGATGCCCGCGCCCGAGACGCCGAAGCGCGCCCATGCGCGGTCGGCCTTGATCAGCCGGTTCGCCCAGCCGGCGCTGTCTGGCGGCGTGGTCTTGGCACGGCAGAGATTCCAGAAAACCTCGCCCAGGCCCTCGGTCGCCGGGGCGGCGCGGCTGAGAATATCGGAATAGGGCGCCTCGATATCGGGCACGACCGAGACGAGGCCCAACGCTTCGACCAGTTCATCCGCCTGCGCGAAAAGATATTCGGCCGACTGTTCGCGCCTTACGCCGGTGAATTGCAGGATCAGAATTGTGGGATCCTCGGCCGAATAGGCGAAAAGGTCGAATCCGTCGGCCCCGAGCAGCGCCGAAATCCGCGCGCGTTCGGCGGCGATATCGGGGATGCCGGCATATTCGAGGCTGAACCGAAGGTCGTCCGGAGGAAGCGCTTCCCCCCCTGTCTGTCGGCCGAATGCGGCGGCGGCTTGCAAGAGGTCGAGCATGACCTGTCCTCCCGAAGATTATTCATGATCAAAAAACACGCAAAAATACGCGGAAAAGGTACCACATGACGGGCGGCGCCGGAAGTTATGGAAACCTTACCCCGGCGGGCCGCGCCCCCGGTCCGGCGCCAGATCGCGTCCTGAAACCCCGCAACGCGTGTCTAATTCGCTTTGCCGACAGAAAAACCGTGCTAGAGTTCGATGAACGATAGTTCAAATCGGGGTCGAATATGGAACGTCTCAAGTTTATCGACAGGATGGCTTCGGGGAAGGTCAGCCGTCGCCAGATGATGCAATCGGCCGCGGCCTTCGGGGTCGGGACCATGATGCTGCCCCGGCGTGTCGCCTCGGCCGAGGTGCTGACCTGTCTGGAATGGGGCGGCTACGATTCGCCTGACTATTTCTCGTCCTATGTCGCGAAATACGGCGCACAGCCCAATTTCTCGATCTTCGCGGGCGAGGAAGACGCGCTGGCCAAGGTGCTGGCGGGCTTTGCGGCCGATGTCATGCATCCTTGCAATTATTCGGTCTCGCGCTTCGTGAACGCCGGTGTGGCCGCCGAAATCGATACGTCGCGCCTGAGCCACTGGAACGACATCTTCCCGGCCTTGCAGACGGCCGAGGGCGTGGTCTGGGAAGGCAAGACCGTGATGGCCCCCGCCGACTGGGGCAATTCGTCGCTGGCCTTCCGGCCCGATCTTCTGCCGGCGGAATTCGCCGAGAACCCCAGCTGGTCGATCTTCTACGACGAGGAATACAAGGGCCGCGTTGCCATGTCGGACAATGAAATGGCGATCATCATCGGCGCGATGATCGGCGGCATGCCCTATGACGAGGCCTACAAGATGGAGGGCGCCACGCTGGAGGCGGCGGCCAAGGAATGGGGCGCCAAGGCGGTCAATATCTCGAAATTCCTCTGGACGGATTCGTCCGAGGTGCAGCAGGCCATGGCCTCGGGCGAGATCGTTGCCGCCTATGCCTGGAACGACCTTGTCGCCAACCTGCGGGCCGAGGGCGTGCCGGTGGTCTTTGCCAAGCCGAAGGAAGGCATGTTCACATGGTTCTGCGGGCTGACGCTCTTGAATACCGGCAAGGCGGATGAACAGGCGGCCTATGATTTCATCGACGCCTGGCTGGCCCCCGAAACCGGCAAGGCGCTGATCGAGGGGTCGGGCTATGGCCATTCCAACATGAAATCCTTCGAGATCGCGGACCCCGAGGCCATCGCCAATATGGGCATCACCGATCCGGTCGAGATGATGAAGGACACCATCGTCTTCAAGACGCCGTCCGATACGGTGCAGGAAGGATTCAACAAGGTCTGGGCCGACACGAAGGCACTGAAGTACTGAACCCGTCGTGCGTGACCAAAATGCCAGACAGCCGGCATCGCGCAGGCGCGATGCCGGTCAGATCCGCAGATGGCTGAGAGGGTATGGCCTTCTCTCGCCCGCGCTGATCATCATGATCCTGATGCTGGCGCTGCCCGTCGCGGCGCTGGTTCTGCTGAGTTTCTGGACGCAGAACGGGTTCGAGCTTGACCGGACCCTGACGGTGGAAAACTATGCCCAGCTTGTCCGGCTGAGCGATGAACCGACGATCTGGTTCGGCATTCCCTTCTATTTCGCCTATCCGGTACCGGCGATCCTGATGCTGAAATCGCTGGTGATGTCGCTGACCGCGACCATCGCGGTGATCGCGCTGGCCTATCCGATGGCCTATTTCCTTGCCTTCCGCATCACCCGCAACAAGGCGATGTGGATCATCCTGATCACGATCCCGTTCTGGACCAGCTATCTTTTGCGGGTCTTTGCGTGGAAGGTGGTGCTCGGCTTCAACGGCGCTATCAACTCTGGCCTGAAAGCCATTGGAATCATTGATCAACCCTTGGAGTTTCTTCTGTACAATCCGGGCGCCGTGGTGGTCACGCTGGCGCATTCATGGGTCGCCTTCGCGATCCTGCCGATCTATGTTTCGCTGGAAAAGATCGACCGTTCGCTGCTGGAGGCGGCATCCGATCTGGGCGACAGCAAGCTCAGACGGTTCCTGCGGGTCACGCTGCCCTTGTCGGCGCCCGGAACCGTGGCCGCTGCGCTTCTGGTCTTCATCCCCACGGTGGGCGATTACGTCACCCCGACACTGGTCGGCGGGCCGGGCGGCACGATGATCGGCAACCTTGTGCAGGAACTTTTCCTCAAGCAGAACAACGCGCCCCTTGGCGCCGCGGTGGCCATCATGATGATGCTGATCATCGCGGTGGTCGTGGCCATCTTCCTTTGGGCGATCGGCTATCGCCGCATCCGGGCGCGGAGGATGTGACTTTGCCGAAAAAGTTCGATATGTTATGGCTTTACGCGATAATCTTCATCATGTTCCTTTATGGGCCGGTCCTGTTGATGCCGGTCTTCGCGCTGAATGACGGCACCTTCGCCACCTTTCCGCTGAAGGGCTTCACGGTGAAGAATTTCGCCTCCATGGCGGCGAATACCTCGATGATCCTCGCCTTCCAGACCAGCGTGAAGATCGCCGTCAGCGTGGCGGTGCTGTCGACGGTGCTGGCGATGCCTGCCGCCCTTGCGCTGACGCGGTACCGCCTGCCCGGCGGCGGGCCGATACAAAGCTTCATGATGCTGCCGCTGGTCATCCCCTCGATCGTCATCGGGGTGGCGCTTCTGGTGATCATCCTGAAGATATTCGGCATCCAGCTGTCGCTCTGGACGGTTGCGGCCGGGCATGTGCTGATCTGCATTCCCTTCTGCATGTCGGTCCTGATGTCGCGGCTGGAAGGGTTCGACCCCAGCCTTGAGGAAGCGTCGAGCGATCTGGGCTGTTCGGCATGGCAGACCTTCTGGCGGCTGACCTTCCCGCTGGCGCTGCCCGGCGTGATTTCGAGCCTGCTGATGGGGTTCATCATTTCCTTTGACGAATTTGTCATCGCCTTCTTCCTGACGGGCACGGAAAACACGCTGCCGGTCTATCTGTTCAGCCAGCTGCGCTTTCCCAACAAGCTGCCGGGCGTGCTTGCGCTGGGATCGCTGATCCTTGTCGGTTCGGCGGTTCTGGTCATCGCCGCCGAGATCATCCGCAAGCGCGGTGCGCCGTCGTCCAACCCCGGAGATTACTGATGTCCTCTGACCGCCCGATCATCGAACTTTCCGATATCGAAAAGCGCTTTGGATCGCTGACCGTGCTGCACGACATCAACTTCGATATCGGCCGGGGCGAGTTCTTTTCGCTGCTGGGCGCCTCGGGCTGCGGGAAGACCACGCTCTTGCGCATTCTCGCCGGGATCGAGCAGCCGTCGGAAGGCAAGCTGCTGATCGACGGGCAGCCCATGGCCGGGGTGCCCGCGAACCGGCGCCCGACCAACATGGTGTTTCAGAGCTATGCGATCTTTCCGCATCTCAATGTCGAGGAAAACATCGGCTACGGGTTGCGCAACTGTCCGATCCCGAAGGAAGAGGCGCGCGCGCGTGTGGCCGAGGCGATCGCGCTGGTGAAGCTTGACGGGCTGGCCACGCGCAATGCGCATCAGCTGTCGGGCGGGCAGCGGCAAAGGGTGGCGCTGGCGCGGGCGCTGGTCTGCCGGCCGAAGGTGCTGCTTCTGGATGAGCCCCTTTCGGCCCTGGACAAGAAGCTGCGCGAAGAGATGCAACTGGAACTGCGCGCGTTGCAGCGCACCGTGGGCATCACCTTCGTCTTCGTGACCCATGATCAGGAAGAGGCGCTGACGCTTTCGGACCGCATCGCGATCATGGCCGGTGGCCGTGTGCTGCAGATCGACAGCCCGCGCGGGCTTTACGAGCGCCCCGCAAACCGGCGGGTGGCGGAATTTGTCGGTACGATGAACCTTTTGCCCGGCAAGGTCAAAAACCTCGGGGGCGGACGGGCGCGGCTTGACGCGGGGGCGCTCGGGGCGTTTGAAGCCCCGGCGGTCAGCGGGGTGGCCGACGGGTCGGCGGGGTTCCTTGCGCTTCGCCCCGAAAAGCTGGTTCTGGCGGCGGCGGGGGGCAAGGCGAAACCCGGCGCGCTGACCGGCCGCGTGGCCGAGGCCGCCTATCTTGGCGACCGTATCCATTATCAGGTGTCCGTCGATGCGCTTGGCACGCCGCTGGCCGTCTCGGTCAACAATGTCGATGGCAGCACCGATTTCGCGCTTGGGGCGCCGGTCACGGTCGGATGGGCCGAAGCCGGCGGCGTGATCCTCGGGGACTGAGGGCCTAATCCTCGGGGAAGTGGCGCGGAAAGAAGCCGCGCGCCATGTGCAGCACGACCTCGCGCGCCTCGTCGCGGTTGAAGCGGTCGGGATGCAGGTGGAAATCGGTCCAGAGCCCTTCGAGGACCGCGATGAAGGCATGGGCGGCATAGCGCGGGTAGATATGCGGATAGGGGCCTTCGCGGGTCAGGGTCGCGCAGATCTGGTGCAGGGTCTTCTGCATCCGGGTGTCGCGGCTGTCGATGAAGGGCAGATATTCGGGGGTTGAATGCGCCTCGGCGCGGAAGGCCATCCAGACCGCCATGGCGCGGCGGTTGAGCACCGAAGGATCGAAATCGGCCTTGATGAGGGCGCGGAGCTGATCTTCGGGGCGGGGGCCCGCCGCCTCCATGGCCTGTTGCCAGTTCTCGACATAGGCATCGGCGAAATACCGGGCGACCTCGATCAAAAGCCCGTTCTTCGTGGAGAAATGCAGATTGACCATGCCGCGCGACAGGCCGGCAATTTCGAGGATACGGCTGATCGAGACCGACGCCAGGCCATGATCGAGAATCGCATCCGCCGTGGCCTCGATCAGCGCCTTGCGGTGGCGTTCCTTCGTCGTGTCCCGGATGCGCCGGGGCTTGAGTTTCGCGTCGTTCATACCGTGTCCGGAAAGATCTGCGACTTCCGACTTTGCGGTTCGCGGCGCGAATATCAAGCGTTTTGGCATCCGGGGCCATTGACTTTTACGATGAATGATCGTTCATTAAATACGCCCATGAAGTTCGGTATCCGGGATTCGGGCCCTGGGGGACGGAGACGGCTATGATGACGTTGGTCAACGATTTTGATCAGGTGCGCGATTGGGACAATGCCCACTATCTGCATCCGTGGGAGGAAATGGCGGATCACGGCGCGAATGTGCGCACCTTTCAGGAAGGTGGCTTTGGGATCCATGTCCGTGACGAGACCGGCCGCAAGCTGATCGACGGCCCGGGCGGCATGTGGTGTGTCCAGATCGGTTACGGCCGCGAGGAGATGGGCCAGGCGATCGCCGATCAGGCCGTCAGGATGGCCTATTACTCGCCCTATTCCATGGGCAATTCGGCGGTGTCGGAACTGGCGCGCAAGATCGCCGAGCGGACGCCGGGCGATCTGAACAAGGTCTTTTTCACGACGGGCGGTTCGACCGCCGTGGATACCGCGATCCGTTTCCTGCATTTTCGCAACAACGTGCTGGGCCGGCCGGACAAGAAGATCGTGATCTCGCGCCAGAAGGCCTATCACGGATCGACCTATCTTTCGGCCACGATGAGCGGCAAGGAACGCGACCGGAGCCATTTCGATCTGGCGCGGGAGCTGGTGCATTTCCTGCCCGACGTGAACCCCTATCGCCGCGCCGGGGGCACGAGCGTGGAGCAGTTCCTTGAGGAAAAGGTCGCCGATCTTGAAGATGCGATCCTGCGGCTTGGGCCGGGGCGGGTCGCGGCCTTCATCGCCGAGCCGGTTCTGGCCTCGGGCGGGGTGATCGTGCCGCCGGCGGGATATCACCGGCGCTGTCTGGAGGTCTGCCGGAAATACGATGTGCTCTATATCTCGGACGAGGTGGTGACGGGGTTCGGCCGGTTGGGCCACTGGTTCGCCTCCGACGAGGTTTTCGGCATCACGCCGGACATCATCACCTGCGCCAAGGGCATGACGTCGGGCTATGTGCCGATGGGGGCCTGCATCATCTCGCAGCGGCTGATCGACGAGCTGTCCGGCGGGCGGGCCGAAAGATCGGTGTTCTCCAACGGCTATACCTATTCGGGCCACCCGGTTTCGGCGGCCGCGGCGCTGAAGAACATGGAGATCATCGAGCGCGAGGGGATTTTGGAGCATGTCCGCGCCATCACCCCGCATTTTCAGGAGCGGATGGGCGCGCTTTCCGAATTGCCGATCGTCGGCGATGTGCGGGGCGAAGGGCTGATGGGCTGCGTCGAATGTGTGGCCGACCGGACCAGCCGCAACCCCTTGACGCTGGACAAGGAGGTTGGCTACCGGATCGACGCGCATTGTCAGGAGCTTGGGCTGATCGTGCGGCCCCTGATCAACATGTGCGTCTTCTCGCCGCCGCTGATCATCACGCCCGACGAGATCGACCAGATGTTCGACATTCTCGCCGAAGGCATCCGGCGGGCGAGCGACGAGCTGGCACGCGAAGGGCTGTGGCGGGCCTGATCGGGTTTCGTCCCGCTGGCGCGGGCCGATCCGCCGGGGAGGGCGCTGCCCTCCCCGGACCCCACCCGGGGTATTTTGGCAATGAAGAAGGGATCAGATCCGGGCGGCGAGGCCGGGCAGAAGCAGACGCAGATGGGCAAGCGCGGTTTCAAGGGCGGCGGCGCGCCGGACGCGGGTTCCGTAAATGTGCATCTGCAGCCAGAGCCCGTCGGTCATCGCGTCGATGGTTTCGGCGAGAAGCGCGGGGTTTGGCCCGCCATGTCTTGCGACCAGATCGGCGCAGGCCCCGGCCATCGCCTCATAGCGGATCTGTTCGGAGCGGGCGCAGATGGCGTTGTAGAGCGGTTCGGCGCCGGCTTCGCCCCAGAAGGCGAACCAGAGCGCGAGCTTTTTCGGGGTGCAGATCTCGGGGCTGAAATCGGCGCGGACAAGGCCGGTGACGCGGTCGAGGGGGTCGGGCGCGCAAAGGGCCTGTTGCCAGATGGCGTGATATTCGCCGGAGAGCCGGTGGAGGGTTTCCGCCAGAAGCGCGTCCTTGGTCTTGAAGTGGAAGACCACGACCCCCTGCGACACGCCGGCGTTCCGGGCGATGAGGGCCAGGGTCGTGCCGGAAAGGCCGGATCCCGCGACGGTTTCGACGACGGCGTCGATGATGCGCCTTTGCATCCTCTGGCTGGTGGGGGAAAGCTGTTTGTCCATTTTCGCGACGATATTGCGCGGCGCGGGCGCTGTCAATTTTCTGAGTGTTTGCACGAAAAAAATTGACCGATCGCTCAATAATAACTAGGCTGAGGAAAAATCCGGGGGGGCCTGTGCGATGAAATACGATGCCATCGTGGTGGGGGCGGGGCATAACGGGCTGACTTCGGCCGCGTTTCTTGCGCGCGCCGGGCTGAAGGTGCTGGTCGTCGAGAAGAACGACTATGTCGGCGGTGCCGCCGTCAGCCGCGAGTTGACCCCGGGCTGGACCTATTCCAACTGCTCCTATGTCTGTTCGCTGCTGCGCCCCGAGATCATCCGGGCGCTGGAGCTGCCGCGATACGGGTTGCAGGTGATCCCCTATGAAAGCGGGGCGACCTTCAGTTCCGGCGGCGACTATTTCAACTATTCGGCCGATCACGACCAGTTGCGCCGCGAGCTTATGCGGCTCGACCCGGCGGAGGCGGACAATTACGACCGTTTCGCGCGCGCGGTGATGAAGCAGTGCCGCTTCATCAAGCCCCTGTTGTTGCGCACGGCGCCCGATCCGGCATCGTTGCGCCCGCGCGATCTGGCCGAGCTTTTGTATATCGGCAAGCGGTTCCACGGGCTGGGCGAGCGTGACATGGCCGAGACGGTGCGGTTCTGGACCATGTCGATCGCGGAATACCTCGATCAGTACCTGACCAATGACCTTGTGAAGGCGCATATCGCCGGGGCGGGGATCATCGGGACCGGGCTTGGGCCCTATTCGCCCGGAACGGCCTATGTCCTTTTGCACCATTACATGGGCGAGGTTGACGGCGCCATCGGGGCATGGGGTTTTGCGCGGGGCGGCATGGGGGCGATCACGCGGGCCATGGCCGACAGTTTCCGCGCTTCGGGCGGCGAGATCCGGGCGGGATCGGGGCTGGACCGGTTTCTGGTGACGAATGGCCGGGTGACGGGTGTCGCGCTGGAAAACGGGGATGAGTTTCACGCCGATACGGTGATTTCCGGCATGGATGTGCGGCGCACCTTCACCGAGCATGCCGATGAGGCCGATCTGCCGGCGGATTTCGTCCGGGGGGTGAAGCGGTACCGCTTCCGCGGCTCGTCCGGCAAGCTGAACATCGCGCTGGACGGGATGCCCGATTTCACCGCCGCCCCGAAAGGCGCGCGTTTCCTGCGGGGGGATCTGCATTTCCTTGACGGGATGGAGGAGATCGAGCGCGCCTATGACGACTGGAAGGAGGGGCGCTGGTCGGCCAGCCCCTATGTGGATTTCCTGATCCCGACCCAGATCGACCCGACGATGGCCCCGCCGGGCAAGCACTATGCCACGATCTTCGTGCAATACGCGCCCTATGAGCTGGCCGACGGGCCCTGGGATGACGCAAGGCGCGAGGCCTTCGCCAGGACGGTGATCGACAAGGTCACGCGGCACGCGCCGAATTTCGCCGATCTCATCGTGCACAAGGAGGTGCGCAGCCCCGCCGATATCGAGCGCGAGGTGGGATTGAGCGAAGGCAACATCTTCCAGGGCGAGCTGACCTTCGACCAGTTGCTCTTCAACCGGCCGGTGCCCGGCTATGCGCAGTACCGCTCGCCCATCAAGGGGCTTTACATGTGCGGATCGTCGACCCATCCGGGCGGGGGGGTCATGGGCGCGCCGGGGGCGAATGCGGCGCGCGAGGTGCTGCGCGATCTTGGCCGCAAGATCGACCTGGGGGCGGCGGCATGACCTGGGACGCGATCGTCATCGGCGCGGGCCATAACGGGCTGATCGCCGCCGCGCGGCTGGGGCAGGCGGGAAAGCGGGTTCTGGTGCTGGAGGCACGGGAAGCACCCGGCGGCCTCATGGCGGCGAGGGGCGGCATGACCGTGGCCATGCTGCCCACGGCGCTGAACGCGGATGTGGCGCGGGCGCTGGACCTTCATCGCCACGGCCTGTCCTATGGGGCGCCGGTTGCGACGCTGGCCCTTGGCGCGGGCGGCGCCGTGCGCATTTCCGGGCGCGAGGCCAGCGGCGCGGGCAAGGCGGTGGCGGTGGCCTATGGCGCCCTTCATGACCGCCTGACGCGGCAGGCCGCCGCCCTTGGCCGGATGCTGATGAAGACACCGCCGAGGCTGCGTGACGGCGGGGCGGGCGATCTGATCGCGCTGGCGCGGATGGGTCTTGGCATCCGCCTGCTGGGCAAGGACGAGATGCGCGACCTTTTGCGGATCCTCTTGTCGAACATCTGGGATGTTCTGAATGACGAGATCGGCGACGGGCCGCTGGCGGCCGCCCTTGCCATGGAGGCGACACTGGGCGGCGCGATGGGGCCGCGGTCGCCCGGCACGGTGCTGCCGCTTCTTTACCGCATGGCCGGGCGGGGGCGGTTGCGGGCGCTCGGCGGGCCGGACGCGGTGATCGCGGCGCTGGTCAGGGCCGTCGGGGCCGGCGGAGGGGCGATCCGCACCGGGGCCGAGGTTGCGCGGATTCTTGTGGGCGAGGATGACCGGGCCGGGGGGGTGCGGCTGACGACGGGCGAAGAGATCCGCGCGCCCCTGATCCTGTCGAACGCCCATCCCAGGCGGACGCTGAACGATCTGCTTGGGGTCGCGCATCTTGATGCCGAGGACGCGCGCCGGGCGCGGCTGATGGCCAGCACCGGCATGGTGGCGCGGCTGGACTTCGCGCTGTCGGGGGCGCCGGTTGCCGATGGCGGCATGGCGATCCCTTCGGGCGAACGCCTGATCGTGGCCGGAAACATGGCTGCCCTGGAAACGGCGTTCAACGCCGCGAAATACAAGGAAATTCCGGATCGCCCCGTGCTGGAATGCACCTATGAAGCGGGCAGGGGGCTGCTTTCGGTCAATGCCCAGTTCGTGCCCTGCGAGGTGAAGGGCGGCTGGACGGACAAGGCCCGCGCGACGCTGGAAGGCAATGTGCGCGCCGTTCTGGCCGGGGCGATGCCGGGGTTTCAGGCCATGATCGCGGGCGTGGAGACGCTGACGCCCGCCGATATCGAGGCGCGCTTTGGCCTGCCGGGCGGGCACTGGCATCATGGCGAGTTCCGTGTCGACCAGATGCTGATGATGCGGCCCTTCGGCGGGGCGGCGCAGTACCGGATGCCGGTGGCGGGGCTTTACCTTTGCGGGGCGGGCGCCCATCCGGGCGGCGATATCACCGGCGTTCCGGGATGGAACGCCGCCGGGCAGGCGTTGAAGGACGGGAGGGCCGCGAAATGAGTGCCGCGAAGAATTTGCGTCAGCCGATGGCGATGGGCGTGGTGCCCGGCCCGTTCCATGACCGCATCGCCCCGCTCAATCACCGGCAGGGCTGGATGAACTGGATGGGCATCGCGGCGCCAACTGTCCTTGATACGGTCGAGTTCGAATATTTCGCCATCCGCAATCAGGCCACGGTTTTCGACATCTCGCCGATGATGAAATACCGGATTTCCGGACCCGACGCCGAAACGGTGGTGAACCGCCTTGTGACGCGCGACATCCGCAAGGTTGGGCCGGGCCGCGTCACCTATGCGATCTGGTGCGACGAGGATGGCAATGTCGTCGATGACGGCACGATCTTCCGCTTTGCCGATGGCACGTTCCGGCTTTGCTGTCAGGAACCGCAGATGGCCTGGCTTATGGACGTGGCCCACGGCTTTGACGTTTCGCTTGCCGATGAAAGCGCCGATGTCGCCGGGCTGGCGGTGCAGGGGCCGACCTCATGCGCGGTATTGAAGGACATGGGGCTGGCCGGTGTCGAGGCGATGAAACCGTTCGATATCAGGGAGTTTCGCGTAAAATCCAAACCTGTGACGGTGTCGCGCACCGGGTTTACCGGCGATCTGGGCTATGAGCTTTGGATGGCGCCGGACGATGCGCTGACGATCTGGGATCACCTGATGGCGGCGGGGCATCTGCGCGGGGTGAAGGTGATCGGCTACGAGGCGCTGGAAATGGCGCGGATCGAGGCGGGGTTTCTTCTGCCGCGGGTCGATTTCGTCTCGTCCCAGACCCATCTTCGTCCGGGGCGGGCGCGCAACCCGTATGAGCTGGGGCTGGACCGGCTCGTCCATCTCGACAAGCCGCATTTCAATGGCCGGCGCGCCCTGCAGCGCCTGTCGCAGACACGCCCCGCGCGCAAGCTGGTGACGCTTGAGATCAGCCGCGACAAGCCGGCACATCACGCCTATGTCTATCACCGCGGCAAGAAAGAGGTGGGGTTTGTCACCTCTGCACTCTGGTCGCCGACCCTGAAGCGCAATATTGCCTATGCATGGGTGGATGCGCCATATTGTTTTGATGGCAAGGACTTGTCCGTTGAAATTTATCTTCAACGTGAACTTGTCTGGCAGCGCCGCATGGCGCGGGCGCAGATCGTCGACAGGGGCCTTTTTGCCAATCCCCGCCGGACCGCAACCCCGCCATCCGATTACTGAGGCTGACCATGACCGATACGATGCCGCGCCGTTCCCGTGCCGGCGGGCGTGCCGCCCGGCTGGCCCTGCGCGAAGCCGCCCCGGAAGACGACCGCAAGGCGATCTGGGCGGGGATCGAGGGCGGGCATTACAACCCGCTGACGAAGCGCGATCTTGAGCGCATTCATGGTGCCGCACTCGACATTCTTGCCGAGGTGGGGATCGGGCAGGCCACCGATGAGGTGATCGCGTTGGCCACGCAAAAGGGCTGTCGGCTGACCGACGGGGGACGGCTGCTGTTCCCCCGCGCACTGGTTGAAGATCTGATCGCAAAGGCCGCCCGCAGTTACACAATCTTTTCGCGCGACCCCGCCCGCCCGGATATAGAGGTGGGGGGTGCGAAGGTGCATTACGCCACCTCGGGCGAGGCGGTTTCGGTGCTTGATTACAAGACCCGGAGCTACCGGCCCTCGACGCTTCGCGATGTCTATGACACCGCGCGCCTCACCGATGCCTTGCCCAATATCCACCAATACGGCCAGATGGTCGTCCCGACCGAGATCGAAGATCTTTACCGGCACGATATCAACGTCGTCTACGCGGTGCTGGCGGGCACGCGGAAACCCGTGGAACATACGTTCAACACGGTGAAATCCATTCCCGCCGCGATGGAACTTTACGCGATGGTCGCAGGATCTGAGGCCGCGTTTCGCGAAAGGCCCTTCGTTTCGTTCGGGGGGTGTCCCATCGTCTCGCCGCTGCGCTTTGCACAGGAAAACCTTGACGTGCTGGTGGCGACCAGCCGGCTGGGGCTGGTCAACGACATCGCCATCGCGCCGCAGTCGGGGGCGACGGCGCCGTCGTATCTGGCCGGGTCGCTGGTGCAGGTGACAGCCGAAGCGCTGGCCTGCCTTTGCGTGGTCAACATGGTGCGGCCGGGCTGCCCGATGTCCTTCGCGGCATGGCCCTTTGCCGTCGATCTGCGCACCGGCGCCTTTGCCGGCGGTTCGGCCGAGGTTGCGGTATCGATGGCCGCCATCGCCCAGATCGGCCGGTTCTATGACGTGCCGACGACGGTCGCGGCCTCGATGTCGGATGCCAAGATGCCCGATGCGCAGATGGGCTATGAAAAGGGCATCGCCGCGGTCGTGGCGGGGCTTGCGGGGGCCAACCGGGTGCTGGAATCGGCGGGCATGATGGCGAGCCTGATGGGGGTGAGCTATGAGGCGCTGGTGATTGACAACGACATGCTGGGGATGGCGCAGCGCGTCGTGCGCGGCATCGAGGTGACGGAAGAGACGCTGAGCGTGGCGGCGATCAAGGCCGCGGTCATGGGCGAGGGGCATTATCTGGGCGCGGCGGACACGCTGAAAAGCATGGAGACGGAGTATGTCTATCCCGAGATGGCCGACCGCGCATCGGTCGCCGTCTGGGGGGCGGACGGGGCGCTGACCATGGACGAGCGCGCCCATGCGCGGGCGGGCGAACTGCTGGCCACGCATTTCCCGCAAGCGTTCGAGCCTGCGCTTGACGCCAAGCTCCGCGCGGCCTTCCCGATCCTGCTGCCCGAGGCGGCAATGCGGGCGGGGTAGGGGCGGGTCGGGCCCCCGGCCCCGATCAATCGCTCTGCCGGGGCGGTTGAAACGCCGAACGTGCGGTCTGCAAAGACCGGGTGGGGGGGGATGGCGGGCTGAAGCCCGCCCTACGTCGATCCGTTCGTTCGGGCGCGTTTCTCCTGGCCCGATCCTAGCGGATCGTGCGTTCGCCGGGGAAACTCTCCACTGGAGAGTTTCCCGATCCGGCTCACCCCTGCAGCGTCCGCACGCCAATCCCCTCGCCGCGCGCCTTCATTGCCTGCACGGCGGCAATCGAGCCGGCGGCGGTGGTGTAATAGGGGATCTTGTCGTAAAGCGCCACGGCGCGGATCGAGCGGCTGTCGTCGACGGCCTGGGTCCCCTCGGTCGTGTTGAAGAGAAGTGCCACCTCGCCGTTCTTCAACCGGTCGACGATGTGCAGCTTGCCT
>JAGRDO010000117.1 GCA_020447005.1 Paracoccaceae bacterium
CCTATCCCGCCGGCCTCGATACCCTCTCGAATGGTCTGCGAGGTCCGACCGGTCCAGACCACGTCGGCAGCACTTCCCGCCGTTACGAAGAATGCCGCCTTGCGTACAACCGGCTCATGAGCCGTGAGGAACCCGGCAACCCACCCCCCGAGACTGATGCCGAGCACAGAAATCTTCTCGTAGCCCTCACCTTCGAGCCAGCGGATGATCCTGCGCCCATCCCAGACCCCCTGACGGATGGACCGGATCGTGCGCCCGAGATTCGGGCTGACAAACATGTCGGCGTGTGGGTGCCACGACGGACTGCGATCGAAATGATAGGGCAAGGCGACCTCGACGACGGTGATTCCGCGTTTCACCAGATGCTTTGCGAACTTGGTGTAGCGCTGCTCCGCGCCCCAATGATGGAACGCGACCAGAACATGATCGCGCGAGCCGCTTCGTGAAATTCTTGCCCACGCGGTTTTGTTCTCCTCCGTTTCGGTCGGAATGCCCGATGGAAACCTGATCCAGCCGTCCTTCTCATCAAGACCGACATGTAGCCCACCGGGTTCGGTAAAGAAATCCGGATCATTGACTGCTTGTTGTGCCAGGGCACAGAATTCCTCGATATCCGTCGCCTCGCCAGCGCCCGGGAAGGCGAGGTGCGCGCCGAGGTCGAAGGGGAACAGGCGTCTCTTGCTGACGGCCAGCCGGGCGTCGTTCTCGTCGCACCGATCAAGCCAGGCGAACCATGGATTGTACAGGCATTGCCAACTTGCTCACACCGGATCGAAAGCATCGTGATCCGCGCCCTTCAGGCCACCATTTCGAGGGCGTAGCCTTTCCAAAGATCGAATGCATCGGAGCGGGCGTGACGGTACGATGCGGTGGTGAGACGGTAGCGGCGGGGACGGAAAATCGTGTTGATCTGGTCATGGGCCGCCAGAAACCTCTGGGCCTGCCAAGGGGACTTGAACCGGCCCATAAGCTTCTCTCGTTTTCGGGTCGAGCGGTGTGAGCCTTCGATGCGGTTGTTGAGGCCCTTGTGCGCGCGGTGATCAGCATTCGGCGCAAGGGTCTTGATCGGTCTGACATAGCTGCGCAATTTGTCCGTGATCGCGACGCGCGGCGCGCCGAACCGGTCGATCAGACGTTTCAGAAAACGCCTCGCGGCCTTGGCATTGCGCCGCGGTTGAACAAGGATATCCAGAACATCGCCGCTGGCATCCACCGCACGCCACAGCCAATACTTGCGGCCATTGATCGGGATCACGACTTCATCGAGATGCCATTTGTTATTGGGGGCCGGCCGGTCTCGCCGGATGCAATGTGCGAAATGCCGTCCGAACCGGTTCACCCAGTTGCGGATGGTTTCCCGGCTGACGATAACGCCCCGCTCCGCCAACAGATCTTCGACATCGGCCGTGCTGAGGGCAAACCGGTGGTAGGCCCAGACCGCATAGGCGATGATCTCGCGCGGGAACCGAAAGCCTTTCAGGCGGAGCATGGAGGAAGGCATAATCATTGCCGCGCACTATTCGACCATGGCGCCAGGAACAAGTTGGCAATGCCCCTGGCGAAGCTGGCTGGCAGGTGACAACACCGCCTGTTGAACAAGGCCGAAGCGGCGGTACTTATCGTGGCCTTCGATCTTGCCGACCACAACATCGAGGTGCCGCTTCTGGTATTCCGGCCGGCATCGGATATGCGCGCCGTCCAGGAAAACCGTCAATGCAGGCGCATCTTCGGCGCTCGCCGCGACGACTGGCTCAGTCTGCTCGATGTCTTTGGCGACTTTACCGAGACGGTTCCGGACCGATGTATTCACCTGTTTCGCGCAAGGCAGGAAGGTTTCCAGGATGCGCGCCGCTTCCCGGAAGGAATGACGTGCCCCAAGTTCGGCCTGTAGGCGTCGCAGTTCCGGGGTCGACCGGTCCGGCAAAAAGTGAGCGAGAGGCGAAAGCGGCCCGCCCAGGACGTCGTCCGATCTGGCATTGCAGCCGCAGCGGCGAATGCGCGGGGCCTTGATCTGGAACCTGCCGAAGAGCGTATCGAGCACCCTCGACCGATAATCGTGGATGGCTCGCACCCCGTCACAGTCAGGACAGATCCTGCTGGCTTCGGATATTTCCTCGATCTGGTCTAGCAGGATCGCATTCTGCAATTGTCCCAGGATTGTCTTGGCATCTTCGAGCAACAGCCCGAACCCCTCAGGCTGCGTGCGCCGAAACGGGCGGGACAAACGGCCGAGACGACGCCTCTTTGTGCTTCCGTTCTCAAAGGTCGTCTCAACAATAATCCGCACGTCCATGGCAGTTCCCCTCTCAATGAACCACCAGCATACACAGACACCCCCAAGTTTTGCCCACTCCCAACGCCGCTCGGGAATAAAACTGATCTGCCGCGACATCGGGCCGGAGACCCGCAAGGGCTTGAGCGAGGGTTTGATCACGGCAGCACTCTGCCATCCGATCGAGGCGACCTCGCAGGCGCTCATCCAGACGATGATCGACGCGGTTGAAGCAGGCGTCGGCGCGGCGCCGGTGCAACGCACCGTGCCCTTCGAGATTGTGACGCCCGAGAACATCTGAATGCCACCGTCACCGCAGCCTCATAAGCGGGGCCATTATCGTCACCGGCTTGACGGCCGATTTCGAGACCCGCCACATGACATGCTGAACTGGCTGAACACCTTTTCAGGAGTTCAGGATGGGCCATCTCAACCACAAAGCCTTCGTCAATGCCTGCCGCGATGAGCGCGGCGTCGGACACCACACATTGCGGGCCTATGCACAGGATCCGCGAGCCTTCGCCCACCACGCCGATCTTCACCAGATCACAGAACCTTTCTCGCGCGACGACATCCTTGGTTACCCGAAGTCGACCTGCGGTGCTTCGCCCACACCCCCCGCATCCAGTAGCTGCTCCCGATCGGGAAGATCGCGAAGGCTCTCCAACCCGAAAGCGACCAGAAACTGCTCGGTAGTCACGAATGTATAGGGCGCACCGCGGCGCGGTGATCGTGGCCCGGTCCCGATCAGCCCCCGCGCATGCAGCCGCCCGATCAGGTCACGGCTGATGTCCTTGCCGAAAATGTCCTTGAGCCCGTCGCGCGTGATCGGCTGGTGGTAGGCGACGGCGGCCAGCACCGCCACGTCGAATTCGCTCAGATCGAGTAACTGGTCCCCGACATTCGCCACAGCGCGGATCGCGGGCGCATAGGCCGGCCGGGTGCGGAACAGCCATCCGCCCGCAACCTGGACGAGCTCGAAAGCCCGCCCCTCCAGATCGGCGGCGAGGTCCGCGACCAGAAGATCGACCGAGGCCCCCTGCCCGACCACGCGCGCCAGATCCTCGCGCGCGACCGGCGCGGCGCTGGCAAAGAGCACCGCCTCGATCCGCCGCATCCATTCGCGCCAGCGCAGCTCCGGCGGCAGGTCGGCCAGCTCCGTGTCGATTTCAGGCGCGTCAGACACGTTTCACACCCCGTAGAGCCGGAACGTGTCGCGCCCGGTCAGCTCCCGGATGGCGCCCAGGTCCACCAGCCGGTCGCACAGCCGCCGTGCCGCCCGGTCCGGCAAGGGCAGCGCCGTCGGCGCCACCGCGTCACGGCAGAGGAACATCGCGACCGCCGCCCCCGCCCCCTTCGCGCGCAGTTTCGGCGCGACGGCATTCAGGCGGGCCGCGCGGCGCGCCAGCTCCGCGGCGAGGCGCACCGCCTCGATGGCCGAAGTCGTCGCCGCGCGATGGCAGGCCAGCCGCAGGTCCGGCCCACGCCGTCGCAGATCGCCCCGCTTGAGGCCCGCGGCCATGAGCGGCACGACGTGATCCCAGCCAAGCGCCCGCGCCAGGGCCGCGTCCGCGAGGATCAGCGCCGCGACCTCGGCATGGGCGATGTCCGCCAGCACGGACTCCAGAACCGAAGCGGCGCGGGAGACCGGCCCACCCTGCCCCGCGCCGCGCCGGTTTGGCCCGTCGAGCCAGCCCGCGATCCGCTCCGGCTCGATCTCGGGCAGGGCGCGATGAAGGGTCTTCACCGAGACCGGCCTTTCGGCCGCGCGGCGCCAGATCAGTGCGGTTTCCCCCGCCGGTCCGGGCAGATCGCCGGGCCGCAAGAGATGCACCGCATCGCGCAGCTCGCCCGCCCTCTCGGGCCGCCCCGCATGCGCAACGCAGACCTCCGCAGCGGTCAGGCTCAGCCTGTCGCGCAGCAAGGCGTGGGGCAGCTCGGCGCGAGAGAGCACAAGATGCAGGTGCCCGAGCGACGCGCCTGACAAAAACGCCACATCCTCGGGTGTTTCGGCATGTCCGGAGGTGACCCAGGCCGGCATCCGCGCTAGGGTCTCCGGGTCGTCACGATGGCTGCCGCCGGCAAGGGTCATACCGCGAGCCTAGCCCGTCACGGCGCTTTCTACCACCATTTAATGTATAAACCGCCCCGCCTTGCGCCTTTCTGTAATGTCCAATAAGTTTGCCTTATCAGAATGTTAGGGAGAAATGGCCTGGGTTTTGTCGCAAACTTCGTCGGTTGACCTTGCCTGTTGGGCGGGCCGATGGTTCCGGGCATGGGTAAGCGAAGCGGAGGACGCCCGATGATCTCGTTCAAGGGAGCGCAGTTTCCGAAGGATGTGATCCTGTTCGCGGTGTTCTTCTATGTCCGCTACACAGTGTCGTATCGCGACCTTGAAGAGATCCTGGCAGAGCGCGGCGTACGAGTGGACCATGCGACGCTGAACCGCTGGGTGGCCAAGTACTCGCCGCTGATCGCAGCTACGGCTCGGCGCCGGAAGGCTCCGGCGGACCGATCCTGGCGTATGGACGAGACCTACATCAAGGTGAAGGGTGAATGGGTTTATCTCTACCGAGCTGTCGACAAGCTGGGCAAAACCCTGGACTTCATGCTGTCCAAGCGGCGCAACAAGACGGCGGCGACCAAGTTCTTCGCACGCGCCCTTGAAGTAAACGGCCTACCCCGCAAGATCGTCATCGACCGCAGCGGAGCCAACACAGCTGGAATTAGCGCGGCCAACCGCATGCTACGGAGCTTTGGATGCCCGATCCCGATCGAGATGGTCCGGATCAAATACCTTAACAACATTGTCGAGCAGGATCACCGCATCATCAAGAAGCGCATTCGACCGATGCTGGGCTTCAAGTCCTTCGTCTCCGCGTCGGCAACGCTCGAAGGCATCGAGGTAGCGAACATGATCCGCAAGGGCCAGTTCACGCCTGGACTCTGCCCCTTCGCCCAGTTCGCCGCCCTGGCGGCCTAACAGATGAAGATCAGTGGCTTCTGCCGTTCAACGCAGAAGTTTGCGACAAAACCCCGGGGCCTGACCCGCCTCCACCCTCCACCACTGATCAGTTCCGTCGGCTCAGGCCCCGGCGCAAACCGCATCAAGGGGTTCACTCCATATCCGGCTCACTTCTGGGTGGAAATAAACACGCCGCGCCCACCAACTGAAGCCGGTTGCGATCAGTCACATCCTGCGCAAGATCGGAGCTGTCGCCGGCGCGCAGGCGCTGCATGACGCCTTCGCCATAGTGGGCTTCGATATGGAAGGTCACCACCTCACAGGGCATGAGAAGTGTGTTATTTTGGCGACCCAATCAGCGATAGGCCCGTACCACCCCTGTGACGATTTGCGCAAAGTCATGGCAGGCATCACCGCCGAAACCGTTCGATCTGACCGCTTCCGGTTCCATCGCCAGGGCATCAGTTCATCGACCTTTGTGATCTCGTAGTCTAGTATGCTTGCGAGGGTGTCGGCGAGCCAAGCGTTGAGATCGGCTCCGCTGAGCTTGGCCGTTTCGATCAGGGTGTAGGGCGGAAAGATGGAGAAACCAGCAGCCGTCAAGCATCTCTGCATAGGGTCACGCCGTCGCGCTTACCCCAAACGATCTCGACCGAAGCTGAAGGTGATTATCCCGCCCGAACATAGCTGCCGGGTGCCGGCTCGA
>JAGRDO010000018.1:0-8544 GCA_020447005.1 Paracoccaceae bacterium
GCATCGTCGACGGCAAGGGCGCGGTCACCTTCCTTGTCCGGGTGAAAGAGGCGCTGGAGGACCCGCGGCGGCTCCTGATGGATTTGTGATCGGAACCAGGTGCGTGCGGACCCGCAAAGCTCAGAACCAGGAGGTTGAGGTGACGTCGAATGAACTCGGACGCATCCTGCGCGGAACCTACGACAAAGCCGGGCCGCGGCAAAAGGCTGTCGCGGTCGTCTGCTTTGGCATCGAGTATGCCGACGCGCTGAGAACACAATCCGTGGCGGCCGTCTGTGCCTCTGCCGATATCGGCAAATGGGCGCCGCAGATCAATCTGGGCGTCAACCTCGCCGAGCGCGTGGAAACGAAGCAAAACTAGGGTGGATGGCCCCAAGCGCCGCCCCGCGCCTGCCCACCGCCCTGAAAGGACCCATCCATGTCCAGCGAACTGAACATCCTCGCGCTTTACGGGCTCTTCACCTGCCTTGTGCTTGTGATGCAGGCCACCGGCGCGCTGTCGCAGCTCGGCATGGGCTATCTTCTGTCCGCACGCGACGAACAGCGCAGCGCGACCGGCATCGCGGCCCGCCTCGACCGGGCGCTCGCCAACTCGGTCACCGCGATGGCGCTCTTCGCGCCCGCGATCCTGATCCTCGCGCTCAAGGACGGCTTCACCGGCAGCACCCTCACCGCCGCCCGGGTCTTCCTCGTCGCGCGCGTCCTCTACGTGCCCGCCTACGGCGCCGGCATCAGCGGCCTGCGCTCGCTCTTCTGGGCGGCGGGGTTCGCCGCCACCGCGGCCCTTTACGTCCTCGCCCTCCTTGCCCTGTGACCGATGCCATTTTCTGTCTCAAAATATCCTCGGGGGGAGCGGCCGGCAGGCCGCGTCGGGGGGCAGACAGCCCCCCGCCTGCCCCTTGATGTAGCTACAAGGAAACTACACCTGTCCTACGCCGTTGCGACAGGAACCCTACACCGCTTTTCTGAAGGAGAGACCCATGGCCGAATTTGACGTGATCGTGATCGGGGCCGGCCCCGGAGGCTATGTCTGCGCCATCCGTTGCGCGCAACTGGGGCTGAAGACGGCCGTCGTGGAAGGCCGCGAAACGCTCGGCGGCACCTGCCTCAATGTCGGCTGCATCCCCTCGAAGGCTCTCCTTCACGCCAGCCATTCGCTGCACGAGGCCGAGCACAATTTCGCCAGGATGGGCCTGAAGGGCAAGGCCCCGTCCGTCGACTGGCCCGCGATGCTCGCCTACAAGGACGAGGTCGTCGGCCAGAACACCAAGGGGATAGAATTTCTCTTCAAGAAGAACAAGATAACCTGGCTGAAAGGCTGGGGCTCGGTCCCGGCGCCGGGCAAGGTCAAGGTCGGGGACGAGGTGCATGAAGCCAGGAACATCGTCGTCGCCACCGGTTCCGAACCCTCCTCGCTTCCCGGCGTGACCGTCGATGAAAAGGTCATCGTCACCTCTACCGGCGCCCTTGTCCTGCCGAAGATCCCCAAGACCATGGTCGTGATCGGCGCCGGCGTGATCGGGCTCGAGCTTGGTTCGGTCTATGCGCGGCTCGGGACCAAGGTGACGGTCGTCGAATACCTGGACGCCATCACCCCCGGAATGGATGGCGAGGTGCAGAAAACCTTCCAGAGATTGCTGAAAAAACAAGGGCTTGACTTCATCATGGGCGCCGCCGTTCAGGGCGCCACGGTGAAGGGCGGCAAGGCGAAGGTCACCTACAGGCTTCGCAAGGATGACAGCGAAGCGGTGCTCGATGCCGATTGCGTGCTTGTCGCCACGGGCCGCAAACCCTTTACCGACGGGCTGGGGCTCGGGGCGCTCGGCGTCGAAATGGAGCCACGCGGTCAGGTCCGCACCGATGCGCATTGGCAGACCAATATCAAGGGTATCTACGCCATCGGCGATGCCATCGCGGGGCCGATGCTGGCCCATAAGGCGGAAGACGAAGGCATGGCGGTCGCCGCCGTCATCGCCGGCCGTCATGGCCATGTCAATTACGGCGTCATTCCCGGTGTCATCTACACCACGCCCGAGGTCGCGACCGTCGGCAAGACCGAAGAACAGCTGAAAGAGGAAGGCCGCGCCTACAAGGTCGGCAAGTTTGCCTTCATGGGCAACGGCCGCGCCAAGGCCGTCTTTCAGGGCGACGGCTTCGTCAAGCTGCTGGCCGACAAGGAAACCGACCGGATTCTCGGCTGTCACATCATCGGACCGGCAGCGGGCGAACTGATCCACGAGATCTGTGTGGGCATGGAATTCGGTGCGGCCGCCGAGGATATCGCGCTCACCTGCCACGCCCATCCGACCTTCTCGGAAGCCGTGCGGGAAGCGGCGCTTGCCTGCGGCGATGGCGCCATCCATTCGTAACCGCCAGGAAACGTTCGGAAAAATCCCAGGCGATGCCCCCCTATCCAGGCATCGCCTCGCTAGCCGGTCAGGTGGCGCAGCCCCTGCGTCACATCGGTGCGCACCGCCAGCCGAAGGGCGGGTTCGTCACCGGCCTTGAGTGCTGCGATGATCATCCGGTGATATTGCGGCGGCTCCGACCGTGCGATCCGGCTGTAAAGCGCCCGCATCGTCGGACCAAGCTGCAGCCATACCGTCTCGGCCACGGCCAGCATGGCGGGGGCCTGGGCGCGCAGATAAAGCGTGCGGTGGAACTCCAGATTGCTGCGGATATAGGCAACCGCGTCACGCTTCACCGCGGCTTCGGAATTGGCCATGTTGATGGTTTGCAACCGTTCGATCAGCGCCATATGCGCGCGCGGCATCGCGCGGCTGGCCAGTTCCGTCTCGATCAGCGCCCGCAATGTCGAAAGCTCTTCGATCCGGTCGTTCGAAAGATCCGGCGTCGCCACCCTGCCCGAGGCCGAGAGTGTCAGCGCCCCCTCCGCGACCAGCCGCCGCAGCGCCTCGCGCGCGGGTGTCATCGAAACCCCGAACCTTTGGGCCAGCCCGCGCAGGGTGATTGCCTGCCCCGGCGGCAATTCGCCATGCATGATCTGCTGGCGCAAGGCGCGGTAAAGGCGGTCATGGGCCGCAAGGCCGGAATCCGAGGCGCGGGTCTGCACAAGCATGATGCGAACGTGATCACAACTTCTACCCGAAGGTCAATGACCGTGTCTCACGCCCCGAACTGAAAGCGGTGCAAGGCAGACCCGTTGCGCTTCAGCCACTGGCGGTGCCTGGCATGGTCTGGCATCAGCCGCGCGACAACCGCCCAGAAGGCGGGCGAATGGTTCATCTCGGCCAGATGCGCCACTTCATGGGCGGCGACATAGGCCAGAACGTCGGGCGGCGCCATGACAAGGCGCCAGGAAAACATCAGCTTTCCGTCCGGTGTACATGAGCCCCAGCGCGATCGCGTATCGCGCAGCGTGATCGCCTTGAACGGACGGCCGAGAGCGGCTGCATAGCCCTCGCAGGCCGATTGCAGCCGCTGGCGCGCCGCAATCTTGCAATAGGCCGCGACCTGCGCGGCAACACGCGCGGGATCCCCCGGAACCAGGAAGGCTTCGTCCGTCACCACCGCCGACCGCACCCTGCCCGCCGTCACCGGCAGGTTGCGCCCCTCGAACGGCAGCACCGTGCCAAGGCCAACCGGAACCGGTTGCGGAAAACCGGCGCGGACCTTGCGGATCCACTCGGCCTTTTCCTCGGCAAAGCCGACCGCTTCGGACAGGGGCGCACGGCGCGGGACCGATAGCGTGACGGTTCCGTCCAGCCGGGACACCCGCAAACTGAAGCGCCGCGCCCTTGCGCTGCGTCGTACCGATATGGAAACGGGCGGATCGCCCGACAGGAAATATTCGCTCAACTCACCCTCGCTTTGCCCCAGAATACCAGCAATGGAACCGGGCAAAAGCCCCCCGGCCGATGGTGGGCGAAAATTCGGCCCGAAAGCCTTTGACAGCCCGCGTCACTTGTGGCAGTTGGCGGCGACTCTCGAACAGATGTGCACGAAAGGAGTAGTCCATGCCCAAGGACGAATGGGGCGTCAAACGCCTGTGCCCGCATTGCGACAGCCGGTTTTACGACCTGCGCCGCGATCCCATGACCTGCCCCGAATGCAGCCACACCTTCACCGCGGACAGCCTTGTCACGGGACGTGGCCGCACGCTGATCAGCGAAAAGACCGCTGCCAAGGTTACAGAACGTGACGACGACGATGATGATGATCTTGGCGCCGATGTTCTGGATTCCGATGCCGACGACGATATCGATGACGATCTTCTCGAAGAGGATGACGGCGATGACGATGTATCGCTTGACGATATCGCCGATGTCGCCGGCAGCGACGACGACAACTGAACGCGGCTGTCAATAGGGCCATCGCGCAAATCCGATCACGGCGCGCCCCCCGGCGGGGCGCGCCTTTTTTGTCGCCTCCAGTACATGCAGGGGTTTGCGCAGGCCCGCGCATTTTTCCCTTGCGCCACTGCGCGCCCTTGCCTATATCGCCCCTCACGCGGGCGGCGACGCCCGGACCTCCGGTGGGGCCATAGCTCAGTTGGGAGAGCGCTTGAATGGCATTCAAGAGGTCAGGGGTTCGACTCCCCTTGGCTCCACCAATTCTCACTTTAGGGTCAGGGCCCACGTGCCGCCGGGAAGTCCCGTCAGACATTGCGCCTGGCTATCCTGCGGATCCCGACACCGGATATTTCAGGGCCGCGATAGCGCCCCATTTACCGGACGATGCCGATCGTCCGGACCGGCGTCGGCGCCATCATGACAAAGGTTGGCGCCGGGCCAGAGATACGCAAGATCGCGCGGGGTCATTGGCCGGGCACCCGCGCCCCGTCATGGCGAAAGCCGATCCGCGCCGGGCGGGCGGTCTGTTCCCCCGCCCCGGTCCTTTCGGGACGCAGCGCCAGAGTGGCCGGTCTGCCGACTGTCGCCCGTTCGTGAAACGTGGTCACATCGAAGCCACCGGCGCATGAACCGTCGCCTTGCAGCCGGCATCGATCACGCCGGCTCTTGTCAGTTGCCCGCCAGTGCGGTGACCTCGCGCCGGAAAGGCAGCGCGTCGCCGATATCGGGCATGTCCAGTTCGCGCGCATAGCGGTGGCCGGCATAGGTCGCCCAGGCAATCGGGCCGGGCGCGCAGGCGTCGCCGATGATCTTGACGCTGCGAATCCCCGCATCGGCCCATTCGTCCTGCCGCGCCACGAGCCCGTCGTACAAAGACGTGTCCGACAGGCGCGACGCCACCATGACCAGCGCATCGCATCCGATCCGGCCGCGCGCGTCGGTGTAAGAACAATTCGTTTCGATCCCATCGGCCCGGATTGCCGCCAGCCCGGTATTCAGCACGATCCTGACACCCGCCGCCACCAGCCGGCGGTGGATCGCGCCCTGTTCCAGCGTGTTCAGCGTCCAGTCCGAAACATAGGCCGAAGTCGTGATCAGCACGACCGAACAGCCCTTCTGCGCCAAAAGCTCGGCCAGTACGCCGCCCATGTAATAATGGTCATCGTCATAGACCACGACGTTGCCGGCCGGCAGGCGGCCCTGCATGATGTCGTCGGGACTGAAGACTGGCAGTTTGCCCTGAACCGGCACCGGGACGACATGCTGCCGCGCCACCCCGTCGACCCGCCAATGCGATCCCGTGGCCACGCAGATGTTTTCGAAGCCGAAGGACAGGACATCGTCGGCCGACAGTCCGCTGTCGAAATAGGTCTCTACATTCGGCCGCTGGCTCAGCTGATACTGGCGGTAATCGACCACCCGCCCCCAGGCCGACAGGCCCGGCAGCAGCCGTTCGCGCGCCACCCTGCCGCCAAGCTCGGTCCGGGCCTCGGCAATCGCCACGTCATAGCCGCGCAGCGACAGGGCGCGCGCGGCCTCCAGCCCCGCCGGACCAGAGCCGATGACCAGCACGTTACGGCTGTCGCCCTTGGCGTTCATCTCCTCGGGGTGCCAGCCCTTGCGCCATTCTTCCATGAAGGTCGGGTTTTGCGTGCAGCGGCTGATCGACTGGGTCATGTCGCCGGTGATGCAGATATTGCAGCCGATACATTCGCGAATGTCCTCGATCCGGCCTTCCTCGACCTTCTTCGGCAGGAACGGATCGGCGATCGAGGGGCGCGCGCAGCCGATGAAGTCAAGCGTGCCGGACCGGATCATCCGCGCCATCACATCGGGGCTGGTAAAGCGCCCGACCCCGACCACCGGCTTGTCGGACAGTTCCCTGATCCCCTTGACCAGCACCTCCTGCGCCGCCTCTTCCTTGAAGCGCGAGGGGCCCGAACAATCTTCCCAGGTACCCTGGGCCAGATCCCACAGGTCGGGCAGGTCGCGGTTCATCTCGATGAAATCCCGCACCTCGGCGTTGGAAAAGCCCATGTCGCCGATGGTTTCGTCAAGGCTGACCCGCAGGGTCAACCCCATGGTGTCGCCCACCGCATCGCGCATGTCGGCGATCACTTCGCGGGCAAAGCGCGAACGGTTTTCCAGACTGCCGCCATATTCGTCGCCGCGCTGATTGGTGGCGCGGCTCAGGAAGTGCTGGAAGATGCCGAAGCCATGCGCGCCATAAAGACAGATAAGGTCGAACCCCGCGATCCTTGATCGTTTCGCCGCATTGACGAACCAGCGGCGCAGGTTCCTGATATCGGTCTTGTCCAGCGCGCGCGCCTGCACCGGATCGTTGGTGAAGGTGCGGATCGGCCCGGCCGAAGGGGCCAGCGGCACCTCCTTGCTATAGAAATTCGGCCCGTTGATACCGGAATAGGCCAGTTGAATCCCGGCCAGCGCGCCGTGGGTCTTCATCCGCTCGGCCATCTTGCGCAGCGCCGGAATGTCCTGGTCTTCCCACAGCCGCAACTCGATGAACGGCGTGATCTCTGAACTGTGGTGCATTTCGGTCTGTTCGGTGAAGATCACCCCCCAGCCGCCCTGCGCCTTGATCCCCCGCATCTCGGCCGCGGCCGACGGGTCGCGGTAGCCGCCGCCATTGCAATGCGGCACCTGATAGAACCGGTTCTTCGCAACCACCGGCCCGATTGCCATCGGTTCGAACAGAACATCATACCTCGGGTCGCGCAATCCTGCCTCCTGCTGCATCAGAGCGGGCACCATAAAGACCCGCTGGAAAGGATAAAGTCGCCGTTTCAAAAGCCGGGCTTAGGCCAGGGCAAAGCATCGGGTCAAACGTCCCGGTGCGGGCCGGTGGCGGACAGGTCCATGCCGGGGATGCTGCTGCGGGTGATCGCGGTACGGCAATGGTCGATGAAGGTGCGCAAGGTCAGCGCGTTCTGTGCCCCGTCCACCAGGACCAGCCCCATGATCATCGGCCGCTCTTCGCCGACCAGCGGGATGAAGCGCAAGAGGCGCCCGTCCGGCGCGCGGTTGTTGACCGGCCGGATGTTGGCGATCGAATAGCCATAGCCGTTCGCCACCAGCCCGCGCGCGACCGCCAAGTCCTTGGTCCGCTCCGCGATCACCGGCTTCAGCCCCCGACGGCTGAAGAACGACAGGAAATAGCTGCTGGAGAACGGCAGGTCGAGCAGAACCATCGGATGATCCTTCAACTCCTCGACCGAGGCCGATGGAAGATCGGCCAGCGCATGGCTTTCGGCCACCATCACATAGGGCGGCAGTTCGGCCAGGGGAATGAAGATCAGGTCGGGCGGGATCTCCAGATCATAGGTCAGCGCCACATCGATGGAGCCATTGCGCAACCGGGCAAAGATTTCCACCTGGTCCAGCTCATACTGGCTGATGCGGACCTTGGGATGCAGCTGTTCGAAGCCGCGGCGCAGCTGCGGCACGATGATCTGCGCAAATGTCAGCAGGCAGCCGATTCCCAGCGGCCCCTGAACGCTGCCGGAAATGTCATCGGCCAGCCGCGTCAGCTTTTCGGCCTGACCAAGGACCTGCCGAGCCTGCATCATCAGTTGCCGCCCGGCCTGGGTCAGCGCCAGCCCCTGCGCATGTTTCCGCACGAAGAGCTGAAGGCCGAACTCGGCCTCCAGCTGGCTGATCGCCGAGGAAATCGACGGCGAGGAAACATTGACCTTTTCGGACGCGATGGCGATGCTGCCGGCCTCGCCGACGGCCACGAAATATTCCAGCTGGCGCAGCGTGATACGAAGCGGCATATGCGACCAGCAAGTCCCTTGTGTTAGGTCAGGCCCGGTACTTGACCCGGACAGTCTTCAGTGCAGTGTATTTTTCCTGCGAATGCAATGGCAGATCGCGACGCCGGACATGCCGGTTTCGGCGCAGCGCGCCCCAAGGGAAAAGGCCATGGCCCGGTCCTCAGGTCAGGCAGGCCGCCGGTTTCGCCCCCCGGGGCACGCGGGCTTAATCGGGGATGACGGCGGTGCCGTCGATCTCGACCAGCCAATCGGGCCGCGCCAGCGCGGTGACGGTCACGCCGGTCGACACCGGATGCACATCCTTGATGTACGCGCCCATCGTCCGATAAACCGCCTCGCGGTGGCGCAGGTCGGTCAGGTAGACCACGACTTTGACAAGATGCTCCATCTTGCCACCGGCCTCCTGAAGCAACTGGCGGATGTTCTGCATCACCTTG
>JAGRDO010000018.1:8593-18269 GCA_020447005.1 Paracoccaceae bacterium
GCGGGCACTGGCCGCGCAGCCAGACAGTGCGGCCGCCGCGGGTAACGACGGCCTGGCACAGGTCATTGTCGAGCTTCTGTTCGGGATAGGTATCCTTGGTGTTGAACTTGCGGATGCGGGTATGGGCCAACTCGGCCTCCTTCACGGGCAGGGTTTCTGACGTGCAAATCACGGCGAAAGGGCCGAGCCTTCCGCCGTGACCCCATGGGTTCAGGCGTCCACGCTTTCGCGCTGCACGGACGGACGATAGGCAAGATAGCTGCGGTTCTTGGCGATCTGGTCGGCCAGGTACCTGGCGTCATGCCAGACGCCCCAGATGAAGCTCGACCCCCGCCGGGACTGCCAGGGCAAGCCCAGAAAATAGATCCCCGGTTCCGCCGACACGCCGCGCTGATGGCGGGGCCGGCCTTTTTCGTCGAAACTGTCGACATTCAGCCAGCCATAATCCAGCGCGTAGCCGGTGGCCCAGATGATCGATCCTACCCCGGCCCCGGCCAGATCCAGCCTGAGGATCGGATCGGTCATGCAGGCCGGGTCGGGGCCGAACCGGCGCGCCTCGGGTTCCTCTGGCAGGTCAAGCCCGTTGCGGGCGACATAGGCGTCGGCCTCGTCAAGAACCGACAGATAGTTGGCATCCCCCTGGGCGATGTTTCGGGCAAGATCGGGGGCAAAGCTCATCACCCCGTCCCTGAACGAGCTGGTCATGCCGACCAGCGTCATCCCCTGGGCCGCCAGCCGGCGGAAATCGACGGTCTTGCCGCCCTCGGCGCCGCTGACCGCGATGGCGACATGTTCGGTCCCGGGTGTCGGTGCGGCGGCATCCCACTTGCCCAGAACGCCCAGCCACCAGCAGAAATCGCGCCCCCGATAAGTCCGCGGCGGGCGGTCGTGGGGGCCTACCGACAGAATGACCTCGCGGCCCGACTGCATCAGCTCATCGGCGATCTGCACCCCCGACGATCCGGCCCCGACGACCAGAACGGCGCCGGCGGGCAACTGGCCGGGATTGCGATAGGCGTTGGAATGGATCTGCAGCGGGCCCGCACCTTCGGGCACGATGGGCGGAATGACCGGACGCTGGAAAGGCCCGGTGGCGGCGACGACGTTCATGGCCTCGATCACGCCCTGCGACGTTTCAACCCGGAAACCGGGACGGCAGGGATTGCGCCGCACGTCCCTGACCTCGACCCCGCAGCGGATCGGCGCCGCGATCTTTTCGGCATAGGCGACGAAATAATCCGCTACCCGCTCCTTCGGGGCGAAGGCATCCGGCCCGACATCGGCAAACTCAAGGCCGGGGAACCGGTCATGCCAGGCCGGGCCGTTGGCCACCAGCGAATCCCAGCGCTCGCTGCGCCAGCGTTCCGCGATCCGGGCGCGTTCCAGCACCAGATGCGGCACGCCCAGTCGGCTCAGGTGCTCGCTCATGGCGACGCCAGCCTGGCCGGCGCCTACGACAAGTGTATCTGTTTTCTCAACCGACATTTCCGGGTCCTTTTCTTGCGTCCTGGGGTCTGGGCGGACGCGATGGCGTGGGGGCGGGTCTTGTCATCCGGCGGCCGCCCCCCCGGCGTTCGGCCCGTGCTGTTCCGCCGAAAACCGGCGGCTGACGGCGCTGTCACGGCAGGTCCGCGTGCTGGCCCACCAGTCGGCCTGGCTGTAGGGCAGCGCGTCGCCCACGGCATTGACCTCACCCATCCGGGTCACGGTCACGATGTCGCGGGTCCCGGCTTCGTGGGCCATGCCGAAGATGCGGGCGCGGATATCGGCCAGCGGCTTGAACTGCGGATGCGTGGTCACGTCGCTGACCCGTTCGCCGTTCACACAGACCTCGCGCCCGTCGCGGATCGAGTCACGATATTCCCTGCCGGTGCGGATCATGGCCCTTCTCGAATTGACGGCCCGGACCTCGCGTCCCGGGTCAGTTTGCGGTGGCCCACAATCCGGGATCGGCGGCGAAGGCTCAATAATTTGATTTTTCACCCCGGCTTAGCCGGAACCTAACCAACGGCCGGCGGCCCGGTGAAAAGACCCGCCATGCGCGGTGGCTATCCGTATTTTGGCCGGTCCCCGCTTGCTGACAGATTCGCAATGGGTTCATCGGCGAGGCCGGCTTCAGTCCCGCCTCGTGGCCCACAGGCGCGCCGGTCCTGGCAACCGTGAGCTGCCGGCTCTCAACCGCGCCGTAACCGGCGGGCGCTTTGGTCTTGGCCTTCACGATGTTCGGCAGCGACACCAACGGTATTTCCGTGACGCCAGAGTGTGAAACTCAAAGGCCTCACAACACAGGATTACCGTTCAATCACAGATATTTAAGGTTCCTTCTCACCCCCCTTGTCGCCGCCAATTCCTGCCGCCCGGATCACGGATGACCCGCGGCTGCGGCAGGCCATGGCCTGCGCTTGCCCGGGTTTTCCCGGAGGCGGCCCGGTAAACCTGAGGTTGCGCCACGCCATATTCAGCGCTTGCAGAGTCGCAATCCGCCGGGTATTCTCAACGGGAATATTATATTCGTAATGCGAATTTCTTTGTGGGCAACGGCTTGCAATCAGCAGCCATAGTAAAACCAGCGTTGGCGGAACATGCAGAAACCACTGATTGACCGGATAGGGGGCGAAGACGGCCTGCGCAAGCTGGTCGAGGATTTTTACGACATCATCGAATTTTCGGAAGACGGTGCGCGCTTGCGCAAGCTGCACGCGCGTGGCCACGGTCTGCTCCATTCAAGGGTCGAGCAGTTCAACTTCCTGAGCGGCTTTCTGGGCGGTCGGCGATATTATCTTGAAAAACATCGCCATATGGATCTGCGCCGGATGCATGATCACATTCCGGTCTCGGCGGAAACGGCCGAGGACTGGCTGCGCTGCATGGATCAGGCTCTTGAAAAGAATGGGCTTTTCGGACCCGAGATTGACGATCTCCGCGCGACCTTCCGGCGGATCTGCATGATGCTGATCAATGATCTGACCGACTGGGGACTGCCGCAGAGATAGCGCTGCGCGGTCACCCCAACAGCAGAATCTGGACATCGGCGACATTGGTGCCTGTCGCTCCGGTCACAAGAAGATCGCCCGCCGCCTTCAGGGCGGCGTTGCTGTCATTATTGGCAAGCAACGCTTCCGGATCGGCCCCGGTTGCGCGGATACGGGCAACTGTACCGGCATCCACGATCCCGCCCGCCGCCTCGGTCGGGCCATCGCGCCCATCGGTGCCACCTGACAGAAACATCCAGTCGCGGCCAAGATCGGGCATGCCGAGTGCCACCCGCAGCGCCAGTTCCTGATTGCGCCCGCCAAGGCCATTGCCCTTCAGCGTGACGGTCGTTTCGCCACCAAAGACAAGACAGCCGGGCCGGTCCTTCGGGGCCGAGGCCGCAGCGGCGATCACCGCATCGGCCGCAGTGGCAACGTCGCCCGTCAGGTGATCGGTGACGATCTTCGCGCCAACACCCGCCGCCCCCAACACCGCATCAAGGCTCTTGCGGTTCGAACCGACCAGAACGTTCTGCGCGACGGGCAAGCTGTTGTCGGGCCCGCGCGCATTCAGATGGGCACGAACCGATGCCGGAAGACGATCCCAGACCCCGCGCCCGCTTAACAACGCCCGCGCATCCGCCGCAGTGCCGATAGGCGCGACCGTCGGACCCGAGGCGATGACGCGCAGATCGTCGCCGATGACATCCGACAGGATATAGGCCGTCACAGGGGCCGGCGCGGCGTGGCGCAGCATCCCGCCCCCTTTCAGCCGCGACAGCTGCTGGCGGACAAGGTTCATTTCGGTAATGTCGAAACCATGGGCAAGCAGAAGCCGGTTGACCTCGGCCTTGTCGGCCAGCGTCACCCCTCCGGCCGGTGCGGGCAAGAGAGCCGAGCCACCGCCCGAAATGAGCGCGATGATCCGATCCGCCTCTCCTGCCCCGGACAGGTGCCGGATGATCTCGTGCGACGCCTTCGCCCCGTTCTCGTCCGGCACAGGGTGGCCCGCGGCCATGACCGTCGCGCCCGCAAGCGTCCGGGCGTTTTCGTAATTGGTCACAACCAGAACGGTGGCCGGCGCTCCGGCAAGATGGCCCGGCATCTCTGCCGCCATTGGCACCGCTGCTTTTCCAATTGAAACAACAAGATACCGCCCGTTCTTACCAAGTTGCGGCAGGGGCGATACGGCAAGGGCCGCGCGCAAGGCATGGGCCGGGTCGGCCGCAAGACAGGCGGTTCGAAACAAGTCCTTCGCAGTGTCGCGCAGCCCCGCCATGGCTCAGTCCCCCGCGATCTGCCTGGCTTTCTGGACCAGCACCTCGGCCTGACGGATCGACGCATAGTCGATCAGTCGGCCATCGAGCGACACGGCCCCCTTGCCGGCCGCCGCGGCCTCTTCCATCGCCTTCAGGATGCGTTTCGCCTTGGTGACCTCGGCCTCGGACGGGCTCATCACCTCATTGGCAAGCGCGATCTGGCTTGGATGGATTGCCCATTTGCCTTCGCAGCCAAGCACGGCGGCACGTTTCGCGGCGGCCTTGTAGCCTTCGGGATCCTGAAAATCGCCAAAGGGCCCGTCGACGGGGCGCAAGCCATTGGCACGGGCGGCAACGACCATCCGGGCCAGCGCGTAATGCCACATGTCGCCCCAGTGCACCGCGCGGGCGCCGTCGGCCAAGGGATCGGTCAGCACCGCATAATCGGGGTTCACGCCACCGATGATGGTGGTGCGCGCACGGGTCGAGGCGGCATAATCGGCCACACCGAAATGCAGGCTTTCGTTGCGCTTCGACGCACCGGCGATCTCGGTCACGTTCTGCATGCCCAGTGCCGTCTCGATGATATGTTCAAAACCGATGCGTTTCTTGTAGCCTTTGGCGTCCTCGATCTGGGTCACCAGCATGTCAACGGCATAGACGTCGGCGGCGGTTCCGACCTTGGGAATCATGATCAGATCGAGGCGGTCTCCGGCCTGTTCGACGACGTCCACCACGTCGCGATACATGTAATGCGTGTCCAGTCCGTTGATTCGAACCGACATGGTTTTCTTGCCCCAGTCGACCTCGTTGAGGGCCTTGATGATGTTCTTGCGGGCCTGTGCCTTGTCATCCGGGGCCACCGCGTCCTCGAGGTCGAGAAAGATCACGTCGACATCGGATTGTGACGCCTTTTCAAACATTTGCGGCGCGCTTCCCGGCACGGCCAATTCGCTGCGATTAAGGCGGGCCGGGGCCTGTTCGATGACATGGAAACTCATGGTGGACGTCCTTGGTTGGGTTGCCGTTCGGTAATGGGCGCCATTCAAGGACGCAAAAATTTGTTCCTGTCAAGAAAGATTGTTGCGTGGCGGAATGTCGCGGAGAAATGATCGGAAAGTCGTTTTTCCGTCGGAATTGCGTAGCACAAGCGTAGGAACCTTGTAGCTACAAAGCCCCGGAAAGCGTGCTCAGGACGGCCCGGAACGCTCGCCCGGAAGGCGCGAGGAATAGTAGAACGCGATGGCCTGCGCCCGGCTTGTCACCCCGAGTTTTTCGAAAAGGTTCGACAGGTGGAATTTCACCGTGTTGGCCGAAATCCCGAAGTCGCGGGCCAGAACCTTGTTGGTCAGTCCCTGGGACAGCGCCTCGAGCAGCGCGCGTTCGCGGCGCGTCAGGCTGTGGATCGGATCGGTCTGCAATTCCCGGACGTCGAGAAAGGGAAAGACCATCTGCCCCTCGGCCACGGCAAGGCAGGTATCGAGCAGTTTTTCGACCGGCGTGTTGCGGGCGACAAACCCCGCCGCCCCCGCCAGCATCGCCAGCCGGGCCAGTTCCCGCTTGGGGTCATCGCCGTAGACGACAAAGCGCGGGGCGTTTTCGTGTTCGCGCAAGACCTCGATCAGTTTCTGCCCGCCCAGTGCCGGCAGGTTCCAGTCGACGACCCCGACCTGAACCGGCACCCGCATCACCATGCCCAGAAACCCTTCGGCGGTTGCCGCCGTCGCCACCAGCGAGAATCGCGGATCGCGATCGAAAAGTTCCGACATCGCCGACAGGACGAGCGGATTGCCATCGGCGAGCGAGACCGAAACCGGGGCGGCAGATTTGCTAAGGCTTTGCATTCACTTACCTTTTCTGAATAACCTACCCGTATTGGCAGTAGTTGTTTCAGTATACCTCGGTATTCTCACCAATATGGGTAGGTTTTTTACCGTCTACTTGGATACCCAAAAGCAGGAGTAACGCAGGTTGTGACCCCACGGCAAGCCCGATTAGCTGTTTCCAGACACCGGAACCGTCCGGGAACCGATTTTCGTGGAGACCTGCCCGATGACTGACATGCCGATCTTTTCGCAGCTGGAAATCCCCGAGACCCTCGCCGCGGGCCCCGGCCCCGGCAATACCGACCCCCGCGTTCTGGCGCGGTTTGCACAGGCCGGGCTTGCCGATCACATGCAGGCCGACGTGCTGCGCGGGATGATCGAATGCAAGCACATGCTGCGGCAGGTCTGGGGCACGCAGAACACCTACACCTACGGCGTTGGCGGCACCGGCTTTTCCGGCCTCGATTGCATGCTGGGCGCGATCCTGCCCGGCGACACGGTCGTGGCCTTCACCAATGGCACGTTTTCGGGCATCGACGGGCTGACGATCCGCATGAAGGCCGCGACGCGGGACGAGCTGCGCGCCAATGCGCTGGACCCGCAGGCCGCATCCGTGACCATCGTCACCGTGCCGCATGGCCAGTCGGTGACGGGCGAGGTCGTCGAAAAGGCGCTGGCCGGCAAGAAGCCGAAATGGGCCTTCATGGCCCATTGGGAAACCGGTTCCGGCCGCGTGAACGATCTGAAAGGCTTTTCAGAGGCCTGTGAACGCCACGGCGCGATGGGTCTGGTCGATGCGGTGTCATCCCTCGGGATCGCGGATTTCTCGATCGACGATTATCCCGGCGTGGTCGGCTGGGCGTCCTGCCCGCAAAAGGGCGTGCTGTGTCTGCCCCTGACCTATGCGCCGGTCAGCTTTACCGACCGCTACATCGCCGAAGTGCGCGCCAATGGCTGCGCGTCCTATGTGCACAACCCGGTCCTTGAGGCGCGGCACTGGGGCATCATCGACGGCAAGGACGTGGCCGCGGGCAGCTATCATCGCACCCATTCGGGCTATGCGGTTGCCGCCTTTCACGAGGCGCTGCGCATCACCCTGCAGGCCGGCCTTGCCCAGCGCGCGCGCGACTATGCCCTGCACGAGGCAGCCCTGCGGCAGGCCGTCGAGGCGATGGGCTGCACGGTCACCTCGAACATGACAAGCCTTGTCGTCCTGAACCTGCCCCCTGCCCTTGCGGGCCGCGAAAAGGAACTGGTGCAGGGCTGCCGCGCCAAGGGTTTTGGCATCTGGCCGACATTGTCCGAGCCGGTGCAGATCAGGATCGGCATCCTCAACCAGCTGTCGCCGCGCGCGATCGGCGACATCGTCCAGCGGTTCGCCGCCGCGATGAACGCGATGGGCGGGGATGTCGATGTGGGCGCTGTCCAGCAGGTTCTGGACCGGCATTACAGGGCCGCTGTCGCGGCGTAACAAGACAGGGAACCTTAGGGTCAGGGAGGCGCGAATGGACATTCACGAATATCAGGCCAAGGATATCCTCGGCCGTTTCGGGGTGACGGTACCGCAGGGCGGGCTGGCTTACAGCCCCGAACAGGCGGCCTACCGTGCCCGCGAGCTTGGTGGCAACCGCTGGATCGTCAAGGCGCAGGTCCATGCCGGCGGCCGGGGCAAGGCCGGCGGGGTCAAGCTTTGCGACAGCGAACACGAGATCCTCAATGCCGCGGACGAGATGTTCGGCAAGAAGCTCGTCACCCATCAGACCGGACCCGAGGGCAAGGGCGTCTACCGCGTCTATGTCGAGGCCGCCGTGGCCTTCGAGCAGGAAATCTATCTTGGTTTCGTTCTGGACCGCACCAGCCAGCGGGTGATGATCGTCGCCTCGTCCGAGGGCGGCATGGAGATCGAGGAAATCTCGGCCGAAAAGCCCGAAAGCATCGTGCGTTCGACCGTGGAACCCGCCGTCGGCCTGCAGGAATTTCAGGCGCGCGAGATTTCCTTCGCGCTTGGCATTCCGGCGAAGCTGACCCAGCAGATGGTCCGCACGTTGCAAGGCTGCTACCGCGCCTTCACCGAACTTGACGCGACGATGGTCGAGATCAACCCTCTGGTGATCACCTCGGATGACCGGATCCTTGCGCTTGACGCGAAGATGACCTTCGACGGAAACGCGCTTTTTCGTCATCCGCATGTGTCCGAGCTGCGCGACAAGAGCCAGGAAGACCCGCGCGAGGCGCGCGCGGCGGATCGCGGGCTGAACTATATCGGTCTGACCGGCAATATCGGCTGCATCGTCAATGGCGCGGGTCTGGCCATGGCGACGATGGACACGATCAAGCTGGCGGGGGGCGAGCCTGCGAATTTCCTTGATATCGGCGGGGGCGCCACGCCCGAACGGGTGGCCAAGGCTTTCAAGCTGGTGCTGTCGGACAGCAATGTGCAGGCGGTGCTGGTCAATATCTTCGCGGGCATCAACCGCTGCGACTGGGTGGCCGAAGGGGTTGTTCAGGCGCTGACGGCGAACCCGGTCGATGTGCCGGTGATCGTGCGCCTTGCGGGCACCAATGTCGAGGAAGGCCAGAAGATCCTCGCGAAATCCGGCCTGCCGATCATCCGCGCCTCGTCGCTGATGGAGGCGGCCGAACGCGCCGTGACCGCGTGGAAGAACGACCAGTCGCAAAACAGCAAGCTGAGGGCCGTCTGATGAGCATCTTTCTTGACCGCATGAGCCGCGTGATCGTCCAGGGGATTTCGGGGCGGCTGGCGAGTTTTCACACCCGCGAGATGATCGACTACGGCACCAATGTCGTGGGCGGCGTGGTGCCCGGCAAGGGCGGGTCGGAGGTGCATGGCATCCCGGTCTATGACACGGTGAAGGAAGCCGTCGCCGCAACCGGCGCGGATACGAGCCTTGTCTTCGTGCCCCCGCCCTTTGCCGCCGACAGCATCATGGAAGCCGCGGATGGCGGCATCCGCTATGCGGTCTGCGTGACCGACGGCATCCCCGCGCAGGACATGATCCGCGTGAAGCGCTACATGTACCGCTATCCCAAGGAGCGCCGCATGGTGCTGACCGGGCCGAACTGCGCGGGCACGATCAGCCCGGGCAAGGCGCTGTGCGGCATCATGCCGGGGCATATCTACCTGCCCGGCCCTGTCGGGATCGTCGGGCGTTCGGGCACGCTTGGCTATGAGGCGGCCCAGCAGCTCAAGGATCGGGGCATCGGCGTTTCCACAAGCGTGGGCATCGGCGGCGATCCGATCAACGGGTCGTCCTTCCGCGACATCCTTGAGCGGTTCGAGGCCGACCCCGACACCCATATCGTCTGCATGATCGGCGAGATCGGCGGCCCGCAGGAAGCCGAGGCGGCCGAATATATCCAGAACCACATGACCAAGCCGGTGATCGCCTATATCGCCGGGCTGACCGCGCCCAAGGGCCGGACCATGGGACATGCCGGGGCGATCATCTCGGCCTTCGGTGAAAGCGCCTCGGAAAAGGTCGAAATCCTGTCCGCGGCGGGTGTCACGGTGGCCGAACACCCCTCGGTCATCGGCGAGACGATCGAACGCGTGATGAAGAAAGTCGCCGCCTGAGAAAGGGAACGCGATGACGAAACC
>JAGRDO010000019.1:0-187 GCA_020447005.1 Paracoccaceae bacterium
ATCAGGCGCAGCTTCTCGCCGCCCTTTGCCTCGGTCCACAGGGTCTTGCCAAGCCGCCCGGCATTGGCCGAAATCAGCCCCGACGCGGCGGCAAGGATATGCTCGGTCGATCGGTAGTTCTGTTCCAGCCGGATCACGGTGGCGCCGGGGAAATCCTTCTCAAACCGCAGGATGTTGCCCACTTCGG
>JAGRDO010000019.1:203-3160 GCA_020447005.1 Paracoccaceae bacterium
GACTGGTCGTCATCGCCGACGCAGCAGATGTTCCTGTGCTTGGCCGCAAGCAGTCGCAACCAGAGATACTGGGCGATGTTCGTATCCTGATACTCATCGACCAGAATGTAACGGAACCAGCGCTGATATTGTTCCAGAATGTCAACATGAGCCTGAAAGATCGTCACCACATGCAGAAGAAGATCGCCGAAATCGCAGGCGTTCAGGGTCAGCAGGCGGCGCTGATAGGCCGCATAAAGCTCGGTCCCCATGTGGTTGAAGGCGCCCGCTTCCGCACTCGGCACCTGTTCCGGCCCCCAGGCGCGGTTTTTCCAGTTGTCGATCAAACCGGCAAGCTGACGTGCGGGCCAGCGTTTCTCGTCGATATTCGCGGCTGAAATCACCTGTTTCAGCAGCCGGATCTGATCATCGGTGTCAAGGATGGTGAAGTTGGACTTCAGCCCCACAAGCTCGGCATGGCGGCGCAGAATCTTGACGGACAGCGCATGAAAGGTGCCCATCCACCTTATCGGCTCGCGAATTTCGAAGGGCGCTCTGGACAGCCGGTCCTTCATCTCTCGCGCAGCTTTATTGGTAAAGGTTACTGCCAATATCTCTCGTTCACTCGCGCGCCCTGTCGCCACAAGATGCGCGACCCTGGCCATCAGGGCGCGCGTTTTCCCGGTTCCCGCCCCGGCCAGCATGAGCACGGGACCATCCAGCGACTCAACGGCCTGCTTCTGCGCCGGATTCAAACCATCAAGATACGCCTGGTCGTTACCCCGCATCGCCGCCATTGCGCGCGCGGAGAGGGATGCGCCCTCGAAGGCGTCGGTATCGTCGAAACTACTCATGGATGGCAATCTAGCCGCATCGGGTTTTGAATTAAAGAGAAGTTCACACTCTGTTCCAACCCCAATGCTGGACATTTTGCGCGCGCACCGGAAAAACTTCCACATGGACCCGCACCAACGCTATCCGTCGATTGCCGACCTCAGGGTCCGCGCCCGCGCGCGCATCCCCCATTTTGTCTGGGAATACCTCGACAGCGCCACGGGCACCGAGGCGACGCTGCGCCGCAACCGCGCCATGCTGGATGCAATACTCTTGCGACCTTCGATCCTGCACGGCGAATTCACCCCGGACCTGACGACCCGGCTTTTCGGCCACGACTTCCCCCTGCCCTTCGGGATTTCGCCGGTCGGCATGTCGGGATTGATATGGCCCGATGCGGAAAGGCTTCTGGCCGCCGCCGCCGCGAAAGCCGGGCTTCCCTATGCGCTTTCCACCGTTGCCAGCCAAACGCCCGAATTCGTGGCGCCGGTCCTGGGCCAACACGGCTGGTTTCAGATGTATCCGCCGCGCGACCCGGAAATCAGGCGCGACATGCTGAACCGGGCAAGGCAAGCCGGATTCTCCACGCTGATCCTGACCGTCGACGTGCCGGTCGCCAGCCGCCGGGAACGGCAGACCCGATCGGGCCTGACCCAACCGCCGAAACTCACGCCCCGGCTTCTCGCACAGGTGGCGATGCGTCCGGCATGGGCACTTGGCACGCTCCGGATGGGAATGCCCCGGATGCGGATGATGGAAGGCTATTCCGAAAACAAGGTCAAACTGTCTTCGACGGCCCATATCGGCTACCTTCTCAGAACCTCACCCGACTGGGAGTATCTCAAGGCGTTGCGCGATGCATGGAACGGTCCGCTCATCGTGAAGGGGGTTCTGAACGCCGATGACGCGGCGCGGTTACAGGACGAAGGCGCCGATGCGATCTGGGTGTCGAACCATGCCGGCCGCCAGTTCGATGCGGCCCCCGCAACGATCGAGGTTCTGCCAGCGGTCCGTGCCGCGACCACGCTGCCGATCATCTTCGACGGTGGAATTGAGGGCGGACTGGATATTCTCCGCGCGGTCGCGCTCGGTGCTGACTTCGTCATGCTGGGCCGGGCCTGGCACTATGCGCTCGGCGCCCTCGGGGCCGAGGGGCCGGCCCATCTTGTCGACGTTCTGACCAGGGACCTGACATCGAACATGGGCCAGATCGGGGCGCGGCGGCTTTCGGACTTACCCGGGCGGCTGCTCACACTCTGACGTCGTTTTCGGCAAAATTGCTTCGCTTGCGCATCACTCTGCCGCACCAAGCGGCATATCAAGAACAGAACGCCGCCGAATCCTGGCGGATAGGTGGTTCTGGGTCTTGCGCCGCGCCGCAGCATCCTTATTGTTCGCGACGCGTGACCGAGGGGGGGATCGATGCCTGACTTCAAGAAAATCCTGATCGCCAACCGCGGAGAAATCGCCATACGCGTCATGCGGGCCGCGACCGAACTGGGCAAGCGGACCGTCGCCGTCTATGCCGAGGAAGACAAGCTTTCGCTTCATCGCTTCAAGGCGGACGAGGCCTACCGGATCGGCGAGGGACTGGGACCGGTTCAGGCCTATCTCTCGATCCCCGACATCATTCGGGTGGCGAAGGAAAGTGGCGCCGATGCGATCCATCCGGGCTATGGGCTTTTGTCGGAAAACCCCGATTTCGTCGAGGCCTGCGACAAGGCGGGCATCACCTTCATCGGCCCGAAGGCCGCGACGATGCGTGCGCTCGGCGACAAGGCAAGCGCCCGGCGCGTCGCGGTCGAAGCCGGTGTGCCGGTGATCCCGGCGACCGAGGTCCTGGGCGACGATTTCGAAGCGATCAAGCGCGAGGCGGCCGAAATCGGCTATCCCTTGATGCTCAAGGCGTCGTGGGGCGGCGGCGGGCGGGGCATGCGTCCGATCACCAAGCCCGAGGAACTGGTCGAAAAGGTCCGCGAGGGCCGGCGCGAGGCCGAGGCCGCCTTTGGCAATGGCGAGGGCTATCTGGAAAAGATGATCCTGCGCGCGCGACATGTCGAGGTGCAGATCCTTGGCGACCGGCACGGGCAGATCTATCACCTCTATGAGCGTGACTGCACCGTCCAGCGCCGCAACCAGAAGGT
>JAGRDO010000019.1:3246-12798 GCA_020447005.1 Paracoccaceae bacterium
CCCATGTGAATTACGAATGCGCGGGCACTGTCGAATTCCTGATGGATATGGATGACGGCAAGTTCTATTTCATCGAAGTGAACCCCCGTGTTCAGGTCGAGCATACCGTCACCGAGGAAGTGACCGGCATCGATATCGTGCAAAGTCAGATCAAGATCGCCGAGGGCAAGACCCTGGCCGAGGCGACCGGCGTCGCCCGGCAAGAGGATGTGCAGCTCAAGGGGCACGCGCTTCAGTGCCGGGTCACGACGGAAGATCCACAGAACAACTTCATCCCCGATTACGGGCGCATCACCGCCTATCGGTCGGCCACGGGCATGGGGATCAGGCTGGATGGCGGCACTGCTTATTCCGGCAGCGTCATCACCCGCTATTATGACTCGCTCCTGGTCAAGGTTACCGCTTGGGCGCCGACGCCCGAACAGGCGATCGCCCGGATGGACCGGGCCTTGCGGGAATTCCGTATCCGGGGTGTCTCGACCAATATCGCCTTTGTCGAGAACCTGCTGAAGCATCCGACCTTCCTCGACAATACCTATACGACCAAGTTCATCGACACGACGCCGGGGCTTTTCAACTTCAAGAAGCGCCGCGACCGGGCGACGAAAATCCTGACCTATATCGCCGATATCACCGTCAACGGACACCCGGAGACCGCCGGCAGGCCAAAACCCCATGCCGAGGCACGCGCACCGAAACCGCCCAGGCTGCGCGCAACCCCTGCCCCCGGCACGCGGCAACTCTTGGAAGAAAAAGGGCCCCAGGCTGTCGCCGACTGGATGGCTTCGCAAAAGAGACTGCTTCTGACCGACACCACGATGCGCGATGGTCACCAGTCGCTGCTGGCCACCCGGATGCGGTCGATCGACATGATCAAGGTAGCCCCCGCCTATGCCGCCCACCTGCCGCAGCTTTTCAGCGTCGAGTGCTGGGGCGGCGCCACCTTTGATGTCGCCTACCGCTTCCTTCAGGAATGCCCCTGGCAGCGCTTGCGCGACCTGCGCCATACCATGCCGAACCTGATGACCCAGATGTTGCTCCGCGCCTCCAACGGTGTCGGTTACACCAACTACCCCGACAATGTGGTGCGCGAATTCGTTCGTCAGTCTGCCGAGACGGGCATCGACGTTTTCCGCGTTTTCGACAGTCTGAACTGGGTCGAGAACATGCGCGTCGCGATGGACGCCGTGGTCGAGGCGAACAAGATCTGCGAAGGAACGATCTGCTATACCGGCGACATCCTGAACCCGGACCGTGCGAAATACGATCTGAAATATTACGTCGGCATGGGCAAGGACCTGAAAGCCGCGGGCGCCCATGTCCTTGGACTGAAGGACATGGCCGGACTTCTGAAACCCGCGTCGGCACGCGTTCTTGTCAAGGCGCTGAAGGAAGAGGTCGGATTGCCCATCCACTTCCACACGCATGACACTTCCGGCATTGCCGGGGCCACTATCCTTGCCGCCGCGGATGCCGGCGTCTGTGCCGTGGATGCCGCGATGGACGCTTTCTCGGGCGGCACGTCGCAACCCTGCCTCGGCTCCATAGTAGAGGCGCTGGCCCATACCGAGCGCGACACGGGGCTCGACATTTCGGCGATACGCGAGATTTCCAACTACTGGGAAGGTGTGCGCCACCAATATGCGGCTTTCGAGTCCGGTCTCGAAGCCCCGGCATCCGAAGTTTACCTGCATGAAATGCCCGGCGGTCAGTTCACCAACCTCAAGGCGCAGGCGCGCAGCCTCGGCCTTGAAGAACGCTGGCATGAAGTGGCGCAGGCCTATGCCGATGCCAACCGGATGTTCGGCGATATCGTCAAGGTAACCCCCTCCTCAAAGGTCGTGGGTGACATGGCTCTGATGATGGTGGCGCAGGGGCTGACCAAGGATCAGGTTGAGGACCCGAAACTTGACGTCGCATTTCCGGACTCGGTCGTCGACATGTTGCGCGGGAACCTCGGCCAACCGCCGGGTGGATTTCCACAAGCCATTACCCGCAAGGTCCTAAAGGGCGAAAAGCCCAATATCGAACGCCCCGGAAAGCACCTGAAGCCGGTCGATCTGGAAGCCACCCGCGCGTCCATCTCACAAGAGCTTCAGGGGTTTGCGGTCGATGACGAAGACCTCAACGGCTACCTCATGTATCCCAAGGTGTTCCTCGACTACATGGGCCGTCACCGGATTTACGGCCCTGTCCGGACCTTGCCCACCCGAACCTTCTTCTACGGCATGCTGCCGGGTGAGGAGATTTCGGCCGAGATCGACCCGGGGAAAACACTGGAAATACGGCTGCAGGCTGTGGGCGAGACCAACGAGGAAGGCGAGGCCAAGGTCTTTTTCGAACTCAACGGCCAGCCACGCGTCATCCGGGTACCGAACCGGCTGGTGAAATCGAAGACCGCAGCGAAACCAAAGGCAGCCGAGGGCAATCCCAACCATATTGGCGCCCCGATGCCGGGGTCAGTTGCTTCCGTGGCGGTAAAGGCCGGACAGGCTGTCAAGGCCGGCGACCTGCTTCTCACCATCGAAGCTATGAAGATGGAAACCGGAATTCACGCGGACAAATCCGCGACGGTCAAGTCCGTGCTTATCCATCCCGGAAGCCAGATCGAGGCGAAGGACCTGCTGGTCGAGCTGGAGTAATCTCAAACCAAGGCGGGCATCCGTTAGCAGCTTCTTCACCCCCAGCCGATAGGGTCTGGTTGGGGATTGAAGGAACTCAGCCATGTCAATGAATGCCGGAACTTCGTTCGAGGTTTTTTTGGTCGAGGACGTGATTCTCACGCTCGGCAACTTGCGAAACTCGCTGGCATGGCTTGCCGCTGCCGAAGGAACCAGCCCTGAGGAACGCAGGTCCGGGATCGATCGATTGAACCGGCAACTCGACCTCGTGGAAGCGCGCGCGCGTGAGCTCTGTGGCAATATGCGCCGCGAGTCATTTGCTTGCGACAACCTGTTCGGGTTCTTGAATGGCTCGGACAATGATCGCTTCGGCGAACACCGGGTCAACGAAGGGCGCGTCCCCATTGGCCAGGTCTTCCGCGACGCATTGGGCGAGGAAGAGACGCTTGATGCCGCGTTCTCCTTTCGCAGTATCCGACAAAGCGGTGCGGCATGAAGAATGGCGGGGACGTCGCCCCCGCCGTTTCGGCCGATTACAGGACGTGGCGCCGTATTCATGCGGCCATCATCACGCCGTCCCAGATATCGGCCAGCAAATCGCGCGCGGCGTCATCGTCCAAACGGGCAAAATACCCGGTGCCCGTACCAACACCACATTCTGCCGGACGAGGATTGGACTTGTCCTTGGCGCATCGCATCAGCGTGCCCGAATTGACATAGACGATTTCTTCGTCGTCAAACCGTAGTGACACGACCTCGATCGGCTGCGTCAGGCTTTGCCGCGTGATGCCCCGATACCCGACAAGCGCACTTGCGGCAACAAACACACCGGCGCAGTCAAGGCGATCTTCGATCCGTGGCGATGTCACAAGGATCTCCTGTCCCGGCAGCAGCGCAACGTCGGAACAATTGTCCAGCGAGCCCCCCGGAATATGGATCAATCCGGCCTGAGCTGCTGGCCAAATGTGGCGCCGTTCAATCCGCTTGACGGGCACGTACCCACCATCAAACGTCGCGACAGCAACACCAAGGCGCAAGTCACCGATGTCGGACCAGCCCGAAGCCGTTTCCACAAGGCTGCCTGACAAAAGCCCGTCGCCACCGAAATCCGGCAGGATATTAAGCCCCTGCAGTGCAATCGCGACTTTTTCCGACGGTTCAAAGCTGTCAAATCTGGGAGAGAACATGGCGGTTTCCTTTTCTGATCCTGGGGGTCCTCGGACCCTTTGACTTGGCCAATCTGGCGATGGATCAAACAAGCACCTCAAATTCGCCCAAATTCGGACATAGTGAGGACGAGTTCGGGGCACTTTTTCGCCGCTATCGTTAATCAGACCCACCGTAGCATCTTTGGCGACAAACTGCCGTCGAGTTAGGCGTTCGTTAACTGATTTTCTTTTGATATCAGCACGGTAGAACTGAAGAAACCTGCCTGCACGAATCAACACTCCGAGCGGACGCGGGAGATTTTCTGTTCGTTAACGGCGCCGATGCGCCAGAAGTGTCCCCCCGCTGTCCACAGGGTCGGCCATCGCCAATATGCAAGAATCTCACGATGATTTGCGTTTTTCCCCTTGCGGCCCGAACCCAGAATTTATACATCGCTGGCACCCAAAGGATGCGGGCGTAGCTCAGGGGTAGAGCATAACCTTGCCAAGGTTAGGGTCGTGAGTTCGAATCTCATCGCCCGCTCCAATGGGTCTTCTCATGGATTTTCATACCTTCTCTAAGCGGCTGATTTTCGGCCGCTTTTGATCTGGCGTCCGAATGCCGCTTCTCTTCGCGAACCATCGATGCTCAGCGGACTGCCGGACGAGCGTCGGACAGAAGTGCGGTTCAACGGTTAGAATCTCAGCGTTTCGTTGGACGTCCTGATCCACCGAATAAGGCGGATTGGAAAAGGTCCACGCATATGAGCGGATTATTCGCCAAGCACCGGCCGCAGGGGCAGTGGTGGCGTGTCAGGGCAGAAATGACAGGCTCGCGGGGACATCGAAGATCGCCCGCTTCAGGATCTCGCCCTCTGCATTCACGGTCAGGCGCAAGGCCCGCCCTTTGTGGTAGAAGGTCAGCCGCCATCGTCCGGCATCCGCGCCGCTGCCGGTTTCGCAACGCGAGGTGATGCTGCCATCCTGCATCGATACCCTGATCTCTGTCGCAGGACGGCCGAATGCGACGGACAGGATCGTCGCGTCGACGACAAAGCCGTCGCCGTCACGATCGATGCGCGTCATTCGCGGGCCTTCCAGTAGTCGTTGGCGGCGGCCACGGTGGCGAAATGGGTGGCCACGACATGACTGACCGCGATCAGCGCCCCGGCGTCCTCGGCATATTCCGGGCGGAGACGGTCGCGCACCGCCGCATCAGGCTGGGTCGCCTTGACCGCCACCCGGGCAAGCTTGACGGCAAGGTCATAGCCTTCCTCGGGCGTGGCGGTGCGCAGTGTCGGTAGCCAGCTTGTCATCGGGGTTTCCTTCCTTGGGCAGAGTGGATTCGGGTGAGAGGATGCGCCAGGCGTCGCCCTCCGGGTCGTCGAACTGGCCATTGCGCAGTGCCCAGAAAAAAGAGGCGAGGCCGATCAGCCCAAGGCCGATCGAAAGCGGAATAAGGACCACAAGGCTCATGCCGTCTCTCCGGCGATGGCGCTGTAGGCATGCCAGGTGCCGTGGCCGAGAACCGGAAAGACGACGATCAGCCCGATCAGGCCGGTCAGGGCCGCCAGCGCAAGCCCCGCCGCCACGATAGCCCCCCAGGCAAGCATGGGCCGGAGGTTCTGCACGGTCATCGCAAAGCTTGACCCCATGGCGGTCAGCGCATCGGTCTGCCGCGACAGCAGCATCGGAATTGAAAAGACGCTGACGGCGAAGGCGAAGGATGCAAACAGCCCGCCCACCAGCGTGCCTGTCGCGATCAGCGTCCATCCCCGGGGCGTCGTGAACACGTTCGTCAACGCATCGGTGGCGCCCGGGAAAGGTGTAAGGCCGAAGAAGAGCGCGTAAAGAAGATCCGCCGCCCTGAGCCAGAAGAGCACAAGAAGGCAAAGCAAAAGCCCGGCATAGGCAAGTTGCGCACCCGAGGCGGGGCGTAGCCTGGCCATTTCCGCCAGCCCGGGCGCCTCGCCCCGGGACCGGCGGCGGCTTTTCTCGTAAAGGCCGATTGCGAGGAACGGCCCGACGATGAGAAAGCCGGAAATCGCGGGAAGCGCGAGGTAGAGCAGCCCGCTGGCGTGAAGCGCCCAGAGCACGGCGTAGGAGGCAAGCGTCAGCACCAGGCCATAAGCGGCGGTGGACCAAGGCCCCGCCAGGGCATCCCGCCATCCGGCGCGGAGCCAGCCGAGGGCCGCACTCGCCGGCAGGTGGCGCTCAAAACGCGGCGCCGGGCGATCCGGTTTGCGAAGGGCGGGAAGCGGTTCGAGCATGTCCCTTCTCCTCTCAGCAGGCGGGCTTGGCCGGCGCGGCGCCGGTGACGGCGGCGCAGGCGGGTTGCGAGTTGAGCGCGACGGCCAGAAGATGCGCGTTCGCGGCAAGAAAGACAGCCGCCCCCGCCACTGCCGCCACGATGGCCAGACGTTTTTGCGATACGGCGGTCATTTTGCCGCCTCGCCGTCATGTGACGAAAGCCCCGCCACATAGACCGCCAGCAGGTTCACCTCTGCCGCCGACAGACGCCCGCCCCAGGCTGGCATGACCCCGATGCGACCATAGGTCAGGGTCTGAAGGACGGTCTTCGCATCCTGCCCGTAGATGGTCGAGGCGTCGGTCAGCGACGGGGCGCCGACACCCAACCCGCCTTCGCCGCCGTCACCGTGGCAGGCCGCGCAGTTTTCGGCGAAAAGGTCGGCCTCCGGACCAGAGCCGTCGGCGGTGCCCGACGGCAGGGCCGCGACGTAACCGGCCAGCGCCTCGCGCTCTGACTGTTCCATCCAGTCAAAGCGCGGCATTTCGGCAATGCGCGAATTGTCATTGGCATTGATGCCGTCGCGGATTGTCAGGGCGATTTCCTCCGGGTCGCCGCTCCAGAGCCAGTAGGTATCGGAAAGAACGGGAAAGCCCGGCCCGCCCTGCCCCGACGTGCCATGGCAGGCGGCGCAATTGTCCGCGAAAAGACGCTGCGCGGCGGGGGTTGCCTGCTCCAACAATGCGGTATCCGATTGCAAGGCGGCGAAATCGCCGGTCGCGAAGCGGTCGAGCCAGCCCCGCCGTTCCGCCGAAAGCGCCCGGAACCCTGCGACCGCTTCGACGCCCTGATCGAGACCGAGAAGCCCGCGGGTATAGTCGCGCCCGACGGGCCAGGCGGGCAGCAGCACCCAGGCCACAACCGAATAAAGAAAGGTTGCGGCCAGTATCCAGATGACGAACCTGGGGAACGGGGTGTTCAACTCGGTGATCCCACCCCAGTCATGACCGGTCGTGTCGTAGCCGGTGACGGGATCGACCTTGCGGTTGCCTGCATGGGGGTCGGCGCCGGGCAGTTTCCGTGGATTGGTCCGCTCAGTCATATCCCGCCCTCCTCATCCAGGATCGACCGTGCGGCCCGGTCGTGGGCACTGCGGCGCGACGGGCTGTAGGTCCGGATCACGACGATGACGAAGAACCCCACCAGCCAGATCAGGCCAACGGTCTTGGACAGGTAGACAAGCAGATCATGCGTCATTGTTTGCCCTCCGCCAGAACCTTGTAGGGGGCCTTGGTGAGTGTCCCCAGCGATTGCAGATAGGCCACAACCGCGTCCATCTCGGTCAGGTTCGACGGATCGCCGTCGAAGGCACGCACGGCAATATCCTCGCCATATCGCTCGCGAACACCGTCGGCGCCGTCGCTGTCAGGGTTGCTCTGCGCCCGCGCATCGGCCTCCGCCGCCGCGATGGCGGCTTCGTCGTAGGGCACGCCAAGACGCGCCAGCGTGGCAAGCTCATCGCCCAGAAGCCCGGTGTCGAGCGGCTCTGTCAGCCAGGGATAGGCGGGCATGATCGAAGCGGGCACAACGGCGCGCGGGTCGATCAGGTGCTCGACATGCCAGCGGTCGGAATATTTGCCGCCAAGCCGTGCAAGGTCCGGCCCCGTGCGCTTCGATCCCCAAAGCATCGGATGGTCGTAGGCGGATTCTCCGGCCAGCGAATAAGGCCCGTAGCGGTCGATCTCGTCGGCAAGGCTGCGTATCATCTGGCTGTGGCAGGCATAGCAGCCTTCGCGGATGAATATCTCGCGCCCGGCAAGCTCCAGTGGCGTCGCCGGTCGCAGGTCGTCGGGCACCTCGACGACCTCGTCAATGGTGAAGAGCGGCGCGATCTCGACCAGCCCGCCGATCGAGGCCGCGACGATGATCGCACCGACAAGGCCCATCGAGATCTTTTCCAGGTTGTAATGCAGTCTCAGCATCGCATCACTCCGCAGGCTCGGCGATCAACGGCCGGTCGACCGCCTCGCCCGTCGCCGTCCGCATTGTCTTGCGGCAGTTCCAGACGCAGATCACCGCCCCGGTCAGGAACAGCGCCCCGCCGATGGCGCGCAGAAGGTAATAGGGCGCCATGGCCTGAACCGACTGAAGGAAACTGTAGCTGAGCGCGCCGCTCTCATCATAGGTTCGCCACATCAGCCCCTGCGTGATGCCCGCGTTCCACATCGCGACGACGTAGATCAGCGTTCCCGTCACGGCGAGCCAGAAGTGCCATTCGACCGCGCGCGGTGACGCCATCTCGGCCTTGCCGCTGAGTTGGGGAACCAGCGTGTAGAGCGCGCCGAAGATGATCATCGCGACCCAGCCGAGCGTACCGGAATGCACATGGCCCACCGTCCAGTCGGTATAGTGGCTGAGCGAGTTGACCGGCCGGATGGCGAGGAACGACCCCTCGAATGTCGAAAGGCCGTAGAACACCGCGGCCACGAACATGAAGCGCAAGGTCGCGTCGTCGCGCACCTTGTGCCAGGCGCCGTTCAGCGTGGCGATGGCGTTGCCGGCCGAGGCCCAGGACGGCACCAGCAGCATGACCGAGAAAGTCATGCCCAGCGTCTGCGCCCAGTAGGGCAGCGCGGTGTAGTGCAGGTGGTGCGAACCGACCCAGATATAGAAGAAGGTGATGCCCCAGAAGCTGAGGATCGACAGCCGGTAGGACCAGATCGGCCGCCCCGAACGCACCGGCAGGAAGTAGTAGAGCATCCCGAGAAATCCGGCAGTCAGAAAGAAGGCCACCGCATTGTGGCCGTACCACCATTGCACCATCGCATCCTGAACGCCCGACCATATGGGAAAGCTGCGGGCCGCGGTCCAGCGCACCGGCAGTGCGAGGTTGTTGACGATATGCAGTATCGCCACGACAAGGATGAAGGCCAGGTAGTACCAGTTGGCGACATAGATGTGCGGCTCGTTCCGGCGGGCGAGCGTGCGCATGTAGAGAACGAAATACGTCACCCAGATCACGACAAGCCAGAGGTCGGCATACCATTCGGCTTCCGCATATTCCTTGGACTGGGTCGAGCCCATCAGATAGCCGGTGACGGCCCAGGCGCAGAAAAGGTTGAAACCGAAGATCACCACCCAGGGGCTGACACTGTCGGCAAGGCGCGCGCGCGAGGTGCGTTGCAGAACGTGGAACGAGGTTGCAATCAGCGCGTTGCCGCCAAAGCCGAAGATGATGCCGGTCGTATGCACGGGCCGGAGCCGCCCGAAGCTGGTCGCGGGCCAGAGCGGCGTCGCCTCGGGCCAGTAAAGAAGCGCCGCCACCCAGACGCCGACACCCATGCCGATCAGCGCCCAGATAAGCGTCAACACGATGCCGAAGCGTGTCGGCGCGTCGTAATAGCGCCGCAACCGGTCCGCGCGCGGCGGCGCGTCATAGAGCGCGCCGCCGACCAGAAATACCAGCCAGAGCCCAAGGGCCATCGCCATGACCCCGTGCACCGCCATGACGCCATGGCGCGCACCGGCCGCCATG
>JAGRDO010000019.1:12901-48216 GCA_020447005.1 Paracoccaceae bacterium
GGCAAGGCGATGTCGCGCAGGGTCGAACGGTTCAGATCCTCAAGGAACCGTTCTTCGGCGAAGCGCAGCCGCGCTTTCAGCCGGCAACAGCCATCGATGGTGCAATCGCCGCCGGCAGGGCCGAAACATTCGACCAGCGACTGGCCCTGTTCGAGAAGTCGGACGACATTTCCAAGGCGTATGTCGGCGGGATCCTTGGAAAGAACGGCGCCACCGCCAATGCCGCGGCGGGTCTCGACGATTCCGCCGCGGGCAAGTTGCTGCATGATCTTGGTCAGATGGTTGCGCGACAGGCCGAACTCTTCCGCCAGCTCCGCTGTCGAAAAGGCACTTTCCGGCGCGCTCGCCATGCGCATCAGCATGCGCAATCCGTAGTCGGTGAAGGATGTAAGACGCATGCCCGGTGCGCTCCATTAAATCGGTATTTACAATACCTATTAACAGGCCTACACAGAAATGCAAGCCGAACCTCAGGAGTGTAAAAATGCACGACGCCGCAGGTGATGAGACGCTCGGGCGATCCGTCCGCCCGGCGATGACAAAGGCGCTTATGGCGCGGACGAACCTTGACGACGGCATCCTGACCGCGCTTGTCTACCGCTTCTACGCACGGGTGCGCGCCGACGAGGTACTCGGCCCGATCTTCGAGACGCGAATCGTCGATTGGGCGCCGCATCTCGACCGGATGGTTGCGTTCTGGTCCTCGGTCGCGCTGATGACCGGCCGCTACCACGGTGCACCGATGCCCGCGCATGTGGGCCTTCCGATCGAGTGGGAACATTTCGATCGCTGGCTGGACCTCTTTCGCGAAACCGCGGCCGAGACCTGCCCAGCCGAAGGCGCCGCCCATGTCATTGCCTGCGCCGAAAGGATCGCACGTTCGCTGAACATGGCGGTCGAGAACGCCAGGCCCCGAACCGTTCCGTCCCTTGCATGACCGGAGGAAGCAACATGAACGCCCCGCAAAGCCCTGCAGAACTCACCCGCTTCATCGAGACGCATTATCACGCGCAGCACCGTATCCAGTTGCCGGCGCTCGCAAAGCTTGCCGAGAAGATCGAGGCCGTGCATTTCGGCGACGAACAGGTTCCCCAAGGGCTTTCGGATCTTCTCCACCGCATGATCGGAGAACTCGAGGTTCACATGAAGAAAGAGGAGCTTATCCTCTTTCCCGCCATTCGCAGTGCGGCGACAGGGCTCGGCGCGCCGGTTGCGGCGATGCGAAATGACCACGACGACCACGCATCCGACATTGCGCGGATCGGGCAACTGACGAACGGCCTGACCCCGCCCGACGACGCCTGCGCAAGCTGGACGCGTCTTTACGCCGAACTTGGCGACTTCATAAGCGAGCTGGAGGCGCATATCCGGCTTGAGAACGAGGTTCTGTTCCCGCAAGTCGAAACGGCGTAGGCGCGCCATGGCCGATCTGCATTTCCCGAAGCCGACAAAGACGCTTTTGGATCGCCGCCATGGCCTTGCACCCGGGGCCGAGGATGCCTTCCGCGCCTTCTCAATGTCGGTCTTCGCGGATGGTGCTCTTAGTCCTCGAACCAAGCAACTCATCGCCATTGCCGTCGCGCATGTCACGCAATGCCCCTGGTGTATCGAGGGGCACGTGAAGGCCGCGCGGCGCGAGGGTGCGACGGGCGAAGAGATCATGGAAGCGATCTGGGTCGCCGCGGAAATGCGCGCCGGCGCCGCCTGGGCACATTCGCTCAGGGCGGTTGAACTTCTTGATGACACCGGGACGGAAGGCGCCTGATGCCCGAACGACCGCCCGTTCCAGACGATCCGGCAGAGCGGATCCGCATCAAGCGGATCTATCGCGCGGCACGCGTCTCCGACGGAAAGCGGATCCTGGTCGACCGCCTCTGGCCGCGCGGCGTCGCGAAGGATCGCGCACGGCTTTTTTCCTGGTGCCGTGAGATCGCGCCAAGCGACGAATTGCGGCACTGGTATCACGCCCATCCCGACTGCTGGGCAGACTTCGCTTCGCGCTATCGCGATGAGCTTTCGGCGAAAAGCGACCTGACACGCGACCTTGCCCGACATGCGGGTGACGGCGTCGTCACGCTTCTCTATGCGTCGAAGGACGAGGCGAACAACAACGCAGTTGTGCTCAGGGATGTCCTGCGCCAATTGTTGGAAAAACAGGAGAACCGGGATGATTGATCAAGCTAGTGGGAAGCCCTTGCGCAATCCCCTCTGCGACCTTCTTGGATGCGACGTTCCGATCCTTCTCGCCGGCATGGGCGGCGTGTCGCACTGGGAACTCGCAGCGGCGGTGGCCAACGCGGGGGGATACGGCATCCTTGGCATGGTGCGCGAAAGCCCGGCGCTGATCGCCGCGGAGGTGACGGCGCTGAAAGCCGCGACCGACCGGGCCTTCGCCGTGAACGTGATCCCTTCGGCGACCGAGCCGCGCCTGCTTGAAACCCAGATCGACCGTTGCCTTGACCTTGGCGTTCCCGCCTTCAGCTTCTTCTGGGACGTGATGCCAGACGTCGTGGCACGCGTGAAGAAGGCGGGGTGCCTTGTCCTTCATCAGGTCGGCACGGTCGAGGCGGCGCGGATGGCCGAGGATGCGGGGGCTGACGTGATCATCGCTCAGGGTGTCGAGGCCGGCGGCCATGTCCACGGCCGCAGTCCCGTCTTCGCGCTCACGCAGGCGATCCTTGATGCCGTCAGGGTTCCGGTCGTTGCCTCGGGGGGGCTGGCCACCGGCGCCGACCTCGCGAAAGCCTTGTCGATGGGCGCGGCCGGCATCCAGTGCGGCACCGCCTTTCTTGCGACCGACGAGAGCTTCGCCCATCCCTACCACAAGGCGCGGATCGTCGAGGCAGCCGGGACAGACACCGTTCTGACGGACGTCTTCGTCCTCAACTGGCCGAAGGGTGCGGCGGTGAGGGTGATCGCGAACAGCGTGACCGAAAGTCTGGGCGGCGCCTATCTTGGCCATGATCCCGATGCCCTGCCGCGCGAGGCGATCGCCTGGGACGACGATCAGCCGCGCCTGCGCTTCAGCACGGATTCGCCGCTCAGGACCACGACCGGCGATCTTGAGGCAATGGCGCTCTATGCCGGGACCGGCGCCGGCACGATCGGCGATATCGTGCCCGCGGCGCAGCGGATCGCAGAGATCGTGGCGGGGGCTTGCGATGCCCTGGATCGCAAGGGGGTGGCATGACCGACGATCCCGACAATTTCCCCGGCCGCAGCGGCTTTTCCTCGCCGCCCTGCTTTGCCGCCGACATAGCACCGGACTATTTCGATCCGCTGGCGGTGGATCCCGAACAGGCCCGTGACGTCGCCCGCTGGCGCAAGGCCGAGCGGGCGCGGCTGCGCGCCGAACGCCAGGACATCACGGTTGCCGACCGGCAGGCGATTGGCGCGGCGCTGATCGCGCATCTGCGCGAGGTGCTGCGGGAAAGATCAGGCGGCGCGCGCGGTTGGGTCTTCTCTGCCTATTGGCCGATCAAGGGCGAACCCGACCTGCGCCCGTTGATGGCGGAACTGCACGCGGATGGCGTGACCGTCGCGCTGCCAATCGTCGAAACCAAGGCGGCCCCCCTGACCTTCCGCCGCTGGTCGCCCGATACGAAGATGGTGCGCGGCGACTGGAACATCCCCGTGCCGCCACCCGACGCACCCGAGGTTACGCCCGAAATCGCCCTCGCGCCGCTTGTCGGCTGGACAGCGGAAGGCTACCGGCTCGGCTATGGCGGCGGCTATTTCGACCGGACGCTGGCGGCGCTGAAACCCCGGCCCTTGGTGATCGGGATCGGGTTTGAATCCGCCCGTCTCCAGACCATCTTTCCACAACCGCACGATATCCCGCTCGACCTCATCTTGACCGAGAGGGGAATACGGGCAGAACGGACAAGGGAATGACGACGACAGCAGAGCAGATGCGGGCATGGCGCGGCCCCGCGATTCTGAGTTTCGGGTTCCGGCCCTTCTTTCTCGGTGCGGCAGTTTGGGCGGCACTTGCCATGACGCTCTGGGTCCTTGCCTTGTCGGGCGCCTATGTCCTGCCGACCGCCTTCGATCCGGTCAGCTGGCATGCGCATGAATTCCTCTTCGGCTATGTCTCGGCGGTCATCGCCGGTTTTCTGCTTACCGCGGTTCCCAACTGGACCGGGCAGCTGCCGATCGTCGGCTGGCCGCTTGGCGGGCTTTTCGCGCTCTGGGTCACCGGCCGCGCGGTGGTCCTTTGTTCGGCCGGCCTGCCGCCCGTCGCGGTTGCGGCCGCCGATCTTGCCATGCCGGTGGCGCTGACCGGCTTTCTCGCGCGCGAGATCATCGCCGGCCGCAACTGGCGCAACCTGATCGTGCTCGTCATGCTCGGCACCTTCACACTCGCCAATGCGGTCTTTCACTGGGAAGCGGCGCAAGGCGCCTATGCCGCCGAGGGCTACGGGCTCAGGACCGGCCTCGGCGCGACCCTGATGCTGATCGGGCTCATCGGCGGGCGCATCGTTCCGTCCTTCACCCGGAACTGGCTGGTGCGCCTGGGGCCGGGACGGCTGCCGGTGCCGCCGATGCAACGCTTCGACAAGATCGCACTGCTGGCGCTGTTCATCGCGCTTTGCGCCTGGGTCGCGGCGCCGGACATGCAGGCGACGGCAGCGACGCTGCTGGTCGCGGGGGGGCTGCATCTTGCCCGGCTCGCAAGATGGGCGGGCAATCGGACGCGGGCCGAACCGCTGCTGTGGATCCTCCATGTCGGCTATCTGTTCCTGCCGCTTGGCGCCATCACCCTTGCCGCGTCAATCCTTCTGCCCGGCCTATTCGGCGGCGCGGCGGCGCTGCACCTCTGGATGGCGGGCGCTGCCGGAACGATGACGCTTGCGGTCATGACCCGCGCGACGCTTGGCCATACCGGTCAGGCGCTGACGGCGGGCAAGGGCACTGTCGGGCTGTATCTGAGCCTGCTGACGGCGGTTCTGGCACGCCTTGCCGCAGGTCTTTGGCCAGATCATGCAACGCTGCTGCACACGCTGGCAGCACTTGCATGGATTGCTGCCTTCAGCGGCTTCGCGCTGGTGTTCGGTCCGGCGATCCTGCGTCGTCGCGTCCGGGACTTAGCCGCATGACGGATCCGATTGCGGCAACCGGCGGTGTCGGATTGCCTGTTTCGGCGGCGGTCAGGTTGCAGCCGGTCACGCATTTGACAGGTGCCGTCACCTTCAATGCGTCCATTTCCCTTCTTCCCGACCCGATTGCATTTCAGCACACCGTTTGAAAACGCTCGACAATTATTCCGAGAACTTCGTCCGGTGGCCGCTTCCACCAATTGTCCGCCGAAAAAATCTCGACTTCGCACGGGCCCTTGTATCCGGCGTCTTCCACGGCGCGACGGAGGGATTTCAGGTCGGCTACACCATCGCCCATCATCCCGCGGTCGAGCAGCATGTGAGATGTGTCTTCCAACCAGTCGCAAAGGTGAAAGCCAAAGATGCGACCGGTTGACTCCTTGATGGCCGCGGGCAACGTCCGATCCCACCACACGTGGTAGACATCGATGGCGATACCCACATTGGGCGCATCTATTTCGCGACAGATCTCCAGGGCGTCCCGCACGGTGAAGAGACAGGTCCGGTTGCCGCCAAACATGGGGTTGAGCGGCTCAAGCGCCAGTTTGATGCCGGTTTGCACCGCATATTCCGCATGGTGGGCGACCCGTTCGGTCAACCGTTTCCGGCTGTCTTCCAAACCCAAGGTCCCCGGCTCCGTACCACCGGTCACGATCGTCAGGGAAGGCGCGCCAAGCTCTGCGGCCAAGTCGATCGAAGCCCTGATTTCGTCGTCGCTTCCGGCCTCGCGACCGGTCAGGTACGGCGTGCGGCACAGGCCGGCGACTTCCATTCCTGCGGCACGCACGCGATAGCCGATCTCGAACGCGCGGGTTCCGAGTTCGCGACGCCAGAAGACAATGCCGCCATAACCGCGTGCCGCGCAGGCGTCGATCACCTGTTCAGGGGACCAGCCTGCCCCTTGCCCCTCAAGGTTATGCCCCAGCGTGGCCGTGTTCAGCGCAAGGGCAGAGCGATCCTTTGAAAAATCCCGCATCAGCCAACGCCATGCATCGCCAGCAACCTTTTCATCCGGGAAACGGCAAGGTCAGGGTCACGCAGCAATCCGCAGCTATCGGCAAGGCGGAACGCTTCGGTAAAATAGGGAAGCGGCCGCATCGCCTGCGCACCGTTCAGCATGACGAAATGGGTCTGGAACCCGTTCAGCCAGGCCATGAACACGACACCTGTTTTGTAGAATTGCGTCGGTGCACGGAAAATCAGCCGAGCGAGCGGAACTGTCGGGTCCAGCGTGGCCCGGAACCCTTCGATGTTCCCCTGCCCCAGTTGGGCCACCGCATGCGCCGCGGCAGGCGCCAGCGGATCGAATATCCCCAACAATGCGTGAGAAAAGCCTTGCCCGTCGCCCTGGATCAGTTCCGGATAGTTGAAATCGTCACCAGTATACATGCGCACGCCATCTGGCAGACGGCGGCGCAGCATGACTTCCTTGTCCTTGTCGAGCAGGGAAATCTTGATGCCATCGACCTTGGCGGCATTGGCTTCGATAATGGCGACGACCGTTTCCAAGGCGCTGTCGAAGTCGCTGCTGCCCCAATACCCGGCAAGGGCGGGGTCGAACATTTCGCCCAGCCAATGCAGGATCGCGGGGTGGTCACAGGCGTTCAGAAGCTGACTGTATAACGCGATGTAGTCATCCGGCCCCGAGGCAACACGCGCCATGGCGCGACTGGCCATGAGGATTACCCGCGCGTCCAGTGCCTGTATCGCGTCAAGCTGTTCCATATAGGCGCGCCTGACGTCTTCGACGTCGCGCGCCGCAGACGGGTCCAGATGATCGGTGCCGCAGCCGTTGGCGACCAGAGCATCGGGCAGTTCAGACCGCGTCCGGCGGATAAGTTCCAGCGCGCCGTTCCAGTCCAGCCCCATGCCGCGCTGTGCCGTGTCCATTGCCTCGGCGATGCCAAGGCCCAGCCCGTGGAGATGATGGCGGAAGCGCATCGTCGCTTCCCAGTCGACCGTCGCGGGGCCGGACGGGTCATTGCCGGTGAACGGATCGGCAACGACATGTGCCGCCGAATACACGATGCGAGCCGGATCAGCGGGAAGCCTTGCTTCGGGCAGAGGCTGGCCGACAAGCGTGTAGTCGTTCAATTTGCCGGTGCCATCGGGAAGAGCAATTTTCATGGCAAGGGTCCTTCAGAAGCGCGGAACAAGCATGCCGGCATCCGCCGATATGGCCTGTCCGGTCGTGTACGGAAATTTTCCGGAAGCAAGCGAAGCAATGATGCCGCCCACGTCCTCGGGTTGCCCGACGCGCGGGATCAGGGTCAGGCCCGATTTTGCGCGGTCTTCATATTGTGCAATCACCGGCGCGGTCATTTCGGTGGCGATCAGGCCCGGTTGCACGTCGTAGACCGCGACGTTCTCGCGCCCCAGACGCACGGCCCAGACCTTGGAAGCCATCGCGGCGGCCGCCTTGGACACACAATATTCCGAACGGGGCTCGGCGACCGCGACAGCATTGGAAGAGGTGACGTTTACAACGCTGTGAAACAGCGCCGCATCACGTTCGCGGGCGACAAGGCGGCGGGCAAAGGCCTGGGTGAGGAAGAAACAAGCCTTCGTGTTCACCGCAAGGCAACGGTCATAGCTGGCCTCTGAAACGTCCAACGGGTCTCCACGCTGCATCACGCCGACGCCCGCGTTGTTGACCAATGTCGTCAGGGGGCCAAGCGCGTCTTCGATGTCGGCCAGGACCGCGTCGTGCCGCGCATGATCGGTCACATCAAACGGCGCGGCAACCACGCGGGCGCCGTGCGCCTTCACGGTCTCGACCGCCGCCCGAAGCTCGTCATCATCGGCGGGGCCGTTAAGCGCGACGGCAAACCCCTCGCGGGCCAGCGCCACCGCACTTGCCAGACCGATGCCCCGGCTGGATCCGGTGATCAAGGCAACCTGCCCGCTCATGACGCGGCTCCCTTGGCCAGCAATTCGCGCGCGATGATCATGCGCTGGATCTGGTTGGTGCCTTCGTAGATCTGGGTGATCTTGGCATCGCGGTACAGCCGCTCGACCTCAAATCCGCGGATATAGCCGGAGCCGCCGAAAACCTGCACGGCATCGGCAGTTCGCGCGACAGCCATATCCCCGGCAAAGCACTTTGCCATGGAACAGTATTTCGTGGCGTCGGCGCCGCTGTCGATTTTCTGCGCGGCGTTCAGAACCAGCAGGCGGGCGGCCTCAACATCTTTTGCTATGTCGGCCAACAGCCACTGAACGCCCTGAAATTCCGAGATCGGCTTCTTGAACTGCTTGCGTTGCTGCGCATAATCGACAGCCGCCTCCAGTCCGGCCTGGCCGATCCCCACCGCCAACGCTCCAATTCCCACGCGGCCTTTGTCCAGCACGCTCATCATCATGTGAAAGCCCCGCCCTTCCTGACCCAGCAGGGATTCCGCGGGCAGTTGGACGTCATCGAAATTGAGCGCGCCGACCTGGCTGGCGCGCTGGCCCATCTTGTGTTCCTTGGGGCCGCGCGAAACACCCTTCGCATGAAGATCGACAACAAAGATCGACATTCCACGGTGGCCGGCTTCCGGATCGGTGCGCGCCAGAACAAAGCCCACATCGGCGACGGGCGCGTTGTGGATCCAGATCTTGCCGCCATTGAGCACCCAGCCGCCGCCATCCTTCTTCGCGATGGTCCTGATCCCCGAGACGTCCGTGCCGGCCTCCGGCTCGGTAATGCAATAGGCGCCACGCTGCTTCGCGCACAGAAGCGGGACGAGCCATTGCCCCCGCTGCGCATCGGTGCCGTGCTTCACCAGCAGGGTGGAAAGAAGTTCGACCAGCCCGCATTGATCCGCGACGCTGGCATAGCCGCGCGACAGTTCCTCCATGACAAGCGCATAGGTGACAGTATCGAAGCCCGGGCCGCCCATGTCTTCGGGGACACCGATGCCAAACAGCCCCAATTCGCCCATCTGGTCGTAAATTTCGCGCGGAAAGCGTTCTTCGCGATCAAGTTCCTCGGCAACGGGGCGGATGACATCCTCGGCGAATTGCCGCGTCATCTCACGCACCTGTTGATGGGTTTCAGTCAGAAACATGGCGTCCCTCGCAGTAACTGGATAGTTACTTTTAGGTTGATGCGCGACCTTGGTCAAGGCTTTCATGCGGGTTGATTAATTCCCGGAAATATGCACTTTATAACCAGATGGTTACTTATGGGGGAATGACATGCAGCCGGACAGCAAAGTGAAATTCGGGCGCGTGGACCTGGAGGTTACACCTTTCGGCTTCGGCACAGCCCCGATCGGGAACATTTTCCGCGAGATCGACGAAGACACCTCTGATGCGATGATCCAGAAGGCATGGGCACAAGGCGTGCGGTACTTTGACACCGCACCCATGTACGGGCACGGGTTGTCGGAATTGCGTGCGGGCCATTCCCTGCGCTGGAAAGATCGTGACGCGTTCGTTCTGTCCTCGAAAGTGGGGCGAATTCTCAAGCCCGCCCGAAAGGCAGATATCGACTATGCGCCCTGGACGAATGCGGGCCGCTTCACGATGCATTTCGACTACAGCTATGATGGCACGATGCGCAGTTTCGAGGACAGCCTTCAGCGGTTGAACCTTGAGCGGATGGATATCTGCTTCATCCACGATATCGACGTGTTCACCCGTGGGGACGAACAGCCGGAAGTGTTCAGACAGGCCATGGACGGCGCATGGAAGGCACTTTCGGATCTTCGGGATCAGGGGGTGGTCAAGGCCATCGGTGTCGGAGTGAATGAATGGGAGGTCTGCCACGCCGCCTTGCAGCAGCGGGACTTCGACTGTTTCCTGCTTGCGGGGCGTTATACTCTGCTGGAACAGGATGCGCTGAACGAATTCCTGCCGCTTTGTGAAGAACGTGGTGCTGCCGTCGTCGTGGGGGGCGGCTTCAATTCCGGGATCCTTGCCACCGGGGCGAAGGAGGGCGCGAAGTACAACTACGCCCCTGCCCCGGCAGACATCATGGACAAGGTTCGCAAGATCGAAGCCGTTTGCGCCGTGTATGACGTGCCTTTGCCCGCCGCCGCGCTGCAGTTCGTGGTGGCGCATCCGGCGGTCCCGACATTCATGGCGGGAACAAGAACGGTGGAGCAGTTGCAGCAAAACCTGGCCTGGTTCAGCCACCCCATCCCCGATCAGTTCTGGACGGACCTGAAGGCAAAGGGCCTGCTGCGCGAAGACGCGCCAACGCCGTGACAGCGCGCATCCTTGGCTCAGGGCGCCACGCTTGCGTTCGACCCGCGCAATCGACACAGCGGGACCGGGCAGCGCGGGGACGGCCGTCTGATGGCCTAGGTCTGAGACCGGATCAGGATCGCCCGGAAATCATTGACGTTCGTGCCGGTCGGACCGGGCACGAAAAGATCGCCAACCGCGTCAAATGCGCCCCAGGCATCGTGCCGGGACAAGGCTGCGACGGGATCGATGCCAGCAGCGCGCATTCGCTCCGCGCTTTGCCCGTCCGCAAACGCCCCGGCATTGTCCTCTGACCCGTCAATCCCGTCGGTATCCGCAGCCAGCGCCGCGACACCGGTGGCACCTTCGATGGCCGAGGCAAACGCCAAAAGAAATTCGGTGTTCCGCCCGCCGCGCCCGCCTTCATCGCGGATCGTCACGGTCGTCTCGCCTCCGGACAGCAAAACCACGGGTGCCGCAAAGGGGCGGCCCCTCGTGGCTGTTTCGCGTGCCATGGCGGCGTGGACCTTGCCGACATCCCGCGCTTCGCCCTCGATGGCATCCGAAAGAATGACGCAAGGCACGCCCTGCCGTTCCGCTTCGCGCTGCGCGGCCTCAAGCGACAGGCAGGCCGAGGCGATGACTTTGGTTTCAACCCGCGCGAATACAGCATCATCCGGGTGTGGCGCCCTTGCAGATTCGCTCTCCAGATGCGCCCGGATCTTATCAGGCAGCGCGATGCGATATGTCTCGATCAGATGGCGGGCCTCCTCAAGACCCGTCCCGGAAGGCACCGTCGGCCCCGAGGCGACCTCTGCCGGATCGTCCCCCGGAACATCCGACACCACCAGCGAAACAACCCGTGCCGGAAAGGCTGCGGCAGCCAATCGCCCGCCCTTGATCCGGCTGACATGTTTTCGGATCGCGTTCATCACTCCTATCGGGGCGCCCGAGCGCAAGAGAGAGGCATTAAGTGCCTGCTCGTCTTCCAGCGTCAGCCCGTCCGGAGGGGCCGGCAAAAGCGAGGACCCCCCGCCGCACATCAGCGCGACGACCAGATCGTCTTCGGTAAGGTTCGAGACCGCATTTATGAGCGCGGCGCTTGCCGCCAGCCCGGCACTGTCCGGCACGGGATGGGCCGCCTCCAAGACGCGGATGCGCTTGCACGGAACCGCATAGCCGTAGCGGGTGACCACAACGCCCTCGACAGGTTCCCCCCAAAGCTCTTCAAATGCGGCGGCCAATTGTGCGGCCCCCTTCCCCGCGCCGATCACGATCGTCCGCCCCTTGGGTCTTGCAGGCAAATTCGTGCACAGGGCTTTTTTCGGGTCCGCCGCCGCGACGGCTGCATTGAACAGGGAGATCAGGAACGATCGATCGTCAGGTGTCATCACAGCTCGATATCGCAAACAAAAACGCCCTCGGCGCCACCTTCTAGGCACGCGACAATATCTGCCCCGATTGCCTGATGCCCTTCGTCAACGAGATAGGCATCCCGTGCGGCGGCATCACGGAAATCGAACCAGAACATGTCCAGAAATCCACGGACCAGCGGCGTTTCGACCGACACGTTTTCGCGATGCGCAAACGCCTCGACGCCGTCAATGCGCGCGACAAGACCGGAAAGCCGCGCGTAGAGCGCTTGTTTTTCGCTTGAACCGACATCGTTGCGAAACCGCAAATGAACAAGGTGTCTGATCATCGGCCTTCCTCCTTTCTCGTGAAATCCGCGGGGCGCTTTTCCCTGAAGGCGGCGACACCTTCGCGCAGTTCGGCGCTGGCCGCCGCGATATGCCCGGCGAGCGATTCAAGGACACGCTCACGCTCTTCCCCTTCGGCGGCGTTAAGCAACATCTTGGTCAGCTCGGTCGCAAGCGGGCCGCGTTTGAGAACGGCAGCAGCCAGCGCCCTGGCAGCGGCAAGCCCCTCGCCTTCCGGGACGACCCTGTCCACAAGCCCCTCGGCCAGCGCTTCGCCCGCACTCAGCACCTCTCCGAACAAGGCCATGCGCCGCACGATTTGCTGTCCGAACCGGCGGACGGCCCGCTGGGTTCCGGACCAGCCCGCAATGATGCCCAGCCCGGCTTCGGGTTGGCCGAATTTCACATGCACTTCCGCAATTCGGTAATCTGCACAAGCCGCAAGCTCCAACCCGCCGCCCAGAGCGTGGCCGTTGATCGCGGCGATCACTGGCTGCCGCAACCGTGCCAGCCGGTCAAAACTGTCATGACCATCGCGAACCCAGTGACGCGCAAAGGCGGTGGGCGGTTGCTCACTCCATGCGGCGATGTCTCCGCCTGCGCAAAAGGAATTGCCCGTTCCGGTCAGGACCAGAACCGCGATGTCGTCTCGGTGTTCTATTTCCCGGCACCGACGGGCGAGTTCGTCCATCATGTCGGCATCGAGTGCGTTGCGCTTGCTTTCCCGTTCGATCCGCAGAACTCCGACGCCATCCTCGACGGAAAGCGACCATGTGCCTCTGCCGGTCATGGCTTTGCGAGTTCAAGCTGCATGACGTCGGGGTGGAACAGGCGCGCATCCATGGTCTTGAGACGGTCAGATACCTTCAGCGTCGTTGCCGCCTGATCCAGAACGTCTTTCTGAAGGTCCAGCCCCGGTGCGATTTCGGTCACGACAAGCGCGCCGTCCAGCAAGCGGATCACGCAGCGTTCGGTCACGTAGGTGACATCCTGCCCCTGTTCGCGCGCCCGCGCGCCAGAGAAAGACACCTGATCGACGTTATCGACGAATTTCGCCACCTTGCCTTCGGTATCGATCACCAGCCTGCCATCTTCAATCCGCATCCTGGCGCCCGCATTGAAGTTGCCGGAAAAGACGATCTTCCGCGCACGCGCCGTGATGTCGACGAACCCGCCGGCCCCTGCCGTGCGATGCGGCACGCCGCGCAACCGCGAGACGTTGACCGATCCGTCCCGGCCGACTTCGAGAAAGGACAAAAGCGACGCATCGAACCCGCCCGCCTGGAAATAGGTGAACTGGTGGGGCGACGCGACAAGTGCTTCTGCATTGGCCGAGCACCCGAATTTGAAATCGAGCAACGGCACGCCACCAACAGCGCCCTGTTCGATCATCCATGTGACCTCGCCATGCAAGCCTTCCTCGACAAGGATGCGGGGCACGTTGGCAGAGATGCCGAAACCGATATTGACGGCCCAGCCATGCTGCAATTCCTGTGCAACCCGGCGCGCAACGACTTTGCCGACATTGAATTCGGCAGTCCTGAACGTGTGCAGCGGCCGGATCAATTCACCGGAAATGGCGGGATCGTACTTTGTCGCTGTTGTCTGAAGTTGATCGGGTGCCTCGACGACAAAATCGACCAAGATCCCGGGAACGCGCACGTCGTGCGGGCGGATCGAACCGTTTTGCGCCACGCGCTTGACCTGCGCGATCACGAGGCCACCGGCATTGCGGGCGGCCAGAGCCATTTCCATCGCCCCGAGATAGGCTCCTTCATGCTCAAAGCTCAGGTTTCCGCGCTCGTCCGCCGTCGTGGCCCGGATAATCGCGACGTCGGGGCTGATCGCGGGGAAGAACAGCCAGTCTTCGCCTTCGAAGTCGCGGTGGAACACGATCGGGTCGTCCCGTGCCGCGTCATTCATGGCGCAGGCTTCCAGATCGGGGTCGACAAAGGTTTTCAAGCCTACCTTCGTCAGAACGCCCGGCCGCTTGGCAGCGCCTTCGCGCAATATGTCGAACACGATCCCGGAAGGGACATTGTAGGCCTTCACCTGCCCGGCCGTGATCATCTGCCAGATTTTCGGTGGCTCGGCCTTCGTCGGGCCCGACGGATAAGACCCGCCGATTATCTTTGTAAGCAGACCGGGTTTGGCGATGTGGTCAACTCCGGGCGTTCCGAACATGTCGCCGGCGGCGATCGGGTGGATCGATGTCAGGTTCTTCGGAGCGCCTTCAGCGTCGAACCGTGCCCCGAGCGCCGCGAGAACCGCGTCCGGGCAACACAGGCCGCTGGACGAGTTCACGGCGATAATGCAATCGTCTTTGATGTGGCGAACTGCCTCCTCTGCGGTCGCGATCTTGGACATGCCGGTTGCCTCTTTGTAACTAACTGGTTATTTGTAATATGCAGCCAAGTTACGTTTCAATCAAGGCCGATGTTTCCGCCAATCCGTGCGCAGACATCCAAACACGATAGGGAGTGCACTCGGTGACCATCTATTTTGAAAAAACCTACCAGCGCAGCTTCGGCACCTTTCCCTTGAAAGGACAGGACCTGCATGACGCCATTCAGGCCGCAGCCGAGGTTGGCTATCGCGCGTTCGATACGGCGCAGATGTACGGAAACGAGGAGGAGACTGGCGCGGCACTCAGGGCGACAGGCCTGCCCCGGGACGAGCTTTGCATCACCACGAAAGTGGATATCGCCCATTTTGGCGCGGATAAATTTCTTCCTTCTGTAGAAGTCAGCCTCCGCAAGCTTCGGATCGATCAGATCGATGTTCTGCTTTTGCACTGGCCGACACCGGGTGGCGACATCCAACTGTCGCTGGAACAGTTGCAACAGGCCCGTGACCGCGGGCTTGCGCGCCATATCGGTGTGTCGAACTATACCGCGCGGATGATGCGCGATGCGCGTGACATCGTGGATGCGCCACTGGTCACCAATCAGGTCGAATTTCATCCCCTCCTCAATCAGGACAAGCTTCTGGCAGCGGCCAGAGAGACGGGGATTCCGCTGGCGTCATATTGTTCGGTGGCGCGGGGAGAGGTTTTCAAACACCCGATATTTGCAGAGATCGGCGCCGCCTATGACAAGAGTGCGGCGCAAGTGGTGCTGCGCTGGATCCTGCAAAAGGGCGTGAGCATCAATACCATGTCGACCAAGCCGGCGAACATCCGGGCCAATTTCGAGGTGATGGATTTCACTCTGTCTTCCATCGACATGGACCGGATCGAAGAGATGACGAAGACCGGATATCGGATCGTCGGCAAGGATCTTGTGCCCTACGCGCCGGATTTCGACTGAAAAGAAGGGGCGGCGCAGGCGCCGCCCCGGTGCCGGCAGGGAGGAGTGTCAGCGATTTCCCCGGATGAGATCGGCCGCCTTTTCGCCGATCATGATCGTCGGGGCGTTGGTGTTCGACCCTACCAGGCTGGGCATCACGGAACTGTCGCAGATGCGAAGCCCGTCGATCCCGCGAACGCGCAGCTGCTTATCCACTACCGCCATCGGATCCTTGTCTGCGCCCATCTTGCAGGTGCAGGTCGGATGATAGGACGTGCGACCATACTGGCGGGCATAGGCCTCGTATTCGGCCTGCGTCCGCACGTTTTCGTCGGGAAAGCGGATCTTGCGGATGTGTTTTCGAAGGGCGCTCTGTTCGAAGATTTCGCGGCTGATCCTGACGCCTTCAACAGAGGTTTTCAGATCGTCGGGGTGGCCAAGGAAATTCGGGTCCACGGTTGGAAGAGATGCGGGATCGGCAGAACGCAACCTGACCGTTCCCCGCGCCTTCGGCCGCAGCGTGTAGCTGTTGAGCGTGATCCCGGACGACCCCCTGGGCACGCTGGGCACGCCCGCCTCCGCGCCGGCCCCGGCGAGGAAGTGAAACTGCAGGTCGGGGACCGTTTGTGCGCGGTCGGCGTACCAGAATGCGCCGCCTTCGACGACATTCGATGTCACCGGTCCGCTGCCGAACAGATAATATTGCGCACCTGCCCAAATCATCCAGTGCAGCTTGTTGTACTTGTCGAGGCTTTGATGACCAGTCAGCTCGGCAACGATATCGATCCCGAAATGATCGTTCAGGTTTTCGCCGACGCCCGGAAGGTCCTGGACAACATCAATTCCGTGTTCGCGCAAATGCGCCGCCGGCCCAAGCCCCGACAGCATCATCAGTTTCGGTGTTCCGATCGCCCCGGATGTCACAAGGACTTCCGAACCCGCGCGTGCCACGTGCTGTCCCGACTTGTCTGCGTAGGCTACGCCTGTGGCGCGGCCGTTTTCGATCATGACCCGTTGCACCAGACAACCCGTCTTGACCGTCAGATTAGCGCGTTTCATCGCAGGGCGCAGATACCCGACCGCCGCCGAACAGCGTTTGCCGTTCTTTGTCGTGGTTTGATAGACGCCGGACCCTTCCTGAACGGCGCCATTGAAATCCGGGTTATATGGAATGCCGCGCTGCTGGCAGGCCTGAACGAAGGCCCGTGTCATCGATTGTGGTTCGGGCAGGTTCGACACGCCAAGCTCTCCTTCGGTGCCGTGCCAGTCCCCCGCCAGAAAGGTATTGCCTTCGGAACGCAGGAAGTACGCCTTGATCTCGTCGAAAGACCAGCCTTCACACCCTTCGTCCCGCGCCCAGCGGTCATAGTCGGCGGGATTGCCGCGGGTGAAGACCTCGGCGTTGATGGACGAGCCGCCACCGATCACGCGGGCCTGGGCATAGGGGATTTCCCGGTTGTTCGCGTGCTTCTGCGGCGCGGTCACAAGCCCCCATGTGTGCGGGCCGGTCGTCATCTTGGCAAAGCCCACCGGCATATGGATCAAGGGATGCCAGTCCTTTCCCCCGGCTTCCAGCAGAAGCACGCGGGCCGAACCGTCCTCGGTCAGGCGGTTGGCCAGAACGCAGCCGGAAGACCCCCCTCCCACGATGATATAGTCGTATCCCTCGGGCATGACGCCTCCCTTTGAGTACCCTACCGTGTCGCTATTTGAGGGCTTCAGCCGATCCAAGGCGAACGTTTGCCAATCTCGATATGCACCGATTTGACCTGCGTGTATTCCTCGACACCGTAGATGCCGGCCTCGCGCCCCCACCCGGATTGCTTGAAGCCGCCAAGCGGCAACTCCGGCCCCCCGGCCAGCGTGGTGTTGACCCAGAAACGCCCGGCCTGAACGCGGCGCGTAACCATCAGGGCCTTGTCGATGTTCTTGGTCCAGACACTGGCTGCCAATCCGTATTCGGTATCGTTTGCGATGGCGATCGCCTCTTCGATCGTGTCAAACGGCATGATCGTCAGAACGGGACCGAAGATTTCTTCCCGGGCAATGGCCATGTCACGGGTTACGTCACCGAACAAGGTCGGCGAGATGAATTGACCGCGGCCGAAGTCCATCTGCTCGCCGCCGCAGATCAGCCGCGCGCCTTCAGCCTGCCCTTTCTCGATATAGGACAGGATCGTGCGGTTCTGCGCATCCGTGGTGATGGCGCCGATCTGCGTGGCTTCATCCAGCGGGTCCCCGACGACGACCCTGGCGAACTTGGCCCGCACCATCTGCGCGAACGCATCGGCAACCGACCGCTCGACAATCAGCCGCGACCCCGACACGCAGCATTGCCCGGTGTTGAACCCGATCCCGAACGCCACGCCATCGGCGGCATCTTCAAGATCGGCATCGGCAAAAACGATCTGGGGGTTCTTGCCGCCAAGCTCCAGCCCCAGTTTCTTGAAGTTGGTGCGGCCTGCCGCCTCTACAACGCGCCGCCCGACGGCGGTAGAGCCGGTGAAAGACAGCATATCCACATCCGGATGTTCGATCAGCGCTTGCCCTATGGTCGACCCCGAACCGGTCACCACGTTCATACATCCATCGGGAAGACCGGCCTCGGTCAGGATTTCGGCAAGGATCAATGTCGTGGCACTGGTCACCTCGGAAGGTTTCGCAACTATCGTGCAGCCCGAGGCGAGGATGTAGGGCACACGCTCGCAAAGGATCAGAAAAGGGAAGTTCCACGGAGTGATGATCCCGACGACGCCCACCGGTTCCCGGGTGACGAGGCCGAACATCCCGTCACCAAGGTTGTTGAAGCTGTCCCCGTGCAGCGACCGTGCCAGACCGCTCGCATATTCGAACATGTCGGCGCAGCCGCCGACCTCGGCCCGCGCCTGGCTGATCGGTTTTCCGTTTTCGAGCGTTTCGAAATACGCGATCTCCTCGGCGCGCTCACGGATCAGCGCCCCCGCGCGCAACAGAACGGCGGCGCGTGCCTGCCCGTTCAGGCCCGACCAGCGCCGGTCATCGAACGCGGTCCGCGCAACAGAAACCGCCATGTCGAGATCGTCCGCGGTGCATTTCGGGATCAGCGTTACCGGGACATCGTGACCGGGAGAATTCCGGCTGAACACCTCGCGCGGCCCCGCAGGAACGAAGGCCCCGTTGACATAGAATCCGAATTCGCGCGGGCTGACTGGCAGAGAAAGCCGGGTGCTGGTTTTGTCCATTTTTATCACTCCTTTGGCCGAGCGCGACACTATGTCTTCGGCTGATTGTTCGTTGTCAGGCCGCCAGGACGATCTGAGTCTTGAGATCCTCCGGGCGATCCGGGATTGTCTCAAAGGCGGTCTGGATCTCTGCCAGCGGAAACCTTGCCCGCGTGAAGGGCTCGGTCCGGATGCGGCCATGCGCAAGAAGGGTCAGGGCATCGTGCATATCCTGACCCATCCCAGCGACAGACCCTTTGACAGAGTTTTCCCGCAAGATGGTTTCAAGGATCGGCAGCGCCAGTTTTTCTTCGGGCCCTGTCAACCCGAAGGCGGCAAGGTGCCCGCCCTTGCGCATCAGACGCAGCGCCATGTGGTAAAGCGCGGTGTTGCCGACGCTTTCGATCACGACATCCGCGCCGCGCCCGCCCGTGGCGTCCATGACGGCGTGTTGCAACCGTTCCGGATCCGACACACCGATATCGGCACCGCAATCAAGCGCCATCTGCACCCGCGCCCTGGAAAGATCGGTGACGATGATCGGCGCGGCACCGATGGTCCGAAGCAGTTGCACATGCATATTCCCGATTGGACCGGCCCCCATGACGACGGCCGACTGGCCAAAGGTCACGTTTGCCTTGCGCGCCGCGCGCACCACGCAGGCCAGAGGTTCGGTCAGGGCGAGCGTATCGAACGGCACATGGTCGGGCGCGGGGATCACAAGCCGGGCCGGCACAACGATGTAGTCGGCAAAGGCGCCGTCCATCGTTATCCCCATCTGCCGCATGTCCGGGCAATTGAGGATCTCGTTCTTGCGGCACCAGAAGCAGCGGCCACATCCGATGTTCATGTCGACCACCGCCTTGCCGCCCACATGCAACCCGGTCACGTCCGCCGCCACCGCCGCGACGGTGCCGGTAAATTCGTGACCCGGGATCATAGGCAGGCTGTCAGCGGCATAGTGACCGTTGAAGATATGAAGGTCTGTCCCGCAGATCCCGACGTGCTCCACCTTGATCAACGCCTCACCCGGTCCGGGCTTGGGGATCGGGCGTTCTTCGATCTCGAAACGCCCGGGCGTGACGAGGACGGCCGCGCGCATCACTTCACGATCCTCATCTTGGAGCGGTCGATGGTCATGGCGATGGCGACGATCAGGATGACGCCGAAGATCATCTGCTGCATCGTGGCATCGACATCGAGATAGACCATCGCCGAACGGATCACGACCACGATCAACGTACCCACCAGCGTGTTGATGACCCCGCCGACGCCGCCGGTCAGGGGCGTTCCGCCGACCAGCACGGCCACGATCGCAAGGATGAGAAAGCCATTCGCAAGGTTCGCATCACCGCCCGAGAGTTTGACCGAAAACATCAGCCCGGCAATCGCGGCAAAGGTGCCCGACAGCGCAAAGGCAAGGATCTTGATCTTGTCCACCTTCAGACCCGATGCCACCGCCGCCAGTTCGCCCGCGCCCACCGCCTTCAGCGCGCGGCCAAATGTTGTTCGGGTCTGAAGAAACCACGCAATGGCCAGCAAGATACCCGCGATAACCAGCTCATGGGGCACGCCCGCGGTATTTCCGAACATCCAGCCAAAACTGGCGTCCCGGGCCTCGGCATTCATGGAAAGCGCGCGTTCGCCTGACAGAAAGCGTGCGCCGGACAGAGCAATGAAACCCATGGCAAGCGTTGCAACGAAGGACGGCACGAACTGACGGGTGGTGATCCATCCCGAAATGGCACCGATTGCGAAACCGGCTCCGATACAAAGCAAAGAGACGAAGATCCCGTATTGCACCAGATATACGGTCGCAACCACGGTGACGAGGTTGGCGACCTGCTGCATCGACAGGTCGATGCCACCGATATAGATGGCAAAGGTCATCCCCAAAGCCATGATGAAAAGCGGCACGATATCCGCCACCAGCTGGACGAGACTGGCCGGGTTCAGAAAGGAGGGGTTGATCGCCCCGACCACAAGAACCAGCGCGGCCAAAGTGATCCACGGGAAATACGGCTTGAGTTTTTCGAGCGACATATCCGGATACCTCAGATCATATGGTGGACAAGGTCATAGAGCGAAGGCTTGTCGCCCGGCGACCCGTCAAATCGTTTCTGGAATTCCCCGTCTTTCAGAACAAGGATCGTGTGGCTGAGACCGATGGCTTCCTCCAACGTGTCGGCGACCAGCACGATCCCCGCACCGTCGTCACACATTTCCCGGATCATGTCGTAGACGTCTTCCTTGGCCCCGATATCCAACCCGCGCGTCGGGTGATCCAGCAAGAAGATGTCGGACCCGCCAGACCGCCATTTGGCCAGAACCACCTTCTGCTGGTTGCCGCCCGAAAGGCCGCCGCAGTCCTTGTAGACATCGGGTGTCTTGATCGAGAGGCGTTTGATCCAGTCCTCGGCAAGGGCCTTTTCCTCGGCAATTCGCAGAACACCGTTCGACGCGTAGTTCCCCATCTGGCTGAGCGTCATATTCTCATAGACATTCATGCCGTTGACGATGCCCTCGACCTTCCGCTCGCGGGGGACGTAGCCGACACCGCGCGCCACGGCCTCTTGCGCGTTGGCGCGATCAAAGGGTTTGCCTTTGACCTCCACCCTGCCCGTGCTTGGCTTCTCCAGTCCAAAGATCGTGCGCAGGATCGCTTCGCGCCCGGATCCCTCTGTTCCGACCAGACAAAGGACCTCTCCGGGATGCAGATCGAACGAGATTTCGCTGTATTTTCCGGCCAGGCTCACGCGATCGAACCGGACCAATGATCTGCTTTGATCGTAAGGCCGTTGCTTTTGTTCCCGATAGTACTGCTTGTCGACGTCACGGCCGACCATCTTGTGCTGGATCGCATCGATATTCGCCTCGTCATGCGTGACGACATCGACGACTTCGCCGTCTTTCATCACATAGATCCGGTCGGACAGTTCCAGCACTTCATCCATGCGGTGCGACACAAAGATGAACGACGCCCGGCTGGTCAACTCGCGCACCAGAGAGAACAGAAGTTCGACCTCTTCCTTGGCCAGAACCGAGGTCGGTTCGTCCAGCAGGATCACCAGATCGCCTTCGATACGCTCCTCGAGTGTCAGCACCTTGGCCAGTTCGACGAGCTGGCGCTGCGCAAAGGACAGCTTTGACGTCACCGTGGCCGGGTCGATGGCCAGTTTGACCTTGCGCAACTGATGCCGCGCGGCTTCGGCCATCGCCGCCCAGTTGATCACGCCAAAGCGCACGAACTGCTTTTCGAACCCGAGAAAGATGTTCTCCATGACGGTCAGGTTCGTGATCAGGGATTGCTCCTGAAACACCATCCCGATGCCGTGATCCATTGCCTGACGGGGGTTCTGGAACCGGACGGGCTTGCCATCGATGGTGATCGTGCCACCATCTGGCTGGTAGGCCCCGTAGATCACTTTCATGAGGGTGGATTTACCGGCGCCGTTCTCGCCCACCAGCCCGACGATCTCGCCCCGTCCGATCTTGAAATCCACGGCCTTGAGCGCGTGAACGCCGGGGAATTTCTTGTCGACCTTGTTCAGTTGGTACATCGAACCGCCCCTATTTCACAAAGCTGATGGATTTGCGGTCGGTCGACAGAATGACGGCAAGGATCACAAGAATGCCCAAGACGCCGTCTTGCACGTATCCGGGAAGCCCGATCACAACCATGCCATTGCCGATGACAAAGACGATCAGCACACCCACGAGGGTGTTCCAGACCCCGCCGAGCCCCCCCCACAACGCAGTACCACCCACAACCACCGCAGTGATGGACAGGAACATGAAGTTGTTGCCAGTCGCTGTTTCGGCAATCCCGATGCGGCCCACTGCCAGCAACGCGCCAACTGAAAAGAACACACCGGCCAGCGTAAAGCCCAGGACGCGGACACGATTGACGTTCAGGCCCGATGCGATGGCAAGGTCTTCGCCCCCGCCCACTGCATAGAAGTTGCGGCCCAATGTGGTGCGGGTCTGAATAAACCACGCGACAAGCAGGAACAGACCCGCGACATAGACCATCAAGGGAAACCCGAGAAAGCGTTCGGTCAGAAGCGACCGGAAAAGTTCGTCTTCGATGCGAATGCGATCTCCGCCGGTCATCACCATGGCAAGCCCGGTGCCTACAAATCCCATGGCGAGAGAGGCCATGAAAGACGGGATCCTGAGCTTGACGTGAACCAATCCGTTGATGAAGCCAAGCGCGGCGCCGACAAGCATCGCGACAGGCAACGCCAACCAAGCCCAACTGGCCAGGGTACCGCCTAGCCAAAGAAAGCAGAATGCGAAGGCAACGGCGCAAACGGAAACCGTGCCTTCCATCGAAAGGTCGATCGATCCCATGATGATGACGAACGTGACGCCGATGGCCACCATAAGCGCGGGTGACGCGGCAATAAGGATGCGTGCGAAGTTCCGCGTCGACAGAAACCGTGGCTCCATTGCCGCAAAGAAGGCGCAGAGCACGATCAACACCAGAAGTGGCGCCCACTTCACCAGCGTTTCGCGTCTTATGCGGGACCCCATGCCTGGCTTTTCGGCAGTTCGAGTTATGGCCAAAGTGCTTCCTCCCCAAAGCGCTTTTGCGTTACCGATGCGGCAACGGCTTTCCGGGTGAACCAGCCGGACCAGTGGCCCGGCTGGCCAGTTTCTTGGTTATTTGTAAACGATGGGTCCGTTCGACGGCCCCCAGAAGTCCGTCCAGTCGTAAGTCGGGACGCTGTCGAGATAGTTCGCCTTGAACTCCAGCGCGTCGTCCGGCTGCACCATGATGGTCGGGCCGTAGAACTCGCGGTGCGCGTTCGGCTCTTCGGAGGGTTTGAAGGTGCCGATGGCCGCGTGATAGGCAAGGGCCGCCGTGATGCCGCCACCCCAATGCGGGTTGGTGAAGACAGTGGCGAGGATCTTGCGCTCTGAAACAAGTTGAACGGCCTGCGGGTTGCCGTCGTAGGAAACGATGGGCATATCCTCGATACCCTCGGCACGCAGCGCCTCAAGAACGCCATAAGCGATGGTATCGTTGGCGCAATGCACGCCGGTGATCTCGTCTCCATAGCGGGTCAGGAAGGCGGACATCACCTGGTTGGCCTTCTGGGTGTCCCAGTCGGCCGGCTCGGCCGCCAGCAGTTCGACATCCGGATAATCCTTCAGCGCGTTCTTGAGACCGTTCAGCCGCTCGATGGCCGGGTTGTTGGACGCGATGCCGCCCAGATGCACGACGCCGCCCTTGCCGCCCATGGCGTCCAAAAGGATGCGCGCGGTCTGCTCGGCGGGGCCTTCGTCGGACCAGCTCATGTGGCTGACATAGTTGTCGCCGAAATCCCAAGGATGGAGGTCATCGGTCTTGTTCCACAGGGTCGAGACATAGGCACCCGCCTCTGCCACGGCCTCGACCACGGGGCGTGCGTTCGGCGCGTCGTTGGTGTCGATGGCCAGTGCCAGATTGCCACCGGTTTTGGCAAGGATCGCCTTGACGTCTGCCAGAGATTTCTCGGATGAGCCTTCATTGATCAGGTGGGTCAGCGCGTCTTTCGACATCCCGAGGCTTTGCACGAAAGCTTCGCCGCCGGAAACGATCTCGTTCCAATAGGGATTGGTGCGGTTGCGATAAGACCATGCGATGGTCGGATCGGTCAATGCCGCCCGCGCCATGCCGGGCCCCAAGGCGCCCATGGCGGCAACGCCGCCAAGCCCATAGGCCGAGGCAAACAGGAAATTCCGACGGTTGATCTTCTCTTTCTCGATGAAGTCCTTGATGAACGTAGACATTGGTTTTCTCCCTTTGTCGGCTTCTGGCCGGGTCAGTCGCGATCAAGCTGCGTACATTCGAAGCCTTCCGCCTCGTCAACCCGTGTCGCAAGGCAAAAGGCACATAATGCACTAACTAGTTACTTCTTTACGGATTGCCAAGTCAAGCCCTATGATAAAGCTGGTTCATCGCATAAAGTGCTGCGCAAGAAGCGGATTTTGACCATTCGGGTGATAGCGCCACCAAGCTCAAGGAAAGTGACAAGATTCGGTGAAGACATGGCAGTGAAAACAACGAAGAAAATCCGCGACGCGGATGCCACGCAGTCGCGGATCCTCGCGGCAGCCAAGAAGGAATTCGCAAAGAGCGGCTTGAGCGGAGCGCGCGTTGATGAAATTGCCGACCGGGCGAAGGCAAACAAGCGGATGATCTATCATTACTTCGGAAACAAGGAGGATTTGTTCCGAATTGTTCTTGAAGATGCCTACACCGATATCCGAACGGCGGAACAGGCGCTGGAGCTGGAGCATCTGCCAGCGCGCGAAGCCCTTGAGAAGCTGATCCGGTTCACCTGGAATTACTATCTGAAGAACCCTGAGTTCATAACCCTGGTCAACAGCGAAAACCTCCACAAGGCCCGCCACCTGAAGCAGTCGGACAAGATCGAGGTCCTGTTCAAACGCTTTGTCGGCATGGTCGGCGCGCTGCTGGACCGTGGTGTGCAAGAAGGCGTGTTCCGCCCCGGGATCGATCCCGTACAACTGAACATCACGATTGCGGCAATCGGGTACTACTACCTCACGAACCGCTTCACCGGCTCCATCGTTTTCCAGCGTGACCTGATGGCCCCGGCCGCATTGGAGGAAAGGCTGGCTTTCAACATCGAAACCATCATGCGTTTGGTCTGTTTGGATTTTTGAAGACGATCCCCGCGCCCGTTGCGGCGAAAGAACGGCGGCTTCGGCGCTGGCAATGCCCTCGTATGCTGTCAGTGGTCATGGTTTTATGAAAAACCGGGGCGGTTTCATGGCAGAGGCACGGGTTCGGTGCTTGTTTGCGTTCAGGCGGCCACGGCTTGGCGCTCTGGGCGGCATTTTCGGATGGTCGGTTTCTTGATCGCCCCGCCCAGCCTCGGGGTTTGCCGGGCCGGCAAATGTAACGCCTCGGCAGTGCGGATGATCCCGTGCTTCGCTTCGGCCCGGTATCTCATCCGTCGCCCTCCCCTGCCCCGGTCATGCGTTTCTTGAGCAGTCGGTTCCCAGGCCTCAGCCCGTCCACGACCTCTCTCAGCGCCACTCTGTCAGATCGCAGTTCCATGACCTCACGCCGGCGGGGTTCCGGCTATCGGTCGATGTCCGGCTCCACGAGCTTCGCGAGCTTGCGAAGGCTGTCCTGCCAGCCGAGATAACAGGCCTCCAGCGGGATCACGTCTGGAACGCCTTCCTGTACGACCGACATCTCCGTGCCGGCCGAAACGGCCTTCAGCGTAACGGTCACCGTCATCTCGCCGGGCAGGTTCGGATCATCGAACCGGTCCGTGTAGACGAGCCGTTCGCCGGGGACGAGCTCTTTGTATTCGCCGCCGAAGGAATGGCTGTGGCCGGTGGTGAAGTTGCGAAACGACATCCGGTGCTTGCCGCCCACCACGGGCTTCAGCTCATGCACGGTGCAAAGAAAGCCGTAAGGAGGCAGCCAACTGGCTACGGCGTCGGGTTCGAGAAAGGCCCGATAGACCTTTTCGGGCTTCGCCGCGATGACGCGGTGCAGACGGACAGTATTGGGCATGATGACATCCTTTCTTGCACGTCAGTTTTGAAAACATAGGGCCGAACGGCATTCTGACACCGCAGGTCTTTTCTTCCCGGAACATGATGCGCGGCCCGGCACGACTGTCCGGATCAGGTGCTTCGCCGTCAGATTTCCGGCCCCCGGATTGCCGAGAACCGGCGCAAGGCCCCGCCCGATCCGGATTTTCGGCCGATGCGGAGGCCGCCCCATGCCTTGCCACACAGCCCTGATACCATTTCGAAGCGGAACACGCCCATGTGAGGACCGGGGTAGCGTCGGTTTCTGGAGCGAGGATCAATCGAGCGAGGCCAAGGTCAGTCGGTTGCAGGGCGATCCCGACCCGGGCCCCCTGTTGCCCCCTTATAGGACGATCATGCCCGGAAAGGCAGTTCTACGCAGCCGTGGATCGTACAGCGTTGCGGGCCAGAGCGGACACGAGGTCGGATCTGGTGACGATGCCGATGATACGGTCATCTTCCATGACGGGCACGGCTTCGGCGCGTCCGTCTTCCAGCAGCGGGAGCAATGCACCGACCGGAACATCCTTCGAAACCGTGGGAAGACCCACCGACATTATGTCCCGCGCGCGCGGAGACTTGCGATCGGCTGCACTGATCAGGTGGGACAGGGCCGCCAGAAAGCCGCTATGTCTGCTGCGGGCGGCACGACGCGCGCTGCGGATCAGGTCGATCTGGAAGATCACCCCTTCAAGCCGGTTGTCCCCGGTCACGACCGGAATGGACGAAAAGCCATGCGTGCGAAAGAGTGCGGCAACGCGTCCCGCGGTCGTCCCGGGGGATACCGTCACGAGATCCCGTGACATGAACGTCTCGCATGTCAGCGCGTCCATCTTGTGGGCGGCCGCCAGTTGTTCCGCCGAAGCGATCAACCTCCCCAAATCCTCAATACCAAGGTTGCTGGACTGGCGGTGTGCCTCAAGTATCTGACGCAAGTCTTCCGTATCAAGGCCGAGCCGCTGCCCGGGTGTCTTGTCCGTGGTACCGTGAGGGCCGAGGGCATCCGGCTGTCGAAAGGGATAGGTCCGTCCGGTCAGCCGATGCCAGATGATCGCCAGACCGACGAGCACCGCCGTGCCCGCGATCACCGGCGCCACGACGAACCCCAACCCCAGACGGTCGATGAGACCGGGGTCGAGCGCAGCAACCAGCGCCACGGCCCCGCCCGGAGGGTGCAGCGACCGCGACAGCACCATCGCAAAGATCGCAAGGCAAAGGGCCAGCGCCGCGGCAGCAATCGGTTCTCTGACGACGGAAAGCACCAGGACGGCCATGAAGGCAGATATCCCGTTGCCGACGACCGCTGACCAGGGCTGGGCAAGAGGGCTGTTGGGGACCGCAAAAAGCAGGACTGCCGACGCTCCGAACGGTGCGATCAGGAAGAACCCGTCATGACGGTCTATTGTCGGCAAGAGCAGCACCGCCCCCGCGATGACGAAGGCCAATCCCGCTCCCAGCGGACCGCGCGCGAGGTCGACCAAAGCGCTGCGGCCGATCGCCGGGCCGAAAGCCGAGATACGGCGGTGCCGCCGTGATATGTGGGTTCCCTCTGGCAGCATCGATCCGGCCTGTTTCACGCAGGCGCGACACAGAATACTTTGCGCGGGAAAAGTCCAGACAGGATCCGAGAGCCAGACGAATGCGCCCCGCCCGATGCGCGCGACACGGCGATCTTTGGTGCCGCCGAGCTTTCGTTACCGCCTCAGAACATGCCCCCGGGCTTGCAAGCCGGTAACGACCCGGTCTGCCATGTCCCGGCACCGCGCCCCATCGAAGGGAAAGATCGCGTCGAACCCGCCCTGGACCTGCTGCTCCAGCGACTGCCGCAAGCGGCGCCTGGCACGGAACAGACGTGTCTTGACGGTGATCGGGTTCAGCGAGAGGTCGCGGGCGATCTCCTCTATGCTCATGCCTTCGGAATGATGAAGCAGGAACGGAAGCCGCATGTCGGGCGGCAGGCCCGAAACGGCGCGTTCAAGAAGGTCGCGGATTTCGGTGCGGGCAAGGGCGACATCCGGCATTTCCGGTCTTCGACCGGGAAAGGCCAGGACTTGCGATGTGTCGGGTTCGGTCACTGTATCGTATTCCTGATGCGGTTGGGCGCGTCGGGCTCGCATGAGCGCGACATTGATGGCGATGCGGGTGATCCAGGTCGAAAAGGCCGAAGCACCGCTGAACTGATCAAGACGGGTAAAGGCAGCAAGATAAGCCTCCTGCACCACCTCCTCGGCTTCGGCATCGCTTTGCGCAATACCGCGCGCGACGCGGAAGAGCCTTGGGTTGAGCCGCCGGATCAACTCGCGCACCGCCGCCTCGCTTCCGGATCGGGCATCGCGCACAAGCTCTGCCTCCGGCGCGTTCATGACAGCGCCATGTCCAGCTTGTCTGGGCTGGGATCGCGTGGTCATTGCTGCGCCTCCGGATCGATGCGGCCCCGTTGCAGGATTTCCGCGACCGGGGGGAACATCGTCAGTGCGTCGGCCATGACATCCTCCGTATCGGCGCTGGGGCCCTCCCAGCCGGGGTCTTGCGGGCGACCGACCACGATACGCCCCACCATTCCCGCCATTTCGTGGGGCTGACAATAATAGTCATACACACCCGGCACGGTAAGAGTGATTTCAAAACTCTCGTCCGGCATCAGGAAGTCGCTGTCCCAGGGTTGCGCGGCTTCGGGGATTCGGCGTTTTCGGTCGAGGATGTCAGGGTGATAGGCGGTGGTCGTGTGGCTGTTGCCCGGATCCCGGTTCACGAAACGAATGGTCGTGCCGGGCGCAACCGCAAGGCCACGCGGCGAGAACCAGATGCGTTCGCCATGCGCCGTGCCGCGCATCTCGATGATCTCGGTCGGGCCGGCAAAGGACCGGGCGGGTAAGGTGAGGGTGGCAAGCGCGCCACCCCCGACGATCAGAACCATGCGACGCGACGGTCTCATTTCGCAAGCCGTTCCTTGGCGCCGTCATCGTGGTAGAGCACGACATGGGCATGGGGTTTTTCCACGCCGGGATGACCCGCGTTGAAATAGATGTCGACGCCCGCGACAGTGTGGGACCCGATCGCCAGATCGTTATAGGCCGTCCCGTTCTGAAGATCCTCAAGCGGAACCATGTAGATGGTCGCCGACAGCTTGCCATCGTGGTCATAGGCAAGGAACGGGCCCGCGGGCAGCTTCGCCGGATCGACGAAAAGCGTCCCGAGGCCGGGGATGAATTCCGGCATCGGCAGCGCTTCGCTGACCTGCACATAGGGTTCACCCGGCGGCGACTGTTCCAGCGCCTTTGCGTCATGTGCCATGGAAACGCCCGTGGTCGCAAATAGCAACGCAACGGTCAGCGGCAGAAGTCTTTTCATGTCTCATCCTTTCCTGAGCAAGGCAGCACCTGTCGGGGCTACCTGACCCATTGGATGCAGCGGATCGGAAAAGGTTCCCGGATTGGGGATGTCCTCGGGCGCCGTATGGCGGACGAGGCCGGCCTGCCAGCCGACCTTCTCCGCTCTTCGCCCACAGCGAGAATTCGTCAACCTGTTGTATCTCTTAGAAAATCAATCATCGCCCGCACCTTGGCCGGCAGATAGCTCCGGCTGGGGTAGACCAGCCAGGCGGCGGTATCGAAGGTCGTTGCGGTGACTTCCCATTCGGGCAGGCAGCGCACCAGCCGGCCTGACGCGACATCGTCGCCGATCAGCCAGTCCGGCAAGAGTGCCGGTCCAAGGCCGGCAAGGCAGGCCCCGCGCAGGGCCAGCGCCGGCGTCAGGACCAGTTCGCCATCGACAGGTTGTTCGACCACTTTCCCCCGAGCGTCGCGGAAGAGCCAGCGCGACCGGAAGTCGCGAAACGGAAACAGGACGGCCCGGTGGCGGGCCATGTCCTCGGGGCGCTCCAGCGGCGCCGCACCTGCAAGATAGTCGGGCGCGGCCACGACCCTGTAGTGGGTGTCCATCAGCTTGGACACGATCAGATCGCCCTCGACCCCCGGACCAAGGCGCACCGCGAGGTCGATGCGGTCCGCGACAAGGTCGACATTCGCGTCGGTGAAGACGCCTTCGACCCGGATCGCCGGATGGGCGGCGCGAAACGCGCCAAGGCGGGGCACGATGACCCGCTGGCCGAAGGTGACAGACGCCGACAGGCGCAGCGTCCCCGACGGCGCGGCGCTGGCGTCGCGGGCTTCGTCCCCGGCCTGGGCGATTTCTTCCAGAAGCGGTGCAATGCGGGCCAGGTAGCGCTCGCCCGCCTCGGTCATCTCCATCCGCCGCGTGGTGCGTTCGAACAGGCGAATGCCGAGATCGGCCTCGATACCTGCCACGGTGCGGCCGATCGACGAGGGATCGACCCCGCGCGCGCGGGCGGCTCCGGCAAAGCTGCCGGTGCGGGCGACATCGAGAAGAAGGGCAAGATCGGCCGGATCCATTCGTGCGTTATTTGCATGAGTGTGCAGCATAAACAATCATTTTTCGGCGCTTTTCGCCGCAATACCTTGGGCGCATCCAACCACCCAAGCTACCGGAGCCCACCATGCCCGACTTCACCCTCCATACCCCCGACACCGCCCCCGACGGCAGCCGCGATGCTCTCGCCGCCGTCACGAAAGCCTGGGGTTTCACCCCCAAACTGCACGCCATCCTCGCCGAAAGCCCGGCCGCCCTGATCGGCTATGACACGCTGTTCGGCCTGATCGCGCAGTCCAGCCTTTCACCCGTCGAACAGCAGGTCGTCTACCAGTCGATCAACGTGTTTCACGGCTGCGAATACTGCACCATGGGTCACACTTACCTACAGCCATCACGACGGGTCCCGCTCGACGCCGTCGCAGCCGCCCCGCTCACCATCGAAACACAGGCCGAAGTGGCCTGACCCGGAGACAAGATCATGACCAGAATCGCCTTCCTCGGCCTCGGCGCCATGGGCAGCCGCATGGCCACCCGATTGATCGACGCGGGGTTCGACGTGACCGTCTGGAACCGCACACCCGCCGCTGCCGAGCCGCTGGCCCGAAGGGGCGCACGGATCGCGGATACACCGAAAGCTGCCGCGACCGGCGCCGAAATCGTGCTGAGCATGGTCTATGACGACGCGGCATCGAATGCCGTCTGGCTGGACGGCGAAAGCGGCGCGCTGGCGGGGATGGCAAAGGGCACGCTGGGGGTCGAGATGTCGACCCTGTCGCCTGCCCATGTCGCGGCGCTTCACGCGGCGGCCAGGGGGCGGGACGTGGCCTATCTCGATGCCCCGCTGGCCGGCTCGCGCCCGCAGGCCGAGGCCGGACAGTTGATCTTCATGGCAGGCGGCGCGGCCGCGGATGTCGCACGCGCGCAGCCCGTGCTTCTGGCGATGGGCGGCGCCGTCCACCACGCGGGCGGTGCTGGCGCGGGTTCCGTCGTCAAGCTGATGGTCAACACGCTCTTCGCGGCGCAACTGGCCACCATCGCCGAACTGCTGGGAATGGCGGCCAAGGCCGGCCTCGAACCGGCCCGGTCTCTCGAGATCATTGGGGCAACCCCTGTCGCCAGCCCGGCGGCGACGGCGGCGGGCGGTGCCATGCTGGCGCGGAACTTTGCCCCCGCCGCGCCCATCGACCTGATCGCCAAGGATCTGATGCTGGCCGCAGAGATGGGCAACGGCCTCGGCCAGGCGATGCAGATGGCGCAGGCAGCTGGCGCGGTCTACCGCGCCGCTTCCGCCGAAGGCTTTGGCGCCGACAACGTTACCGGGGTCGTCCAGCGGTACATGCCGCGGGCGAAATCCGCGACGAACTTCTAAGCGGTACAGACAGCCGGCAAGCGTCCGGCCCGACCGTGCTGCCGCGTGGTGAGATAGGCGGATCGTGTCAACCTCCGATAGTGGACACGATGGTTATGGCGTGGCGCGTCGGACGAAGCGGCTTTGGACGGTTTCATCTTGAACCCGATCCACCAAATACCGGGACTGAACACCTGGCCACACGGCGCATTGATGTAGCAGACAGGGCGCGACCATTCGCAAAGCAACAACGGAGGGCTTCTTTCAGGGGCTATTCTGTGCTTTTGCTATACCCATCGCAGAGGCCGAATGATAGGCATGCACCGAGAAGATGGTTGGTTCGGTCAACCAAGTGTGTTTTCCACAGCCATAAGTGGAAATGCCGATGCCGCCGACCGACCTGGATTTTGTCACAGTTGGATAATTACGCTGCATTTTCTTCAGGAGCGACTGCAACAACCATGCCAAGACTGCACGATCAGGACTACAAAATGGCAGCCAGCAGTCTGTTGCTTCAGGAACTGCCGGAGGAATTGAAATCCAGACTGCTCGATAGCTCCCGCGCTTTGGAGTTCGACCGCGGCGCGACGATCTTTCTTCAGGGCGAACAGGCGCGCGGGATCTACATTGTGGCGGAGGGCTGGGTAAAGCTTTACCGGATCGCACCGAGCGGCGCCGAGGCTGTGGTGGGCGTGTTCACCAAGGGCCGAAGCTTTGGCGAGGCGGTGGCGTTCCGCAACGACATCTATCCGGTCTCGGCCGAGGCGGTGACGTTCTGCCGGCTGATCCGCATCGAGGCGTCGCAGTTCCTGAATGCGATCCGCGAGAATCCCGAGATGGCGCTGTCGATCCTGTCGGCGACCTTCTCCCACCTGCATTCGCTGGTGGCCCAGGTCGAGGCGCTGAAGGCGCGCACCGGGGCGCAGCGGGTGGCCGAATTCCTGCTGAAACTGGCGCCCTGCGACCGGGGCGAATGCGCCGTGCGCCTGCCTTATGACAAGGTGCTGATCGCCGGGCGTCTGGGGATGAAACCCGAAAGCCTGAGCCGCGCCTTCGCCAAGCTGAAGCCGGTAGGCGTGAGGATCACCCAGAACACCGCCGACATCGCCGATCTGGACGCGCTGCGCGACTATGTCGAGGACGATCCGGCCAACGCCTTCGCCAGAGCATAGGCGCCCGGTCCGACAGTGCCCGCTTTGACGACGCGCTTGCCGCGATCGACGCCGCCAATGCCGCCGCCCCGACCCGAGACGAGGGCCGCGAACAGGGCCGGCGCATTTCGGGATCTGGGCCGCGATCAGGGCGCGGGATAGACGCCGATCACCGGCTCGTGCAGGTGCCAGATCAGCGCCCAGCCCGCCAGGGTGATCGTCAGCCGTGTCCATGACGGCAGGCCGCGCGGCCGCCAGCGGCCGGCGGCAAGCGCGGCGAAGGGGATCAGCCCGGTCTGTGCGGTCAGGCGTACCCAGTCCTCTTGCCCGATGGCGCGGCGGCGGCGCGTCTCGACGATCTTCATGCCCAGCGCGGAAAAGAGCGCGAAGGTGCCGAACAGGATCACATGCGCCAGGTCGCCATTGGCCCACAGATGCGCCCCCGACCACAGCAAGAACGCCCAGAGCAGCGGCTGGCGCGTCACCCCTGCGATGCCCGGGCGGGCCGGGTCGAAGCCGGTGGCGCGCCCCTCGAAGGCAAAGGGATTGGGCGCGGCGACACCGAAGGCCGACAGCGCGATGGCCAGCGGCATGGCGATGTTCACCGCCCAGCGCGCCGCCGGGGTCTGATACCACAGGTCCACCACCGGCGCCCGCCCCGCCGCCGCGATCACCCACCACAGCAGCAGAAGCGAGGCGATATTGAAAAGTGCGGTATAGCCGCGCGGCCCCAGCGCGCGGGTCAGCGCATCCTTCACACCCAGCGCCGCCGGAATGCGGTGCGACGCCATGAAAAGGCCCATCGCCAGGGCGAATTCGATCCAGCCCATCTCAGACCGCCCCCGCCGCCAGCCCCATCGCAGCCAGCATGAAGAGGCCGAGGACAAGGGCGAAACCGCGGCTCCAGCCCGGCACCTTCGCAAGGCCCAGATAGACGTTGAGGACGATCTGCGCCTTGGCCCAGGCCAGCGCCAGGATCGCCAGATTGACCCAGGCACCTGTCCCGCCCCCCCAGGCGATCAGCGTGCTGCCGGCGGAAAGCGCCACCAGTGTCAGCCATCCTTGCGTTGCCGTCATCGCGTCACCTCAGCAAGTAGATGATGGGGAAAAGAAGCACCCAGACCAGATCGACCATATGCCAGAAGGCGGTGCCGACCTCCAGATTGCGCAGGGTGGGTTTCCAGCCGACCAGCGCCAGGATGACGATCCCGGCCGCCACATGCAGCGCGTGGAACCCGGTCAGAAGGTAGTAGAAGGTGAAGAACGGGTGGGTCTCGACGTCGATGCCCTGCGCCGCCTTGCCGGCGTATTCCATCCCCTTGATCCAGAGGAAGAGCGCGCCCAGAACCGCCGCCCCCGCCAGCATCAGCCGCAGCCGCGCCACCCGGCCCGCCGCGCCCGCGTGCTGCGCCAGCGCGGCCAGCCAACCCGAGGTGACGAGGATGATGGTATTCGCCCCCGCCGCAGTGGCGTTGAGGTGCCCCTGCGCGGCGGTGAAGCCTGCCGGATCGGTCAGCCGCACGCCCATGAAGGCGATCAGCCCGGCGCCGAACACGACGAGTTCCGAGATGATCAGGATCCACATCATCAGATCCCCCGGCAGGGCGTGAAAGCCGGTCTCTTGCGCGTGCTCGTCGGTTATGTCGTCCCCACTAACTCGCGGTAGATGCGCGGCAGGGTCTGGGTCAGCTTGTCGGCGTCGGGGATCACGGCAAAGCCGCCCTGCCCGAAGATGCGCGGAAACCAGGCCTTGGCGTTGCGATCCACGGTGATGCCGAACACGGCCTGACCGGCGCGGCGTGCCTCGCGCACGGCCATGCGGCTGTCCTCGATGCCATGGCGGCCCTCGTAATGATCCAGGTCGTTGGGCTTACCATCGGTGATCACCAGAAGCAGCCGGCGCTTGCGCGGCTGGCGCGCCAGATCGGCCGAAACATGGCGCAGCGCGGCACCGAGGCGGGTGTAGAACCCGGGTTTCAGGCTGGCGATGCGGCCCTCGACCGCCGCACTCATCGGCGCGCCGAAATCCTTGGCGGTCTGAAGATAGACCCGCTGCCGCCGCAGCGAGGAAAAGGCGTGAATGGCGAAATCGTCGCCGCAGGCGTCGAGGCCCCAGGCCAGCGCGGCCAGCGCCTCGCGCTCCACGTCGATGACGGCGCGACCGCCATGACCATGGCCCGGGATTGCGGCCTCGGTCGAGCGGGACACGTCGAGCAGGATCGACACCGCCAGATCGCGTTTCTCGGGCCGGGTCTGGCACCAGACCCGATCCGTGCCCTCGCCCGTCGCGGCGAAATCGACCCGGGCGCGCACGGCGCGGTCCATGTCCAGCTCGTCCCCCTCGGGGTGGCCGGGGGTCGAGATACGGCCCGGGCGCAGCGCCTCGAACTGGCGCTTGAC
>JAGRDO010000019.1:48349-49846 GCA_020447005.1 Paracoccaceae bacterium
CGTCCGACAGCGCCTCGCGGTCGACATCCTCGGGGGCGAGGTCGAGGTGGAGTTTCATCCGGGTCGCCGGGGCCTTCGATATCTGGCCCAGCCCGATTTCGTCCTGATCATCGGCGGCCTTGCCGACATCGTCCTCGTCATCCTCGTCGATGCGGCGGTTGATGTTCATGAACTGGGCGAAGCTGAGGATCGCCTCGAATTTGTGCAGGATCAGGCTGTCCTGACGTTCGGCCTGATCGGCCTCGCGGCGGCGGGCACGGCGGGCCGGCCCGTCCTCGGGGGCGGGATCGGGGGCGCCGTCGGCGGCGGTGGTTTCCATCGCCGTGGCGCTCGAGGCCCCCGGCAGCCGCAGGTCGGGCCAGAGCGGCACGGGCCGCATCGGGCGATAGCGGCGCGGCGCGGTGAGGTTTGCGACATCGCCACTGTCAATGGCGGCGCGCATCTGGGCGGCGCGGCTGCCCGCCGCCGGGTCGTCCTCGCCCAGCAGGGCGCGCAGGGCGGTCTCAATCGCCGCCTCGGCGGGCGGCAGCGGCGGCACCCGGCGCAGGGCCAGAACGGCACCGCAGAGATCCTTGTAAAGGCGCTTGAACCCCGGCGCGGCGTCAAGCGCGGCGCGCACGGTGATCTGGGCGCGGTGCAGCGCGATCAGGTCGGCCTGCAAGGGATCGTCGGGCAGATCACCCACCGGCACGGCCTGCGCGGCGCAGGCCGCCAGCCAGAGGTAGAGCGCGGCGTTCGCCTCGCGCGCCGGGAAGACCGCCAGCGTCTCGGGCAGACGCAGGGCGGCGCCGTCGAAGCTGGCGCGCGGGGCGGTATCGGCCCAGGTGCCCAGGCGGCGCAGCCAGGACAGCCGGTGGTGCGAGGTTTCCTCGGCCACCGGCTTGATCTCGACGGAATGGCCGCCGCCGAGACCCCGGAAAAGAACTGCCAGCCGCCCGCCGACCTCGGACAAGCCGACGCGGGCTCGGTCGTGGACACCGTCGGCGTCCAGGCGGCTGGCATAGGCGTGCCACAGTTTCCCGACGGTTTCTTCGGGTTCCCATGGCTCGATTTCAACCGATGTCATCGCTTTGCCTCACCCGAAGATGGCGGTGACAAGGTCGAGGAGCCCGCGTTTCACATCCGCGTCGTCCGTCAGCGGCTCGATCATCGCGGCCAGGATGGCGCGGTCGACCGGCATCCCCTGACGGATCAGCGTCGCGGCATAGATCACCAGGCGGGTCGATACCCCCTCCTCGAGGTCCTGCCCCTTGAGATCGCGCAGCTTGGCCGCAAGCCGCACCAGCGGCACGACGCGATCCTCGGCCAGCCCGCTTTCGCGGGCGACGACGGCAACCTCGTGCGCCTGCGCGGGGAAATCGAATTCCACCGACAGGAAGCGTTGCCGGGTCGAGGGTTTCAGGGTCTTGAGGATGTTCTGGTAACCGGGGTTGTAGGAGGCCACCAGCATGAAGCCCGGTGCCGCCTCAAGCTCTTCGCCGGTGCGGTCGATCGGCA
>JAGRDO010000019.1:49878-58655 GCA_020447005.1 Paracoccaceae bacterium
ACGGTCACGTCCTTGCGGGCCTCGACCACCTCGTCGAGGTAGCAGATCGCGCCTTCGCGCACCGCGCGGGTCAGCGGGCCATCGACCCAGACGGTTTCGCCCCCTTTCAGAAGGTAGCGCCCGATCAGGTCGGCCGCCGACAGATCGTCATGGCAGGCCACGGTATAAAGCGGCCGGCCGAGGCTTGCCGCCATATGGGCGACGAAGCGCGTCTTGCCGCAGCCCGTCGGGCCCTTGAGCAGCAGGGGAAGGTTGTTGGCGGCGGCGGTGGCGAATATCTCGCACTCGTCACCCTGGGGCAGGTAGAAGGGGGCGTCTGCCGCCCCCTCCGTTCTGATATGCGCGTTCATCTCGCTCACTCCGCAGGGGTTTCGGCGGCCTTGCCCGACTGGGCCGGGCCCGGCTTGACGACCTCGCGCCGCGGGAAGGCCAGCGCGTAGATCAGCAGATACGCGCCCAGCACCACCGCCACGCCCGAGCCGAAGCGCATGACGTAGAACACCCAGAGCTGATCCTGAACCGTCATGTAATCGACGCCCTCGACCCGCTGCATATGGGTCTGGATCGTGCCGGCGAAGGTCAGCGTGAAGGTCATGAAGGCCATCCCGGCGGACATCAGCCAGAAGGCGCCCATGTTCAGCACCTGGTTATAGGGGTCGCGGTTGCGCAGCACCGGCATCGCATAGGAGAACATCGCCAGGTTCAGCGCCACATAGGCGCCGTAGAAGGCAAAGTGCCCGTGCGCGGCGGTGATCTGGGTGCCGTGGGTATAGTAGTTCACCCCGTGCAGCGTATGCAGGAAGCCCCAGACCCCCGCGCCGAAAAAGGCCATGACGGCACAGCCGAGGCTCCACAGCAGGGCGGCGCGGTTCGGGTGGTCGCGGCGGCCCTTCCAGACCATCACGAAGGCAAAGGCCATCATCGCGAAGAACGGCGCCACCTCGAGGGTCGAGAAGATCGAGCCGATCCATTGCCAGTAGCCCGGCATCCCGATCCAGTAATAGTGGTGCCCGGTCCCCAGGATGCCCGAGAACAGAGCCAGCGCGGCGATGACATAAAGCCATTTCTCGACCACCTCGCGGTCCACGCCGGTCAGTTTCAGCATCAGGAAGGCCAGGATGGAGGCCATCACCAGCTCCCACGTCGCCTCGACCCAGAGGTGCACGATGAACCACCAGTATTGCTTGTCCAGCGCCAGGTTGGCGGGGTTGTAGAAGGCAAAGAGGAACAGCAGCGCCAGCAGCCACAGGCCGAGGAGCAGGATGTTCGAGATCGCCGTCTTGCGCCCTTTCAGCACCGTCAGCGAGATGTTGTAGAGGAAGATCAGCGCCGCCACGACGATGCCCGCCTTGACCCAGCGCGGCTGTTCGATGAACTCGCGGCCCTCGTTGCCGAACAGGAAGCTGCCATCGAGCAGGTTGAACAGGTAGGTCACCACCACGCCCGCCGTGCCGGCCACAAGGATGGCCAGTTGCAGATAAGCCAGGAAGGGCGAATGAACGTCACGCTCGGCCTCTTCCGGGATCAGGTAATAGGCCGCTCCGAAGAACCCCAGCAGCAGCCACACGATCAAAGAGTTGGTGTGCAGCATCCGGCCGATGTTGAACGGCAGGATTTCGGACAGGAAGTTGGGGCTGACATAGATCCAGCCGATGACAAGGCCCATCGTCACCTGCACGGCGAACAGGGCCAGCGCGACCGCGAAATAAATCAGCGCGATCTTTTGTGTCGGGTATTTCATGGTTCTCGTTCCCCTCAGCCCGCGTCATTCGGCGGCCAGTCCTGGGTGCGGATCGTGTTGGTCCACAGCAGGAAGTCCGCAATCGCGCGGTAATCGTCGTCAGTCAGGTTGAAATTGGGCATCTGGCGGCGGCCCTCGATGCCGGTCGGCATCGAATCCATCCAGGTCTTGACCATTTCGAACGCCTGTTCATGATCGCCCGGCTCGACCCCCCAGCGATCCATCACGTTGCCCAGTTCGGGGGCGAAATAGGCGCCCTCGCCCAGAAGCGTGTGACAGTTGATGCAGGAGTGCTGTTCCCAGATGTGCTTGCCCCGGGCCACGCTCTCGGTCAGCGTCGCCTTATCGGTCGATGTGGTTACGATATATCGGTGGGACTGAACCGACAGGCCCACGAATATGAGGATGAAGAACACGGACCCGCCATAGAAGATATTGCGGGCCATGCTCTTGGTCATGACTTCGCGCATCGCGCATTTCCTTCCCTCGAGATTGCTGTCTGGGCAGCAAACTCGCCGGACCTGCGATTCGCCTCCTTAACCAAAGTCAATCGGTCGGGAATTCGCTGCCTCAGCCGAGATATTCCAGCGCCGCGCCGGGGTGCTGCGCCAGCGCGGCGTCGATTTCGGCGCGCGTCATCAGGCAGAAGGCGGTCGAAAGGCCATCGGCCAGCACCGCGCGCGGCGCCGAGACCGACACCGTGCGCCAGAGCGGGACGCGCCCGTCGGGGTGCAGGATATGCGCCGCGCCCTGCGGCCCCACCCGCGTGGCGCCGGGCGAGGAGGTGGCAAGAGCCCGGTCCCTCAGCGCGCGGTTGGCCAGCGGCGCGCCGTCCGGCCCGGCGATGCCGACGCGCCAGGGCGTGCCCGCGTTGCCGCCCAGCGCCGCGATCTCTCCGGCGTCGATCAGCACGTCGGTCAGGCCCTCGTGCCGCATCAGATCGGCGATCCGGTCGGCGGCGTGGCCCTGGGCGATGCCGTTGAAGGTCAACGCCATGCCGGGCGCCAGGCGGATACGGTCCGCTGCGATCTCGACCCGGGGCCAGCCGGTTCGGGCGCGCGCCCCGGCCAGGTCGCCTGCCTGCGCCAGCGCCAGCCACAGCGGTTGCACGCTGGGATCGAAGGCGCCTTGCGTGCTGCGGTGCAGTTGGTCCGACAGGGCGATCAGCGCCCGCATGTCGGCGCTGGGGTTGACCAGCAGGCCAGTGGCGTTCAGCCGGGTCAGCTCGGACGCGCGATGCAGCGAGAACCGCGCCTCGACCTGCGCCAGCGTATGGCTTACCCGGCGCCAGAGCCGCGCGCTGGCCGCGCGGTCGAGGCCCACGATACGCAGGCTGACATCGGCGCCCAGCGCCCGGCCCCGCCAGATCGCGGGTTCGGCGGTTGTGGCGGCGGCGGACGGGCGCGGCAGGGTCAGCGCCACGGCGGACATCGTCAGGAAACGGCGGCGTGTCATGCTCATGCGGTACCCTCCATATGCGATGTCGCCCGCGCGCCCCGGAACACGGGCCAGAACGTGGCGACGGCGGAGAGGCCGGCCAGCAGGAAGAACACGCGGTAGCCCGCTGACATCGGGCGCATGAAGGCGGTGATCATATCGCCTCTCCCGTCTGGGCGCCTGTTTTGGGGGTGTCCTGCGGGCTCGGCTGAGAGCGGGCACGGCGTTTAAGCACCGGGCATTGCGTGCCGTCGTTCATGATCACCTGACAGCGCAGGCACAGCACGCATTCGTTGGGGTTGATCCGCCCCAGCCGGTCGATCGCGCCGACGGTGCATCTTGTTTCGCACAGCCGGCATTCGCGGCCGCATTGCGGGCGGCGGTGCAGCCAGTCGAAGATCTTCAGCTTCGACGGAATCGCCAGCCCCGCCCCCAGCGGACAGAGGTAGCGGCAATAGAACCGCTCGATGAACAGCCCCGCGACCAGCAGCGCCACGACGAAGAGGACGAAGGGCCAGGCCCGCAGCATCCGCATCGAGATCGCGGTCTTGAACGGCTCGAACTCGGCCACGACAAGCGCGTCGTGCATCGAATAGAACGATAGCGCGATGATGCCGACGAAGGCGGTGTATTTCAGGATCCAGAGCCGTTCGTGCAGCGCCTGCGGCACCTCGATCTGGCGAATGCCCAGGCGGGTGGCGGCGGCGTTCAGCAGCTCTTGCAGCGCACCGAACGGGCACAGCCAGCCGCAATAGACGCCCCGCCCCCAGAACAGCAGGCCAAGTGCGACGAAGCCCCAGAGCAGGAAGATCACCGGCTCGATCAGGAAGGTCTCCCACTGGAAACCGTTCAGCAGGGAATGCAGGAAGGCCACCACCTGCACGATAGAGAGCTGCCCGCCCAGACCCCAGCCCAGCACCACCAGCGTGACCGTCAGGAACCCCAGCCGCAGACCGCGCCACAGCCGGGGCCGGTGGGTGATCCACTCTTGCGCCAGAAACATCAGCGCCAGCGCGGCAAGCATCGTGCCGGTGATGCCGATGGCCAGCCGGCTCTCGGCCCAGGAACGGCGCCAGAGCGGTTCGGGCGCGGGCGGCGGCGCGGTGCGGAACCCATCGGGAAGCGTATAGTCGGCGGCGATCACCGTGGCGATCTGCTGCCCCGCGGCGTCGGGCCGGGTGGCGCGCACCTCGACCGTGAAGGGCAGAAGCGGGTCGATGGCCGCGGGCATCCGGAACAGGCTGATCTCCTTCATCTCGGGCGCGCCGTCGATGCGCAACCGCTCGACCAGGTGGAAATCGGCCGCCAGAGGCTGCCAGCGGGTCTCGCCCTGCACCACGCTGAGCCGGTCGAAGAGACCATCGCGCCGCCAGCCGGTGCCGCGATGCGAATAAAGCCCCGAGGACAGCACGATCAGCGCCGATTCTCCGGGGTTCAGCCCGCCCACGGCGGTGGTGTATTCCTGTTGCCCCAGCAGGTTCTGCCCCACGGTGGGCGGCCCGGCCAGCCCGGCCCAGAGGTGCAAAAAATCGCCGTCGCCCGCCGTGACCGGCACCTTGGCCCCGGCAAATATCCGGGCCGCGTCACCCATCGACAGAACGCCCTGTGCCAGCCCGCCGGTTTCGATCAGATCGCCCCAGACCGCCGGGTGCCAGGTCAGCCGGTCGACCCCGCCGCCGATGTCGATCAGCCCGCGCCCGGCGGCCAGGGCGTGTGCGGTGCGCAGGATGCCGTCGCGGATCACCCCGGTCGACACGGTGGCGCGGCTGATCACGTCGGGCAGCCCGGCCTCGGTCTGCTCGAACGGTTTGCGCAGGTCGTGGCCGGCGAAGCCCGACACGTAATGCGCGATGTCCTGATCGGAAATGCCCAGCGTCAGCACCGGCTCGTTATGGCGGACCAGCCTGGCGCCGGTGATGACGGCCTGCGGGTCGATCGCCACCAGCACCTCGAGCGGGCGGCCGGAATAGCCGACCGAGGCGGCGATTTCCCAGGTCGAGCCGATGTAGCCCGCCAGGCCCTGCGCGTCGTGCACCGTCCAGCCCGGAACGCCGTCGTCGACGCGTTCCAGCACGACCGGAGGAGAGATGTGCAAGAGCGCCTCGGCGGTGGCGCGATCGGGCGCCGTCGCCGGGTCGGACGCGCCGGGCACGACCTGCGCGGTCGCGGCCATGCCTAGGAAGGCAAGCGTGAAGACGAGGGAAAGCCTGAGTCCGAGCATGGTCGCTATCGCAGTTCCGATGCCCAGGATACTTCCCGATCCGGCGGGAAGCCTCCTTAACAAAAGTCAAGGCCCCGGGCGGGGGCGGGCGGCACACTCGCGGCGCCTCACCCATGGAACGGAGAGTTAGCCATGAGAATCAAGTTGACCACCGCCAAACGCGCGCTCCTTGGAAGCGCGGCCATGGCGATCATGCTCGCAGGGGGACCTGGCTGGGCGGAAGACAAGAAGCCGATCCCGGATGACCCGAAGATTTCGCACGGCGGCAGCCCCGCCGACCGCTATGAGCCGTCAATGACAACGCTGGCGGAAATCCAGGTCCAGATCCCCGGCCGCAAGGACGGTGACCCGGTAATGACCCAGGAGGAATTCCAAACCGGCACCAAGATCTATTTCGAACGCTGCGCCGGCTGCCACGGCGTGCTGCGCAAAGGGGCCACGGGCAAGCCGCTGACCCCCGACCTGACCCGCGAATACGGCTATGACCACCTGCACAGCTTCATCACCTACGGCTCGCCGGCGGGGATGCCGAACTGGGGCACCTCGGGCGAGCTGAGCGAGGAACAGGTCGACCTGATGGCGCGTTACCTGCTGCTTGAGCCGCCGGCGCCGCCGGAATTCGGGATGCCGGAAATGCTGGAAAGCTGGAAGGTGATCGTCGCGCCCGAGGATCGCCCGACCAAGAAGATGAACGATATCGACATCGAGAACCTGATGTCGGTGACGCTGCGCGACGCGGGTGAAATCGCCCTGATCGACGGCGACACCTATGAAATCCGCGAAGTGATCAAGACCGGCTATGCCGTTCACATCAGCCGGATTTCCGCATCGGGCCGCTATCTCTTCGTGATCGGCCGCGACGCCAGGGTCAACATGATCGACCTGTGGATGGAGCATCCGTCGACCGTGGCCGAGATCAAGATCGGGATGGAAGCGCGCTCGGTCGAGACCTCGAAGATGGAGGGCTGGGAGGACAAATACGCCATCGCCGGCGCCTATTGGCCTCCGCAATACGTGATCATGGACGGTGACACGCTCGAGCCGAAGAAGATCGTCTCGACCCGGGGCAACATCTATGACGAGCAGACCTATCACCCCGAACCGCGCGTCGCCGCGATCCTGTCGAGCCACTACCGGCCTGAATTCATCGTCAACGTGAAGGAAACCGGCAAGATCCTTCTGGTCGACTATACCGACCTGAAGAACCTGAAAACCACCGAGATCGAGGCCGAACGCTTCCTTCACGATGGCGGTCTCGACAGCACCCACCGCTATTTCATCACCGCGGCCAACGCGCGGGGCAAGCTGGTGGTGATCGACACCAAGGAGGGCAAGCTGACCGCGATCACCGAAACCGGCGGCCAGACCCCGCACCCGGGCCGTGGCGCGAACTTCGTGCACCCCGATTACGGCCCGGTCTGGGCAACCTCGCACCTGGGCGACGAAAGCGTGGCCCTGATCGGGACCGACCCGGAAGGGCACCCCGAACAGGCCTGGAAGATCGTCGACAGTTTCTATGCGCTGGGGGGCGGGTCGCTGTTCATCAAGACCCACCCGAATTCGGAAAACCTCTATGTCGATGCGCCGCTGAACCCGGATGCGGAAACCTCGGCCTCGGTCGCGGTGTTCAAGATCTCGGACATGAAGCAAGGCGTCGAGCCCGAGTTCGTCACCCTGCCGATCGGCGAATGGGCCGGCATCGCCGACGGCCAGCCGCGCGTGGTGCAGCCCGAGTTCAACAAGAACGGCACCGAGGTCTGGTTCAGCGTCTGGAACGCCAAGGACAAGGAATCGGCCATCGTCGTGGTGGATGACAAGACGCTTGAGCTGAAACAGGTGATCAAGGACCCGCGCCTGATCACGCCGACCGGCAAGTTCAACGTCCTGAACACCCAGAAAGACGTCTACTGACCGTCTCTCGCGGAAGGGGGGCCTTCCCCCTTCCGCACCTTCCCACCGAACGCCCATGCAAGCCAAATCGAAAGAGACAGCCATGAAAGGCCTGACACGCGGCAAAGTCTTCCTCATCGGCGCCGGTCCCGGCGACCCCGACCTCCTGACGGTGAAGGCGCTCAAGGCCCTGCAAGCCGCCGATGTGGTGGTCTATGACCGCCTCGTCTCGCCCGAGATCATGGCGCTGGTGCCGGCGCGCACCGAACGGATCGACGTCGGCAAGATGCCCAAGCGGCACAAGGTCCCGCAGGAGCAGATCAACGACATCCTGGTCCGCCTGGCGGCCCAGGGTCAGCGCGTGGTGCGCCTGAAGGGCGGCGATCCTCTGATCTTCGGGCGCGGCAGCGAAGAGGCCGAAGAGCTGCGCCGCGCCGGCGTCGCCTATGAATACGTCCCGGGCATCACCTCGGCGCAGGGTGCCGCCGCCTCGACCGGGGTGCCACTGACGCATCGCGGGCTGGCCACGGGGGTGCGCTATATCACCGGCCACCGGGCCAGGGATGCGACGCTCGATCTCGACTGGGCCAGCCTTGCCTCGGAGGAAACGACGCTCGTGGTCTATATGGGCGCGATGAACATCGGCGAGATCGCCACGCGGCTGATCGCCCACGGGATGCCCCCCGGCCTGCCGGTGATGGCCGTCGCCTCGGTCACCACCCCGCGCGAGGAACGACTGGTCGCAACGCTGTCCACCATCGCGCAGGACATCGAGCAGGCCGATCTGGCGGCGCCGGTGCTGTTCGTCATCGGCCATGTCGTGTCGCTTTACGAAACCGCCGCGCTGCCGGCCCGGGTCCTGGCCTATGCCTGACCGCCGTGCCCTTGCCCCCCTGCTGTTGACCCTGGCCCTGAGCGCCACGGCGGTGGCACAGGCACAGGCACAGGCACAGGCACAGGGACAGGGACAGGCACTGGCCGGGATCGCGCCGCAGATCCCCGCCCCCCGCGCCGCCGAACTGGAACATGTCGTGATCCAGGATTGCGGCTCGTGCCACGGGCTTACCCTCAAAGGCGGGCTGGGGTCGCCGCTGACGCGCGACGCGCTCGATGGGGCGGATGCCGAGACGCTGGCCTCGATCATCCTCGACGGGGTGCCGGATACCGCCATGCCGCCCTGGCGCCCGCTTCTGACCGAGGACGAGGCGCTGTGGATCGCGCAATACCTTCTGCAAGGAGAGATAGAGAAATGAAACGCCTTCTCGCCGCAACCGCCCTGGCCCTGCTGCCCATGGCCGCATTCGGCGACGATGCGGATCATTTCCGCGCGACGGGCGACATGGGCCTTGTCGTGGAACGCGCCACCGGATCGGTGCTGGTCATCGACCGCTCGGACCGGGCCGCGATTGGCCGGGTCGAGGGGCTGGGCGATATGTCCCATGCCTCGATGACCTATTCGCCGGACGAACGTTACGCCTATGTCTTCGG
>JAGRDO010000003.1 GCA_020447005.1 Paracoccaceae bacterium
GCCAGCATCTCGACCGGCCGGGCACCCAGAAGCGACCAGAGCGCCATTTCCACGGCACCGGTATCCGAAGCGGGCACGATCCCGATGCGGTAATCGGCGGGCACGCCCAGCACGTCGCGGGTCAGGTCGATGGCCTCGGCCAGCCTGGCCTTGCCGATGGCGGCACGGTGCGACCGGCCCAAGGGCGCGTCGGCAAGCATGTTCAGGGAGAAGCCGGGGATCTTCGTGCAGGGGCCCGAAGAGAAACGCGGATTTGCCGGCCGCGCAGCCGGGGTCGTCAGTTCGCTCATGCTATCCTTCCAGATAAGCGCCCTTCGTTGGGGAAGGGTGTCCCACCGCCGGACATATCGGCCAAGGTCGGTTCGCACAAGCGGGAAAATGTCGCAAAACGTCTGTTCATCGGCGAAAACCGACAGATGCGGCCATTGCGGGCGGCGCCCTTGCCCCGGCCGACCGCAATGGCCGCGCTGTTCAGGCGTCGGATATCCGCTTCAGCACGGCGGCAACGATGGCCTCCGGGCGATCCTCCTGCACCAGATGACCGGCCTGGGGCACGGGAATGCACGGCCCGGCCCCCAGCAACCCGGCCAGTTCCACCCCTTTCGCAAAAGGAATCCAGTCATCCCTTTCGCCCCAAAGCACTGTCACAGGGCAGTTCATCGGCGCATAAAGGCTTTGGACGTCATCCGTGTGGGTCTGATCCATCTGTGCAATCTGGCGGTAGAAGGCAGATTGCCCGATTTCACCCGTCCAGGGGGTGGAGTAGATCTCCAGCGCCTCTTCCGAAAGCGGGTGATACGCCGAACCCTGAATATAGGCTCTGAGCAGCGCCTTGTGCATATAGGCCGGCATTCCGGCAAAGGCTTCGGAATGGTTGCGCACATGCTGCACGAAGGGCGAACCCCATGGCGCCAGCGCGACGGCATCGAAAATGGTGAGCGAACGGTAGCGGAGCCCGTTCAGGAAGTAGCCGCGAAGCGCCGTCGCCCCGCCGAAGTCATGTGCAACCACATCGGGCCTTTCGATACCCCAATGCGAAAAAAGGGCTGCGAGGACCCGGTTCTGGACCGCAAGGGACACGTCCTGCCCGGGGCGCATTTCGGAAAGGCCATATCCCGCCATGTCGTGAAAGTAGACTGTCCGCCTGTCAGCCAGATGCGGCACGATCCGACGCCATACCTGGGCAGAAAAAGGTGTGCCGTGGAGGGCGACAAGCGGTGGCCCATCACCTATTCTTCCCCAACGGATGCGATGGTTTTCGATCGTGACGGAATGGGGCAGATCGAGCATGGTTCTATCATTTTCTCATTTAGCAAATTGACTATATAAGGGCGACATGGACAGGTCAACTCAGATCAGGGCGATGGCCAGCGAAACACGACTGGCCATCCTGCGCATGCTCGCGAAGCCAGGTGAAAGATTTGCCGGCCAATGGTCGGCCGATCCGGGGGAAACGGGTGTGTGCATGACCCTGATCGCCGAGGCCCTTGGCGTTTCGCAGCCGACAACCAGCCGCCATCTCGACCTTCTCCGGCAAGCAGGATTCCTGACCGTGCGAAGGCATCACAAATGGTCTTACTGCAAGCGCGACGAGGCCGCGATCGCGGATTACCTGACGTGGCTCGCCGCAGAACTTGGCCAATGAACGGCCCTGCCCCCCTTGGTCCGATACATCGCCACGACCGGTGCGGTGCCAGCCCCTCCCGGACACCGGGGCTGGCGGCTGGCGCGACCACGGGCTAAACCACTTGCCAGACAGAAACGACCCCTGGCGACCCCATGCATATTGTCACGCTTCTTGCCAATCCCGCCCGCGCCGATCTGACCCGCACGGCCGTCGAATCCCTGCGCGATGCCTGGGGAGGGGGTGAGGCGCAGTGGCTCAACCCCGGCATCGCGGCCGAGTTCGCGGTAACGGCGGTTCCGGAAAACCGCTGGGAGGTCTGGCAGGGCTTGCAGGGGGTTGGAATCGATCTGGTCGTCCAGCGCGCCGAGGGCCGGAAAAAGGCGATGCTTCTGGCCGACATGGATTCGACCATGATCGGGCAGGAATGCATCGACGAACTGGCTGACATGGCCGGTGTCGGCCCTCGCGTGGCCGCGATCACCGCGCGGGCGATGAATGGCGAGCTGGATTTCGAAGGCGCGTTGATCGAGAGGGTCGGCCTTTTGAAGGGTCTGCCGGTCGAGGTCATCGGCAAGGTTCTGGCCGAACGCATCACCTTCACGCCGGGCGGGCGCGCGCTGATCGCGACGATGCGGGCGAATGGCGGCTATGCGGCTCTGGTTTCGGGCGGCTTCACCGCCTTCACCGCGGCCGTCGCGGACAGGCTCGGCTTTGACGAACACCGCGCCAACACGCTTCTGGCCGAAGACGGAACGCTGACCGGCGATGTCGGCCGCCCGATTCTGGGGCGCGAGGCGAAGATCGCCGCGCTGAAGGAGATCTCGGCCCGGCTTGGCATCGGCCATGACGCCGTGATGGCCGTGGGCGACGGCGCCAATGACCTCGGCATGCTTCACCTCGCAGGATCCGGCGTCGCGCTTCACGCCAAGCCGTCCGTTGCGGCCCAATGCGATATCCGCATCAACCATGGCGATCTGACCGCGCTGCTTTACATTCAGGGCTATGGCAGGGACGCGTTCGCCTGATCCGGTTGTGTGCCCGCCGGGGCGGGCACATTCCTTCTGGCACTGCGTGCGGGTTCGCTCCGCGGGAGGTATTTTTCCACGGTGAAGATCAGGCGTTGATATGTGGCTGTCGTGTCAATGGACGGATCGCGCAATCGACGCCCGTGTCACATCTGCCGTCCCTTTATGCCGCCCTGTCAGACCCGACGCGCTTTGCCATCGCCGGGACGCTGCCGGCCGAGGGTGAATGCATGGCCGGCGATCCGCGATATCGCCACCTGTCCGGTGGTGGCGGGGGGAACCGGCAGCGTCGAGGGGGGCCGGAGGGATCGAAATGCCGGGATCAGGCGGCAAAGCCCGGCGCCAGCCGGGTTTCGCCGACGATCAGGCCGCGCCGGTTGGTGAGCGGGCCGGTCAAGAGCTGTCCGACCACCGGATGGGCGGCATCGAGCGCGCCCGTGCGGATCAGAAGCGCGGTGATCGCGGCCTGGGACGCGCGTGTCGCGCCGTCCATGATCTTGACCGCGATGCCCCGGCGTTGCTCGGGCAGGATCGCGACGAACACCGCCTCGGCCCCGGTCTTGACCGCGACCTTGCCGCCCATGGCCCGCATCAGGCCGGTGCAGGCGCGCCCCTCTCCGGCCACAAGCTCGGGGAAAGCCGTCATCGCATCGCGCAGGCTGGCCTGGGCCTTTTCGCGCCGGTTCCCATCGGGATTTGCCACGGCGAAGGCGGACATGGCGCGGGCCAGCCCATGCACCGAGGTCGCGAAATTCGGCGCCGAGCAGCCATCGATCCCGAAACCCGGCGAGCTTTCCCCGGTGACCTCCTCGAAGGCGGCCAGTGCTGCCCTTTGCACCGGGTGATCGGGGGCGACATATTCCGGCCCGCCGCCAAGATGCCGGTTCAGCGTCAGAAAACCCGCGTGTTTGCCGGAACAGTTGTTGTGCAACTGGCAGGGGGCGGTTTCGGAACAGATGAGGTCCCTGCGGGCCACGGGATCGTCGGGCATCTGCGTGCCGCAGCGCAGGTCGGCCTCGCCCAGCCCCAGACCCGCCAGCCAGCGCCCGACCGGATCGGTATGGATCCGCGCGCCATTGTGGCTGGCGCAGGCAAGGGCAAGCTGCGCGGCGGTCAGCCCGAACGCTTCGGCCGCGCCGCTTTCCACCAGAGGCAGCGCCTGGATCATCTTGCAGGACGAGCGCGGGAAGATCACCGCATCGGGGTCGCCCCACGCCTCGACGATCGCGCCGGTATCGTCACAGATCACCGCATGGCCGGCATGGGCACTTTCCAGAAGGCCCCCGCGCCAGATCTCGATCATCTCGATTGCGGCCATCCCCTCTGCCTCCGTCAGCGAAAATCCGCAACGGGGGCTTTTCCCGCCACCCCGATTTGCGTTATTCAGTCTTTATCGAGTTGGAATTGGGTTCGCCATGGGAAACCGCCGGGAACGAAGCGGGCCAGACGGACCGAGAGGCAACGGCAGCTGGAGGCTGTGAGGCATATGAACCGAATGATGAATTCCGTGCTGGGCGTGGTCGCGATGACCGGGCTGACGGCGACGGCAGTATCGGCCCAGGTATCCACCAACCGCGTTGCGGCCGAAACCGACTGGAGCGTCTTTGTCGAAGAGTCGCCGAAGGAATGCTGGAGCGTTTCGGCACCGAAGGAAACCCTGAATTCGAAGGATGGCAAACCGGTGTCGGTCCGCCGGGGCGACATCCTGCTTTTTGTCACCTACCGGCCGGGTTCCGGGCAGGGAGAGGTATCGTTCACCGGCGGCTATCCTTTTGCCGACGGGTCATCCGTCGATCTGGAAATCGGCGGCACCAAGTTCGAACTGATCACCGAAGGCGAATGGGCGTGGTCTTCGTCGCCTGACGATGACGCCAAGATCATTCCGGCGCTGAAATCGGGAACCGCCGCGACGCTCAGCGCGCGTTCCGCACGCGGGACCAGAACGCTCGATACCTTCTCGCTTCTCGGGGTAAGCTCGGCCATCGACACGGCCGCAAAACACTGCGCGGGCTAGGCCCGCACGCGGGCGTGGATGGCGGTGATCCGACACCCGCCTGCCCGCTTTGCGGCCGGCCAATTCCCGCGGACGTGCCGCAAAGCCGGCATCATCTGGTGCCAAAGCTGCGTGGCGGCAAGGGGGGCGCGACGGTGCTTTTGCACCAGATCTGTCATGACCAGATTCACGCGACATTGAGCGAAACCGAAATTGCGCGGAACTATGCCAGCATCGCGGCGCTGGGTTCGCATCCGGCGCTGGCGGAATTCGCCGCATGGGTCGCAAGGCGGCCTCCCGGCTTTCACGCGCCCTCGCCCGGGCCGCGCCGCAGGCGCTAACGGGGCTGGCGCGTCACCATCGCCTTGATTGCCGCGACATGGGCCGGACTGGCGGCGCGAACCGCTTCCGTCAGCTCCAGGACCGCGGCCGCCATCGCATCGGCCGCGACGATCCGCTCGACAAGACCCCAGCTGGCGGCTTCCGTTGCGGTGATCTTCTGCCCTGCCGCAAGGATCATCGCCGCCCGCGCCGGGCCGATCAGGGCAACAAGGCGGGCGGGATCGGACGGCTGGGGAAGAAAGCCAAGCTTCATCACCGGATAGAAGAATTTCGCCTCGGGCACCGCAAGGCGGATGTCGCAGGCCAGCACCATGCCGAAAGCGCCCCCGGCAAGCGTTCCGTTCAACGCGGCGATCGTCAGGCAGGGCAATGCCGCGATGGCCGTCGAAAGCCGTTCCCAGACCGGATCGGTGGCCAGCCCGGCCCGCGCCTCGTCAAGATCGGCACCGGCCGAGAAAACCCTGCCAGCGCCGGTGATGACAAGGGCTGCAAGACCCTGATCCGCCGCCTTTTCCGCGATCGCGGCCAGTTCGGCCAGCATTGCCCGGGTCAGAGAGTTCGCCTTGTCGGGCCGGGCAATCGTTACCGTCAGAACACGGTCGTTCAGTTCCGTTTCGATCACGGGCATCCCCCTCTCGTCCCGACATTCCGTCCCTTTTGCGGGCGGCACCCTTGCCTTGACCCGAAAGCCGGAACTTCGCAAGGTTGGTCATCGGCTGTATGATTTTTAAAGCGACCATTCAAATGAAATCCATTCTTGCTTCCGTCACCTGTCACCTTTCGGCATTCCTGATCGCCCTCGCGGGCCTTGCCGGCCCGGCGCGCTGCGATCTGAGCGCGAACGAAGCCTGGGCCGGCCTCGTCGGGCTTCTGACCGATTTGACCGTTCAGATTCAGGCGACGCAGGAAACCGGGCCGGATGGCGCGGTCTTGCTGAAGGATCTGCTTCTGGCAAGCCCGTTTTCCGGCGGCCAGATTTCAGTCGGCATCGAAGGTGTCAGCCTTCGCCCGCGCGCGGACGGCACTGTCGAACTGATCCTTCCCGACGCCTCGTCGCTGCAGGTCAGCTATACGCCCAAGGGGCGCGACCCGCTCGTGTTCGAACCGAAGCTGACATTCGACGACCTCTCCATCGTCATGTCCGGAACGCCCGATGATCTTTTCGCCACGGTTGCCGCGGGATCGGTCGGTATCCTGCTTGATGCGTTCCCTAAGGAATTTCTTGCCGAACCGGCACAAGTGTCGGCGGCCGGCACCAACGTCTCCGCAACGCTCCGCAGAACCCTGTCGGGTCAGAGTGAATTGAAGGTCACTTGGGCGGCAGAGGGCGGAACACTCGACGCCCGTCTGGATTCAGAATGGAGCCCGATGAGATTCGCGGCCGCGACGGGAAAACAGTCGCTCGACATGGCGCTCACCTGGCCCGCGGCCGGCAAGCTCGACACCAATGTTTCCAGTGGTTTCAGCGCGCGGATCGTGAGCGAGGCCAAAGACCTTACCTATCGGCTGACGCAAAAATACGACCTCGCCGCCAAGGAACCGGGGCGCATGATCTTCGGCTACAGCGCAGAAGCGTTCAGCCGCGGTTTCGATATTTCGAAGGATGGGTTGAAGGATGTCAGCCGCGAACTTGGCGCGGAGTTCTCATTCGAGCTGAGCTGGTTCCGCGCGCTGCTCGATTTTCCCTTTGACTGGCCGTCCCTGATATTCGTGCGTGCCGAAAAGCAGGTTATCGAGACAGAGTACCCGACTGTCCCCGGCGGCGAGGGCGCACCTTATGCCTATTCCTACGAATTGTCCGGCCTGACCCTTGCCGATAAAACCTGGCGGCGCATCGACCCTGACAACCATCTTCCACGCGACGAAGGTCATGTCAGGTTCAGATTGAACGGCCTGGCGGACCCCGATGATGATTTCGTGGCCGGGCTGATCGCGGGTCCGGAATACGGGTTTCCGGGCCGGTTCCTTACCGCTTCGGTCGACGCGTTCGGGGCCGAGTTTCTGGGACTGTCGCTTGAAGCCGGCGGCAAGGGCGACGTTGTTTATGATGAATACGGTCAGGCCACATTTGTCGGCACGCTTGACATGAAGGCGGCGGGGCCGGCGGGCCTGATCGAAAAACTCCGCGCTCTGGGCAGTTTCGAACCGGAAGATCTCGCGGCACTCTTGCCGCTGCTTGAAACCTACGCCGAACGTTCAGGGCCGGACACTTACACGTCCGTTGTGGATTTTCGTCCGGGCGGAACGATTGCGGCCAACGGTGTAGCGCTATTTGGCGAGTAAGGCCGGCCATTGCGGCCCTTCGGACTTGCGCGCCTGATGTGCAGCGACTAGGTGCAGGTTCGGAAACAAGCGGGAATTCGTCATGCAGAACCGACTGGCCGATCTGACCGGGGCCCTTCTGGATGCCGCGCGCAAGGCCGGAGCCGATGCCGCAGACGCGATGGCGGTCGACGGTACGTCTGTCTCGGTCGATGTGCGCGGTGGCGTGCTCGAACAGGCCGAGCGTTCCGAAGGCGTGGAGATCGGCCTCAGGGTTCTCATCGGGGCGCGGCAGGCCGTGGTCTCTGCCTCAGACATCTCGTCCCGCACCATCGCCGAGATGTCCGCGCGGGCCGTATCGATGGCGCGGGAAGCCCCCGAGGATAAAAGTCTCGGGCTTGCCGAGGCGGCAGATCTGGCGCGCGACTGGGATCTGGCCGCACTGGAACTGGCCGATCCCGCCGCCGATCCCGCCGCGGCCGATCTGGAAGGCGACGCACGCCGGGCCGAGGCCGCGGCCCTTGCGGTCCGGGGGGTCAGTCAGGTGCAGGCCGCCGCCGCCAGCTATTCCCGCCGCCAGATACACCTCGCGGCCACGAACGGCTTTTCGGGCGGCTATGCGCGCACCTCGCGATCCATATCGGCGGTCGCGATTTCGGGCGAAGGCCTGTCGATGGAGCGCGACTGGGCGGCGGAAGCGCGCACCTTTCAGGCCGACCTGCCCCGGCCCGAGGAAATAGGGGCGCTGGCGGGCGCGCGTGCCGTGGAACGGGCCGCCCCGCGCAAGCCGAAGACGGGGGCCTATCCGGTGCTTTACGACGAACGTGTCGCGGCGGCGCTGATTAGCCATCTTCTGGCCGCGATCAACGGTGCGGCGATCGTGCGGGGCGCCTCGTGGCTGCGCGAGGCGATGGGCAAGGCGGTTTTGCCCGCCGGCCTTTCCATCGTCGAGGACCCGCTGCGCCCGCGTATCCCCGGATCGCGGCCCTTCGATGCCGAAGGCCTGCCGACCACGCGACGGGACATCGTTCGCGACGGCGAATTGCAGGGCTGGACGCTCGATCTTGGCACGGCGCGGCGGCTTGGCCTGACCTCGACGGCCAACGCCACGCGGGGCACCGGCGCGCCGCCCTCGCCGAGCATTTCGAACATCATGCTGACGCCGGGCGAAAAAAGCCGGGATGCGCTGATCGCCGATATGGGGACGGGGCTTCTGGTCACCTCGATGATCGGCGCGTCGATCAATGCGACGACGGGCGACTATTCGCGCGGGGCTTCGGGGTTCTGGATAGAAAACGGCAAGATCGCCTATCCCGTCAACGAATGCACCATCGCGGGCAATCTGCGCGACATGTTGCTGCGGATCACGCCGGGTAACGATGCGCGCGGGCATCTCAGCCATGTCGTCCCGTCCCTGCTCGTTGAAGGGCTGACGATTGCAGGCGCATGAGGACCTTGATCTTCTGATCGCGGCCGCGCGCGAAGCCGGCGGAATCGCCCGTCGCTTCTGGCGCAAGGACCCCGAGATCTGGGACAAGCCCGAAGGCGCCGGCCCCGTGACCGAAGCCGATCTGGCGGTGAACCGGATGCTCCACGCCGAGCTTGGCCGCGCCCGGCCCGATTACGGCTGGCTGAGCGAGGAAACCCCCGACAGTACCGCGCGGCTTTCAGCCGAACGGACCTTCATCGTCGATCCCATCGACGGCACGCGCTCTTTCATCGAGGGCGATGAGAGTTTCGCCCATTCGCTGGCCATCGCCGATAACGGACACATCATCGCGGCCGTCGTCTACCTGCCGGTCAAGGATGCGCTTTACGCCGCGACGCATGGCGACCCGGCCACTCTGAACGGAACGGCCATCCGGACCTCCGGCGCCGAAGACCTGACCCGCGCGAATGTCCTGACCACCAAGGCCAGCATGTCCCCCGAACACTGGCGCGGCGGCGTGACGCCCACGTTCAGGCGCGCGTTCCGCGCCTCGGTCGCGTGGCGGCTTTGCCTTGTGGCCGAAGGCCGGTTCGATGCGGTCCTGTCGCTGCGCCCGACATGGGAATGGGACATCGCCGCCGGCGATCTTATCGCGCGGCAGGCGGGGGCCACGGTCAGCGACCGTTTCGGCCGGCCGCTTTCCTACAACGCCGCCACGCCGCAGTCGTCAGGCCTGATCGCCGGGCCCGATGCGGTCTGGGGCGGGTTGCGCAGCCACCTTCTTGCCTGACCCCGTCAGCCGCGCCCGGCATTCCAGGCACGGTCGGCCGCGCCATCGCGAACCCGCGTCGGCAGTCCCATCCGGTCGAGAAGGTCCAGGAAAGGCGCGGGGTCCATTTCCTCGACATTCGCCATTGTCCTGACGTCCCAGGTGCCATTCGCGATCAGGATCGCGGCGGCGACGGGGGGCACCCCGGCGGTATAGGAAATGCCCTGGCTTCCCACCTCTTCGAAGGCGTCCTTGTGGTCGGCGACGTTGTAGATGAAGACCTCGGCCGGTTTGCCGTCCTTCGTGCCCTTCACCAGATCGCCGATGCAGGTCTTGCCGGTATAGCCGGGCGCAAGGCTTGCCGGGTCGGGCAGCACGGCCTTCACGACCTTCAGCGGCACGACCTCAAGCCCCTCGGCCGTCGTGACGGGCTGTTCCGACAAAAGCCCGATGGATTTCAGCACGGTGAAGACGTTGATATAGTGATCGCCGAACCCCATCCAGAAGCGCACATCGGCTTGGGGATAGCGCGCGGCCAGCGAATGCACCTCGTCATGGCCGGACATATAGGCCTTCTGCTTGCCGACCACGGGCAGGTCCCATTCGCGGCCCACCTCGAACATCCGGTTCTCGCGCCACTCGCCGCCCTGCCAGGAATAGACGGTGCCGGTGAACTCGCGGAAATTGATCTCGGGGTCGAAATTCGTGGCGAAATACCTGCCGTGGCTGCCCGCGTTGATGTCGACGATGTCGATGCTTTCGATCGTGTCGAGATACTGGTCCTCGGCCAGCCTCGCATAGGCGTTCACGACGCCCGGATCGAAGCCGACGCCAAGGATCGCGGTCACACCGGCCTTCTCGCAGGCCTCGCGCTTCTTCCATTCGTAATTGGCGTACCAGGGCGGGGTTTCGCAGATCTTGTCCGGCTCTTCATGGATCGCCGTGTCCATATAGGCTACGCCCGTCGCGATGCAGGCGTCGA
>JAGRDO010000118.1 GCA_020447005.1 Paracoccaceae bacterium
GGCCCTGCTCCAGCATATAGCGGACGAGGCTGTTTTCGGGCTTCATGTCGAAGATATAGTATTTGTTGATCCAGGGCGGCACGAACAGCAGCGGGCGCTTGAACTGGGTCTTGGTCAGCGGTTCGTAATGAATCAACTGGATCAATTCGTTCTGATAGATCACCTGCCCCGGCGTCGTGGCCAGATCGCGCCCGACCTCGAAGGCCGCGCGGTCGGTCATGTTGATGTCCAGCCGCCCGTCGCCGCGTTCCAGATCGTCCAGAAGGTTTCGGAACCCGTCCAGCAGGCTGCGGCCATCGGTTTCAAGGAAACGCTCACGCGCGGCGGGGTTCAACGCCAGATAATTGCTGGGCGACAGCGCGCTGAGCAACTGCCGGGTATAGAACCGCACGCGCAGGCTGTCCTTGTCACCCTCGGGCAGGATCTCGATCAGCCGGTCGGCGGCGCCTTCGATGGCCAGATGCACGTCGCGCAGGCCACGGCTGACCGGATCGCTGGCCCAGCGGCCATCGCGGAAGCGGCGGTCCTTGCTGTCCTCGCCCTCGCCCGTCCATGCGCCTGCCCAGGCCTTGGCGCTGTCGGCCCAAAGATCGATCTGGAACTGGGCCAGCGCAAAGGGGTTCTGCGCCAGCTTCATCCCTGCGCGCGCATAGGCCTGCGCCACGGTCCCCGAATCCAGCACCGAGAATTCATTGCCCGTCGCTTTGGCCAGGGCACTGGCGCTGCTGCGCTGCGCAAGCTCCTGCGCCCGCTGCATCAGGCTGGCAAATTCTGCGGTCTGTTCGGCAATTTTGCTTTGGTCCATTCCGGGTCTCCTTGAGGGTAGCTAGGACGACCGGCTCTGCTGGCAACGGCCGGCGGTGGTGGGGACTGGCAACCGGCAGGTTGTCAGTCTGTGCTTGCAACAAGGATCACATGCAGGAAGCCCGGCCCATGCGCCCCGCGCACATAGCTCCCCTCGATATCGGTCGTGCCGCTGGGTCCGGTGATCAGGATCGCGTTGCGCGGATGGGGCCGCTCGGCCAGCTGCGCAGCATAGTCCTCGAGATGGGACAGGATATCGGATTCCTGCAGCACCACGATATGATGCAGGGGCAGGAAAGACAGCAAGATCGGCGTATTGGCGCCCGAATGCACGATCATGGACCCGCTTTCGGCGATACCCCAAAGCGCCTTTCCGAGCGCTGCCGGCTGGTCCGGGGCAAGAGTGGTGCCGGTGTCAAGGCCCGTCCAGTCGAGTGCGGTCAGCGCCGGCGTCGGTTCCACGGCCAGTGACAGTGACAGTCCGTGTCCCGACAGATAGCGCCGCACAGCGTCGGGAACGGCTTCCATGCCGCCAACGCGGTCAATCGTCGTGCCGATCGCCTCAGCCTTCAGGATGAAAGCATCTAACAGCCCCTCGGCGACCAGTCGGGGGCGGCTGGTGT
>JAGRDO010000119.1 GCA_020447005.1 Paracoccaceae bacterium
GTCATTCTGCTGGTGGCGGGTTATTCGCCGACTATGGTGGCGGCCGCCAGCGCGGTCGGGGTCTGGGCGGTATCGTTACTCAATCGCCGCCCCCGTCTTAGCCTGAAAAAGACCTTTGAAGCGCTTTCCGACACCGCAATCCGCATGATCGGCGTGACGGGTGCCTGTGCCGCCGCCGGCCTTGTGATCGGTGGCATCACCATGACCGGGCTGGCCGCCAAGTTTTCGTTCATCACCTTTGCGCTGGCGGGCGACAGCCTGCTTCTGGCGCTGTTGCTCAGCGCGTGCGTGACATTGATCCTTGGGCTGGGGATGCCGACGCCAAGCGCCTATGTGCTTGCCGCCGTCCTTGTCGGGCCGACCCTGGTCAATGACTATGGCTTCCCCGAGATGAACGCGCATCTCTTCCTGCTGTACTTCGCGGTGCTTTCGGCGATGACGCCGCCGGTGGCTGTCGCCGCCTATGCCGCCGCCGCCATCTCGGATGCAAATCCGCTGAAGATCGCGGTTGTGGCGATGCGGCTTGCCGTCGTCGCCTTCGTGGTGCCGTTCATGTTCGTGCTGAACCCGCTTATCCTGACGCCGCTCGCCAGCCTCAGCGCGTTCATCGATAGTGTCGCGATCTGCCTGGCCTGCATCGTCATTGCCGCCGCCTGCGAGGTTCGCTGGAGCGGGCCCAGCCTTATTCCCGCGAAACTCGGGATGTTTGGCGCGGCGATCCTGCTGTCGGTTCCGCTCATGCTTCCCAAGGCGATCGGGGCGGTGCTTGCTCTGGCGCTGCTGGCGCTGTGTCTGCGGAAATATCAAACCCGTTCGGTTTCGGCCGATAACTTCGCTTGACCGGCGGAAAAACACCCGCCACAATCATTTGCATACAAACGAACAAAGGTGCTGCAATGCTACTAGACCTTCGGAAAATCGGCCAGTTGATCGACCTTTGGCTGGACGAAGACGTCAACTATTACGACCTGACAGCCAAGATCATGGTGGATGATGACGCGGTGGCCAAGTTCGGCATGAACGCGCGTGAACCGATCATCCTTTCCGGTCTGAAGATCGCCGAGATGATCTTCAAGCGCATGGACCCCGACTGTACCTTCACGACCAGCCACAAGGATGGCGACCGCGTAGAGGCCGGGGTGACTTTCGCGGTCATCGAGGGCAATGCCCAGGCCCTTCTCACGGCCGAACGCGTGGCGCTTAACCTCATGCAGCGCATGTGCGGCATCGCCGGGCTGACCGCGCAATATGTCAAGGAAATCGAGGGGACGGGCGTTACCCTGCTCGACTCGCGCAAGACCACGCCGGGCCTTCGCATGATCGAGAAATATGCGGTCGTTTGCGGCGGCGGGCGCAACCACCGGCTTGGCCTCGACAACGGCATCATGCTGAAGGACAACCACATCGCGGTTGCCGGCAGCATCGCTGCCGCCGTGGCGCGCGCCCGGGCCGATGCGCCGATGCTGACCAAGATCGAGGTCGAATGCGACCGGCTCGACCAGGTCGAAGAGGCGCTGGCCTCGGGTGTCGATGTGATCATGCTCGACAACATGAGCAACGAGGACATGGTCAAGGCCGTGAAGATGGTGAACAAGCGCGTGCCGCTCGAATGCTCGGGCGGGGTTCGTCTGGACACGATCCGGGGCAAGGCCGAAACCGGGGTCGATTACATCTCGGTCGGGCGCATCACCCAATCGGCGACCTGCGTCGATATCGGCCTCGACGACGTCTGATTCGCGGCGGCACTTCGGCAGGGGTGAAACTATGGCAGGGACTCTCTTCCTGATCGTTGGTCCGAGCGGCGTGGGCAAAGACACGCTGCTGGACGGCGCCCGCGTGGCGCTGTCCGGCAGCGAGTGGTTTCGCTTCGTCCGCCGTGTCATAACCCGCCCCGAAGAACTGGGCGGCGAGGATTACGAGGCCGTCAGCGAGGACGAGTTCACCCGCCGCCGCGATGCCGGGGCGTTCCTGCATCACTGGTCGGCGCACGGTCTCCATTACGGTATTCCGGCTGATGTGCTGGACGATCTCGGGCGGGGCGTGAATGTCATCCTGAACACCTCGCGCAATGAACTTGCGACTTTCCGCGGCAAATGGCCCGATACCGCGGTCATCTACATCACCGCCTCGCCCCGGGTGGTCGAGGCGCGTCTGCGTGGCCGGGGCCGCGAGGATGAGGCCGAAATTGCGCGGCGTCTCGCGCGGATCGTCGATCAGCCCGCACCGGCGGACGGCGCCATGGAACTGCTCAACGATGCGTCCGTCGATGCCGGTGTTGCAACGCTTGTCGATCTGATTGCCGGCCGCTGCCGCCTGCGCGCCCGCGAAACGCCACTTGCCGTCGAATTGGGCAATCGCCCGCTTTGCCTGCTCAACAGCGGCAATGTCGTCGCGGCCCGGCTGCTTCAGGGGACCGAAAGGGTCACGCTCCGCCGGGACGGCGACGAGGTTGTGGCCGAGCTTGGCTGGACCGATGACAGCGCCATCGCCTCACCAGACCGCTGCGCGCTGTCGCGAACGGCCCTTGGCCCGCTTTCCAGAATGCCGGGCGGGCCGATCGAGATCGAGCGGACGCCAAATCCGAAAAGCCGGGCGATCCTGCAAAAGAAGGTGCGCGGCGGGGCGCTGTCCGAAGCGGAACTGACCGAGATCGTCGGCGATCTGGTTGCAGGCCGCTTCAGCCCGACCGAGATTGCGGGTTTTCTGGTCTCAGCGGCCGGCAACCTGACGCTTGAAGAGGTGATTGCCCTGACGAAAGTGCGCGCTTCCTACGCGCACCGGCAGAAATGGGATGCCGAAATCGTCGTGGACAAGCATTCGATGGGCGGGATCCCCGGCAACCGGATCACGCCCATCGTCATTCCCATCGTCGCCGCCTGCGGGCTGACCATGCCCAAGACGTCGTCGCGCGCCATCACCTCGGCGGCGGGGACCGCCGACATGATGGAGGTGCTTGCGCGCGTCGACCTGACACCTGCCGAGATGCGCAAGGCGGTCGAAGAGAGCGGCGCCTGCATTGCCTGGAATGGCCGTCTGACCCATTCGCCCGTCGATGAAGTGATGAATGCCATCAACCGGCCGCTCGGACTGTCATCCTCCCTGCTCGATGTATCGTCGATCATGTCGAAGAAGCTGGCTGCCGGTTCGACCCACGTGCTGATCGACCTTCCGGTCGGGCCGGGCGCCAAGACCAAAACCACGGCCGAGGCCGAGGCGCTGCGCGCCCTGTTCGAAGCGGTGGGCGAAGGTGTTGGTCTGAAAACCCGCGTGAACCTGGCCGATGGCCTGCGCCCGGTCGGGCGGGGTGTCGGGCCGGTTCTGGAAACCATCGATGTCCTGAAGGTGCTGCGCGGCGATCCCGACGCGCCGGCGGATCTGCGCGACAAGGCGCTTGCCTATGCCGGTATGATCCTTGAATGGAAGCCGGGCGTGAAGGCGGGGCAAGGCGCTGCCCTGGCCGAAGAGACGCTTCTGTCAGGCAGGGCGCTGGAAAAGCTGGACGCCATCGTCGAAGCGCAGGGGCGCCTTCGCCACGATCCCGTACCAGGGCGCTTTACCGCCGACATCGAAGCGCAACAGGCGGGCACCGCGACGGTGTTTGACATCGCGGCGATATCGGCCATCGCCCGTGCCGCAGGCGCGCCGCGCGACAAGGCGGCGGGTGTCGTCATTCTGGTGCAGGAAGGGCAGATGCTTGAGGCCAACACGCCAGTGCTGCGCATTCACGCATCAAGCGAAGCAGCCCTTGCCGATGCGCAGGCCGTGGCCGCCGCCAGACCGCCGCTTGCGATGATCGGCAGCTGACGCGCCGCCCGGCTTTTGGGTAAAGCATTGCTGTCGTCGTTTGGTTCCGACGCCGCCGTCCCGCAGAGTGTTAGGGCCTTGCAGAAAGGCTACGCAGCGTTGCAAGCGATGCCGCGTCCAGATCTCTCTGCCTTGGCCAGAACAGGCCGGTATCCATGTTGGGAACCGCATCGCCAAGCCGCTTGCGAATGATCCGCTGCCCTTCCAGAGACCAGGACCGGTACACCATGTCCGAGAGGACCGTTATCCCCATCCCTCTTGCGACCATGCTGCGAAGCGCCTCCATCGAGTGGCTTCGAAACAGGATTTTCGGCTCAAATCCATATTCCGTCCAGATCTGCCGCATGGTGGTTTCGTGCTCATCCATCGTCAAAAGGATGTAGTTCTCATCACGGAGGTCCGCGAACCCGATGTGGTTCTGGCGCGCCAGCCGATGGCTGGCCGCAAGCCAGAGACTGCGGGGCGAGGACAGTACCGGGACAATCTCGTAGCGCTCCGGTTCCGGCAGGTTTGACGTCAACGCCAAACCAAGGTCGAACCGCCCTTCGATCAACCCCCGTTCGATCTGCGCGCGGCTGGTTTCGGTGACGCTGAGGGTTATGCCCGGATGCCGCTCCGCGAGCCTTTCCCAGGCGGCGGGAAGAAAATAGCCCGAAACGGTATCGGTTACCGCCAGACGAACGGTGCCCGCCATATTCGACGCAGTGCGCGTCCTTGTATCCACGGCCTCTCTCAGCGCCCCAAGAATCGCATGAACGTGACGCAAGAACGTTTCGCCGTTCGCCGTCAGTTCCATTCCATGCGACCGGCGAATGAACAACTTGTAGCCCAGTTGCGCTTCCAGACGTCCGATCGCGATCGTTACCGACGATTGCGTGACATTCAACAGGGCCGCTGCACGAGAGATCTGCCCGGTATCGGCAGTCGCCGCAAAGAACTCCAGTTGTCTGACGGTCGGAAGCATAAATAAAATCAATAATTCATTTAAATTATAAAAACTAGATATTCCTCTGCCGTCGCTGCAAACTGGCGCGCGGAGGAAACGCCTTGTCACACGCTACATCTGAAACACCCGGATTCTGCTGTTTGTGCCGCTCGCGGTGCGGCGCCACTTTCCGCGTCCGTCAGGGGCGGCTGGTCGAAGTCAAACCTGCCCCGGATCACCCGACCGGCAAGGCGCTTTGTCTGAAGGGCAAGGCCGCGCCCGAGATCTGGAGCAATCCCGGGCGGATCCTCTACCCGATGCGCCGCACCAATCCGAAGTCCGATCCCGATCCGGGCTGGGAACGGGTAAGCTGGGATGAGGCGCTGGCGGATATCGCCACAAGGCTGGGCACGATCAGGGACCGTCACGGCGCCGAAGCGATTGGCTTTGCCGTCACCACGCCCAGCGGTACGCCGATGAGCGATTCCATAGACTGGGTCGAACGGTTCATAAGGACTTTCGGCAGCCCGAATACCGTCTACGGGACCGAGATCTGCAACTGGCACAAGGATCACGCCCACAAGTTCACCTATGGCTCCGGCATCCTGTTTCCCGACTATGAAAACGCGGACGCGATCCTGCTGTGGGGGTTCAACCCAAGTGCTGTCTGGCTGGACCAGGCCACCCAGATCGCCGCAGCGCGGGCCCGCGGAGCGAAGATCATTGCGGTCGACCCTCGCCATGCAGGCTATGCGCAAGGCGCAACGAACTGGTTACGGGTCTTACCGGGGCGTGACGGTCCGTTGGCATTGGGACTGGCGAATATCCTGATCGAGCGCGGCGCGTTCGATGCGTCTTTTCTGCGCAGGTGGAGCAATGCGGGCTTTCTGGTCGATACGGCAACGGGTGCCTTTCTGCGGGCGTCGGACATAACGGAAGACGGGGATGACGACCGCTATGTCGCCGTTGGCACGGACGGCGCATTCGTCTTCTTTGACCCGCGCAGAAAGGTCTTTTCGGCCGATGCGGCGACGATCGATCTGCGCGCGGAAATCCGGCTGAAAACGGCGAACGGGGAAATCTCTTGCCGGACGGCCTTTTCCTATTATGCCGAAGCCTGCGCCCAGTGGCCCGTCGCCCGCGTTGCAGAGGCAACATCAGTCCCCGAACAGGACATTCTCGATGCCGCCGAAACGCTGATCAATGCCGGGCGGGTGGCCTATTATTGCTGGTCCGGGGTCGGACAGCACCGCGAAGCGACCCAGATCGACCGGGCCATCGCGCTGCTGATGTCGCTGAAGGGCGGCTACGACGCGCCCGGCGGGAATGTCGCCTACAGCAAGCACCCGATGAATGCGCCAACAGGGTTCGATCAGTTCCCTGACGGGCAGATCCAAAAGGCGCTGGGTTATCCGGAACGCCCCCTGGGGCCCCCATCCCAAGGCTGGATCACCGGCGGGGATCTTTATCGTGCAATCCTCACCGGCGCGCCTTACCCGATCCGTGCCCTGATCGGTTTCGGCGCCAATATCTCGGTGTCGCAGGGCGATACCGACATGGCGGTCGATGCGCTGAAGGCGGTGCCGTTCCATGTGCAGATCGACAGTATCGAAACGCCGACCGCGCGCTTCGCTGATTACGTTCTGCCGGCCAACACCCCGTGGGAGCGTGAAGCGCTGCGCAACGGGTTCGAGGTCAGCCAGGACGCCGAATCCCTCATCCAGCTCCGGCAGGCGGTTGTCCCCTCATCCGGCGAGTCGCGGTCGGACACCGAGGTGGTCTTCGATCTGGCCGTGCGCCTCGGCATGTCGGATGCGTTCTTTGGCGGCGACATCGACGCTGCCAGGGAGTGGCAGCTTGAGCCGAGCGGCATCACGCTGGCCGAGTTGCGCGCGCATCCCAAGGGGATCAAGCGTCCGCTGCGGTACCGGGAACGCAAATACGCGCAGGAGACTGCACAGGGCGCCCGGGGCTTCGACACGCCCACCGGCCTGGTCGAGGTCTATTCCCAGCGCCTTGCGGATCATGGCTATGATCCGGTTCCGCAGTTCGACCCGTCGCCGCAGGGCGACGGCGACTATCCGTTTCTTCTGACAACGGCGAAAAGCGGATACTATTGTCATTCGCAATACCGGAACGTCGCGTCGTTACGCAAACGAATGGCCGATCCGGAAGTTCGGATCCACCCCGACACCGCCGATGCCAAAGATCTGGTCGGGGGGGAATGGGCCGAGTTGTCGTCGCCGAACGGAAAGGCGCGCATGCGGGTCGTTCTGGATCACCACCTGCATCCCGGGGTGCTGATTGGCAGCTATGGCTGGTGGCAGGCCAATCCGACGCTGAACCTGCCGGCCTACGATCCGTTTTCCGAAACCGGCGCCAACTACAATCGCCTGGTCACCGCGAAAGCCTCCGATCCGATAAGCGGCTCTGTCCCCCATCGGTCGACGCGTTGCGATATCGCGCCGCTGCCCGGCAAACGCCCTGCACGGCGGGCCTGGAACGGTTTTCGGCGCGCCGTCGTTCGGGACGTCGTGCGGGTTGCGGATGGCTGCACCCGCGTGGCCTTCGCCGTAGACGGTTTCGAACGGCTGCCTGATTTTCTGCCAGGCCAGCATATCACGCTGCGCGCGAAAGTGCCGGGCCATGACGAACCGGTTACCCGCTGCTATTCCCTGGTTGGAAGCGCGGTCGATCCGCAGCGCGCCACCTATGAGATCACAGTGCGTTTCGTCCCCGCACCACCCGATATGCCGGACGTATCCGGCGGCGTCATGTCCGGCTTCATCAATCAGGTGCTGACCCCCCGGACACCGGTCGAACTGAAGGCCCCTTCAGGCACCTTCACGATGCCTCTCACAAGTGAGCGGCCAGTGGTTCTGGTCGCGGGCGGGATCGGGATCACGCCTTTCCTCAGCTATCTGGAAACCGCTGCGCTACGGGGCGCCCGCCACCCCATCCGGTTGATCTACGCCAATCGTAACAGCGCCGGTCACGCCTATCGCGATCGGATCGCAGAGTTGGCGCGACTGCTGCCGAACTTCGAGGCGATCAGTATCTACGACAACCCGTTGCCGGGCGATGAAGCGGGAAGAACCCACGACCGTACGGGCTATGTCCGCGCCGAAGACATTCTTGCCGGTTGGGGGAAACAGGCCCCCGAGGTCTATCAATGCGGCCCTCCGCCGATGATGGCGGCGCTGGAAACCGCGCTGGGCGCGGCGGGGCATCCGGTGGCACAGCTGCATAAGGAAGCCTTCGTTGCCCCAGTCGCCGACAAACCGCTGCCCGACGGTCCGTTCCGCGTGACCTTCGCCAATAGCGGGAAGTCGCTGGAGTGGAACAGATCGTCAGGCAGTTTGCTGGATCTGGCCGAAAGCAACGGTCTGACCATGGCCAGCGGTTGCCGCGCGGGCCAGTGCGAAAGTTGCCGGGTCCGGGTAATCGACGGAAAGGTCATGCACCGAACGGAACTCGCCTTTGATGAGGACGGGTATTGCCTCGCATGTCAGGCTGTCCCGGAAACCGATGTAACCGTCGAAGGTTAGGCGAGGGACGCGCGAAGGGCATCACCGGCGCGCCATAATGACCGGACAGGAACGTCGCGGCCGTGGCGATCATGACCGGGGGCATTATCCCGCCAAAGCAGCGTCCGGCCGCCGCCAGCAGGGGCACAGGCATTCCTGGCCTTTCGCATCCATGATCGCGGCGATGTGACAAACCCGCGCCAGAGTTTCGCCGGCATTTCCGCCGGCGATGGAAATCTTCCGGTCCTTGCGCGTCGCGCTAGGGCCGCATGCGCATCTCCGCCGCCCGCGCATGGCCTTCCATGCCTTCGACCCGGCTGATCCGCGCGGTTCTCAACGCCAGTTCGTGCGCGGCGGCATCATTGCAGCGCTGCCATGTCACCGTCTTGATGAACTTGTGCACCGAAAGCCCGCCCGTATAGCGCGCCGCGCCGCTTGTGGGCAGGACATGGTTCGGGCCCGAGGTCTTGTCACCGAAGGAAACCGTCGTCTCATGGCCAAGGAACAGGGAACCATAGGCCTGCAACCTGCCCAGCCACCAGTCCAGATCCCCGGCCTGCACATGCAAATGCTCAGGCGCGTAACGATCCGCCACGGTGGCGGCTTCCTCCGGGTTGTCGCACAGGATCACCTCGGCACGCTCGGCCCAGGCAATCCGTGCCGCGGCCGCGTTCACGGGTGGCAGGCTGTCGATAAGATCGGCCACGCGCGCCATCACGGTCTCGGCCAGGGTTCGGTCGGTCGAAACCAGCCACACCGGGCTGTCCGCCCCGTGTTCGGCCTGACTGACCAGATCCCAGGCGATCCGCTCTGCGCTGGCGGTCGCGTCCGCGACGACGAGCGAATCCGTGGGGCCGGCGAACATGTCGATCCCGACCTTGCCGAAAAGCATGCGCTTGGCCTCGGCCACATAGCTGTTGCCGGGGCCGACCAGTATATCGGCAGGCCGCGCGCCAAAAAGCCCCTGCGCCATGGCGGCAATACCCTGAACCCCACCGAGGTTGAGGATCAGGTCCGCGCCGGCCAGATCCATTGCGAAAACGATCGCGTCCGGTATTCCGGTGCGGGGGCGGGTGGGCGATACGGCAGTGATATGCGGGACACCGGCGACCTTCGCGGTGGTGATCGTCATCAGCGCGCTGGCGATATGGCTGTAGCGCCCCCCGGGAACGTAGCAGCCGGCGCTGGAGACGGGGATAAGCTTCTGCCCCGTAACCAGACCGGGCATCAACTCGACCTCGCATTCGCCCATGGTCGTTTTCTGCGCCTCGGCAAAGCGCCGGATATTGGCATGGGCGAACCGGATGTCGGATTGCAGCGCCTCGGGCACGCGACGGATCGCGGCCTGCCGCGCTTTGTCGGACAGGACGATATCGCCGGTCCAGCCGTCCAGCGTTTCGGCATAGTGCCGTACCGCAGCCTCACCGCCTGTCTCGATCGTCGCGAGCATCTGGGCAACGATGTCCCGGGTCTGCCGGTTTTCGACGGCTGGGCGCGGATCGGCGGTCTTCAGATAGGTAATGGCCACGATGTCATCTCACTTCTGGATAATGTGGTCGCGGATCGCACGGGTAAGGACATCGACGGTGTCGATGACCGGTACCCTTGCGACAAGGGATTGGGAAAGCAGGGAAAATTCGGAACAGGCGACAAGTATGACATCGGCGCCGCCCCGCGCCATTTCGTCGGCTGCTGCGGTCAGGGTATCGAGTGCCTCGGCTGACGCGCCATTCGCCTTGATCGAGCGGATCGTGGCCAGCATGGCCCCCATATCGCCCGGCCAGATCGCCCCAAGACCGGCCCCGACAAGCGCGGCATCGAAAACACCGGCCTTGCGCACGGCGGGAGAAGCCAGAAAACCGACCTTCGCACCGCTGCCGACGCGTTGCGTCACCACCGCTATCGACAGATCGACCATGTTCAGCAGCGGGATCGACACCGCGGCGGCGATCTGCGGCGCGTAATGGTGCGCGGTATTGCATGGCATGGCCAGCGCGGACGCGCCGCTGGCCTCCAGCCGGCGGGCCATTTCGGCGAGGGTCGGCGCCGGGTCGGGTCCGGTGCCGTCGATCAGATGGGCGATGCGCGAAGGCACCTGCGGGTTCATGTCGATCAAAAGCGGCAGGTGGTCGGCGTCGTCACGCGCCGATACCTCGGCCAACAGCCGTTGCTGCAACAGGATCGTTGCCTCCGGCCCCATGCCGCCAAGGATCCCGACGACGCGGCGGATCATCGCCCCACCTCGTCGGCGGCTTCGCGGATCAGCCGGGCGATCAGCGCGCAATCGTCTTCGGAAAACGTCAGCGGCAGGCGCATGTCGAAAAGCGTGGCCAGCATCGCGTCGGTTGCGGGAAGCCGCTGGGGTTTGAGGTAGCGCCAGCTTTGGTGCGACGAGGTGAAGCCGGCCGGCTCGGCCGCGCCGAACCATTTCAGCTCGACCCCGCGCGCCCCGGCAGCATCGACCAAGGCCCGGCATTGCGCTTGCGAAAAGCCCGGCGCCCGGAACTGGATCGACGAACCGACAGGGCTTTCCGCCCTTGGCCGGCCGATCGTGGTAAGGCGCGCATCGCCTTTCAGCCCGGCCTCGACGATCCGGTACCGGCGGTTCCAGCGCTCGACGTTCCGGTCCAGCTCGCGCAGTTGCGGACGCAGGATCGCGGCACGCAAGGCGTCCATCCGGGCAGAGCAGTTGGGCATTTCATACCGCGCCCGCGCAAAATGTTCCGCCGAAGGCCCCGCACCGTGACGGTCATAAAGCATGTAGCTGCCCGAGAGGATCGTGGCGCGCGCCGCGATTTCGGCATCGCCGGTGGTCAGGAAGCCGCCCTCGCCCGAGTTCATGTGCTTGTAGGTCTGGGTCGAAAAACAGGCGGCGATGCCAAAATTGCCCGAGCGTGTGCCGTTCCACCGCGCGCCCATCGTATGGGCGCAATCCTCTACCAGGCTGACGCCCGCCGCGCGGCAAATCGCCGTCAGCCGATCCATGTCGCACAGATGGCCGCGCATATGCGACACCAGCAGGAAGCGCGCGCCGGTATCCGCGATCCGGCGTTCCAGATCGTCGAGGTCGAGGCGCAGCGTTGCGTCGATCTCGACCAGCGCGGCGCGCGCGCCCACCGCTTCGATGGCACCCGGAACCGGGGCGAGCGTGAAGCCGTTGGTCAGGACCGTGTCGCCGGGTTTCACGCCGCAGGCGCGCAGGGCGATCTGCATCGCCTGGCCCCCCGACGTGAGCGCGAGGCAATAGCCCGCACCCTGCCAGTCACGATACTCGGCCTCAAGCTGCGCCACTTCGCCGGTCTCGCCGGGGGCCAGATTGTAGCGGTGCAGCCGCCCTCCACGCATGACCGCGACGGCGGCGTCAATCGCCGCGCCGGGCAGCGCTTCCTGCTGGGTGAAAGAGCCGGTGAAGCGGCCGGAGGCGGCGGGTGCATCCATCAGATGTGAACCCAGCGATCCGCATGATCGAAGGCAAAGTCGTAACCGCCAAGCGCCGCCGCCCCGCCAGTATGCAGGAAGACCACGCGCTGATCCCTGAATTCACCTTTTCGCGCCAGATCGATCAGACCGGCCGCGCCCTTGGCAGAATAACAGGGGTCGAGAAGGATACCCTCAAGCTCGGCGAACATGCGGATCGCCTCGATCCCGCTTTTCGTCGGGATGCCGTAACCTTCGCCGACATAGTCAGTATTGGCGACGACATCGCTGCGTTTGACAGCGCCAGAGCAGCCAATCCGGTCGGCCGTCCGACCGGCAAGATCGAAGACCATCTGCTCTTGCTTTTCGCGCGGCGCGCGCGTGCCGATGCCAAGGACGGGAATGCCCGAATTCATCGCGCAAAGCCCGGTCACCAGTCCCGCCTGCGTGCCCGACGATCCGGTCGCGTGAACCACGCGATCGATCGTCAGCCCGGCGTCGTTGGCCTGGCTGACCAGTTCGAACGCGCAGTTGACATAACCGAGCGCGCCCGTCGGATTCGACCCCCCGCCGGGAATGACATAGACATTGCGCCCCTCGGCGCGCATCCTTTCGGCCGCCCGCTCCATTTCGGCGGGCATGTCGTGACCGCCCGGGAACTTCTCGGTCGTGGCACCATGCAGATGGTCGAGCAGAACGTTGCCGTTGTGGTTGTAGTTGGCGTTGTCATAGCCGGTCCGGTCTTCCAGCAGGATGTGGCAGGCAATCCCCAGTTTCGCGGCATAGGCAGCGGTCTGGCGCCCGTGATTGGTCTGGGTGGCGCCCTGCGTCATCACCATGTCGGCGCCCTGGTCGAGCGCTTCGGCCATCAGGAATTCCAGCTTGCGGGTCTTGTTGCCGCCGGTCGACATGCCGGTCGCATCGTCGCGCTTGATCCAGACTTCGACCCCAAGCTCTTTGGACAGGCGTGGCAACGGCTCCAGGGGCGTCGGCAGATGCGCGAGGCGGATACGGGGAAAGCGGGAAAGGTGCATGGTGGTTTCCTTGCGGTTTGGATGGGTGATGGCGGAATGGGCCGGCCTGGGCCCGGGGCCGGCGATATGACGGGAGAATGCCGAATTCGGCGGCATGGTTCCGCGCGATGTTCGACGATACGCACGGCATCGCCGACATGCGCCGGTTCGGTCGGCACGAAGCCCGGCTTGATCAGGATGATGACATTGGGCCCGTCCATGGTCGCTCAGCTCCGCATCCGGCTATGGGACGGGTCGTAGGGCGAGCCGTCGATCACCGTGGCGCCAACCAAGTCGCCATACATGTCGATCTGCACCACTTCGCCGGCCGCCGCCAGACCGGAATCGACGAATGCGTAGGCAAGGTTCTTGCCCACCCGGTGCCCCCAGTCGCCGGAAGTGACGGTGCCCGCCACCCGACCTTCCCGCATGAGCGAGGACCCGCCCCGCGCGGGGGCATGCCGGGCATCTATGGCCAGGGTGACAAGACGGCGCCGGGGACCTTCCGCCATCCGCGTCAGCAGGGCGCCGCGTCCGATGAAATCGCCCTTGTCGATCCGGACGAACCGGTCAAGGCCTGTTTCGAACGGGTCGAATTCGGTCAGCAGGTCGGATTTCCAGTGCAGGAAGCCTTTCTCCAAGCGCATCGATTCCACCGCGCGCGCGCCGAACAGCCGCATGCCGAACGCTTTGCCGGCTTTTCGGAGTGCAAGATAGGCGGCATGGAGCGACGCGTTCGGAACGTGGATCTCATAGGCCAGCTCGCCCGAGAAGCTGACCCCAAGAACCGTGGCGTGGGCAAAGCCGATGAAGCATTCGCGAACCGAAAGCCACGGGAAAGCCTCGCGCGACCAATCCCCCCGGGCGCAGGCCGAAAGCACCTCTCGCGCCCGGGGACCGGCCAGAACCAGAATGGTCTGGTCGTTGGTAAGGCTTCGGATCTGCACATCCTCGTCGGGTGAAAGGTGCAGGCGAAGCCAGTCCATGTCGTGAAACTCGCTGGCGGCGGCCGAGCCGTACCAGACCCGCTCCGGGCCGCGATCGCTGGCGGGAATGTTCGCGACAGTGGCTTCGCCCTTGATCATTCCCTGGTGGTTCAGAAGATAGCCAAGCCCCACCCTGCCCGCGCGCCGGGTGACGGGCCCGCAGAACAGCCGGTCGAGGAAATTGTGGCGACCCGGCCCCGTGATTTCGATGCGGTTGAAACCGCTGACCTCGCTAAGGCCGACGTTTTCCTGCACGTTACGTACCTCGGCGGCGACCGCTTCGAACGCTTCATCAAAATTGAAGCCGAGTGTGGGGTGGAAATCGGGGGCTGGCTTGACGTAATCCATCCGCTCCCAGCCGCTGACCACTGTGAACTCAGCGCCCTCCGCGGCCAGAACCGGGGTCAGCGGCGTGGTCTTGGCCGGCCGACCGGCGGGACGGTGTTCGTGGGGGAAGTGAAAGCGGAATTCGTTCTGGTAGTCCTCGATCGCCTTCAGCGAGGTCAGTTCCACATTGGCGTGCCCGGTAAACCGGCGCGGATCGATACACCAGGTGTCATAGCAGGCCTCGCCGTGAACGATCTGCTGCGCCAGCATCCAGCCGTGGCCGCCGCCCTCGCCCAGACCCGCGCGCAGGCCGATAATGCAAAACGCGTTGCGTTTGCCCGGGATCGGGCCGACCAGTGGCGCGCCGTCGATTGTATAGGTAATCGGGCCGTTGACGACGGTGTGAATTCCAACCTCGGTCAACGCTGGCATGCGGGCGAATGCCCCTTCCAGCACATCCGCCACCCGGCCCAGATCGTCGGGGCAAAGCGCGTTCACGAAATTGGGGTCAATCCCGTCCATGCCCCATGGTTTGCAATCCTGTTCGTAGAAACCGACCAGAAGACCGTTCTTTTCCTGACGGCAGTAGAAGTCCGAAATCGGGCAGCGGATCAGCGGCATCCGGTGGTCCGCATTGCGGATCGCCGGGATCTCTTCGGTCAGGAAATACTGGTGCTCCATCGAGGCGACCGGGTGATGGACGCCCATCATCGCGCCGACCTCGTTCACCCGGTAGCCGCAGGCGTTGACAACAATATCGCAATCGATATCGCCATTTGCCGTGTGGACGGTCCAGGTATCGTCGCGTTTCTGGGTCAGTCCGGTGACCGGTGTATTGCGATAGACCTCGGCCCCGGCCTTGCGGGCGCGGCGGGCCAACGCCTGGCAAAGCTGCGCGGGGTCGATATCGCCGTCGAGCGGATCCCAAAGGCCGCCAAGCAGGTTGTCGGTGGAGATAAGGGGGTGACGCCGGGCGCATTCGGCGGCGTCGATCACCTCGAAGTTGACCCCCATGCCGCGCGCCATCGAAGCGAAATGCCGGTATCCCTGCATCTGTGCCTCGGTGCCGGCAAGGCGGATGCCACCGTCGCCGTGATGGTAGTTGATCGGATAGTCCGGGTCGTCGGCCAGTTCCTTGTAAAGGCGGATCGAATGGCTTTTCAGCCCGACCATCGTCTGGTTCACCCCGAAATTCGTCACCTGGGCCGCCGAATGCCATGTGGTGCCTGAGGTCAGTTCATTGCGCTCCACCAGCACCACATCGGTCCAGCCTTCCTGCGTAAGGTGATAAAGCGCAGAGCATCCGGCGATGCCCCCCCCGATCACAACCACCTTGGTCCTTGTCTTCATGCACAATCTCCACTGGCGCCTGCACAGTGGTTGAAACGCGGGAAGATCGGCAACGGGAAAGCCAAGTGTTCGAAAAATTCGAATCTGAAATGCGGACACATTCGAACGGGGCAAAACACCGAACCAATCGCCCGGGCGTTTGCACGGCGCGGAGGTTCGCAAGAAAATGCGTTCGGAATCAACCCTCGGGGGTTTCGCCAGCCTCGCCCTGCTCGCGGCCCGGAACGATGCCGAAATCGGTGCCAAGCCATGGAAACCTTTCCACCAGCGGGCTGACGATGTGGCGCGAAAGCGACCGCCGCAGCGTTTCGGCAATGAACTCGATCGTCGTTTCCGGGTAATATTCGTTGCTGAACAATGACAGCATCCGCGAAAACCGCTTGCGCGGAAACGGATGCAGGGCGATCCGATCGTGAAACCGCTTGGCCCGGTGGAAGCTGGCGGGCGTCGTGATGGCCCAGCCGCTTCCCTCGGCGACCATTCCCAGAAGCGAATGGTTGCTTTCCAGTTCGAACCGGTTTTTCAGCGACAGGCGCATGCGGCGCAACTGTGCCTCGATCAGGTTGCCGATCAACAGGTTTTCCGAGTAGCGCAGAAACGGCAGGGGCGAACGACCGGCGATGAGGTCCGCAGGGGTTTCCGCGAGTGAGGCGGGCATCGCAACGACGAACGGATCGCGCAAGAGCGGTATGGCAATCAATCCTGGCGTATCCTCGGTGGGCTGGGTCGCAACCCCTACGTCGAGTTTCTTTTCATGCACCATGCGGATGATATCGAGACTTGGCCGCGTCATCTGCTTGAACGTGCAGCTTGGCATGGCGCGTGCCAGTTGCTGCGCAAGCTCGGGCGCGACCTCGGTGTCGAAATCGTCCACGATCCCCAGCCGCAAATCGCGCACCTGCGCGAGGTTTCCCGACAAAAGCGCGGTTTCGCCCCGCTTGATGATGCCAAGGCCTTCCTCGACATAGCGCGCGAACATGACGCCGGCGGGGGTAAGCACCATCGGCCTGCGGGAATGGTCGACAAGGTCGACGCCAAGATTCTCTTCGACACTGCGAAGATGATGTGAAATCGTGCTGATCGACAGACCGGTCTCTTTCGACACCTTCCGCGCCGAGCCCGTTCTGGCAATCAATTGAAATATCTCCAGCCCCCTGAGGCTCAGGTTGCTTTTCTGCACGTCGTGGCCCATTCGTTCGGATCGCCATCAATGGGCCCGATGTTCGAACAATTCGAAACAAGAATCCATCTTTTTATGAAAATTTGGTTTTGTTGGACAAACAGCCATCATCCCCGCCAGATATCCTCGCAGCTATCGCCCCGGCACTGGAAACCCTGAACGGGTGCGAGCAACAACAGGGAGATGAGACGAGATGAAAATCAGGTTCATGGCTTCGACGGCGCTGGCAGCGGGGGTTTCGGTGCTTGGCGCCTATCAGGCGTCGGCCGAGGGGATAACGGTCGGCTACTTTCTGGAATGGCCGATGCCATTCGAATATGCCAAGCAAAAGGGGCTTTATGACGAAGCGCTTGGCGTACCGGTCAACTGGGTCAGTTTCGAAAGCGGCGTGAAGATGTCGGCGGCAATGGCATCCGGCGACGTTCAGCTTTCGGTCAGCCAGGGTGTTCCGCCCTTCGTCGTGGCAACCAGCGCGGGTCAGGATCTGCAAGTGCTCGACGTGGCGGTCAGCTACGCCGACAACGACAACTGTGTCGTCCGGTCGGAATTCGAGATCGACAAGAACAACGCCGCGGAACTTGCGGGAAAGAAGGTCGCCGTTCCGCTGGGAACTGCGGCACATTACGGTTTTCTGAAACAGATGGCGCATTTCGGGGTCGATGTCGGATCGATGGATGTCGTCGACATGGACCCACCCGATGGCGCGGCAGCGATCGCGCAAGGTGCGGTCGACATGTTCTGCGGCTGGGGCGGTTCACTGCGCCGCGCGCTGGAACATGGCAACGTGCTGTTGACCGGCGCCGAGAAGACCGACCTTGGCATTCTGGTCTTCGACGTGACCTCCGGCCCGGCGGGCTGGGTTGCCGAGAATGGCGACCTGGCCGCCAAGTTCCTCAAGGTGACCGCCGACGCCAATGCGATGTGGGCCGATCCGGCGAACCATGCCGAGATGCTTCCCCTGATCGCCAAAGACGCCGGCATGGACGAGACTGCAACCGCCGAGACCATGGCGACCTTCACCTTCCTGACCCCGAAAGAGCAGCTTTCTGAAAAGTGGCTTGGCGGCGGCGCACAGGCCTTCATGAAGGGCGTGGCCGATGTCTTCGTTCAGGCCGGCAGCATAGACGGTGCCCTCGATACCTATGACGGCAACGTCAATACCGGACCCTTGAAGGCTGCAAGCGGTATGTGAATGATTGCCCGGGGCGGAGCGCATCCTGCGACCCGCCCTGTCTGGCATCGTTTCCTTCCGTCGGGAACGGCACATCCACGCGAACAAGGAATGCTGGCCATGTCGGGGCTATCGATCGAGAATATCTCCATGCGGTTCGACCTGCCGAATGGCAAATCGGTTCAGGCGCTGAAGAACGTATCGCTGCATCTGAACGAAGGTGAATTGCTAAGTGTCCTCGGGCCCTCCGGCTGCGGAAAAACCACGCTTCTGAACATCGTCGCCGGCTTTCTTGCCCCGACCGAAGGACGTGTCGTTATGAACGGCCACGCTGTAACCGGCCCGGACGCCGAGCGTGGCATGGTGTTTCAGCAAGGCGCCTTGTTCGAATGGATGAACGTGCGTGAAAACGTCAGTTTCGGCCCGCGAATGCGCGGGCAACGCGAAAGGACATGGGGCAGCCACGTCGACCATCTTCTTGACGTGACCGGGCTTCGCGATTTCAAGGACAAGGCGATCTTCGAACTGTCCGGCGGGATGCAGCAGCGTGTGGCACTGGCCCGCTGCCTCGCCAACGATCCCGACGTCATCCTCATGGATGAACCGTTGGGCGCGCTTGACGCGCTGACCCGAGAGAAGATGCAGGGATTGGTGCTGAAACTGTGGAAGGAAACCGGCAAGACGATCATCCTGATCACCCATTCGGTGGAGGAAGCGCTGCTTCTGGGCGAGCGCCTGCTGGTCATGGCCCCGCGCCCTGGACGTATCCACAAGGAATACCGCCTGCCTTTCGCTGAAATGGGCGTTGGTGGCGATCTGCGCCGCGTCAAGAAGGCCGACGGCTATGCCAGCACCCGCGAGGAGATCCTCGCCATGATCTGGGACATGGAAGAAGAAATCATGGGACGTGTGGAGCAGGTGCAATGATCGGCCTGATGATCCTTCTCGTCTACGTCGCGGTTTTCGTGGCGTCGTTCTTCTTGGTACGCTTCCTCGTGCGCCGTACGACAACCGACTTTACCGCGCGCAAGACGGTGACATTCGGCGACGAAAGCGCGGTTGTCTCCGACCGGTTCGCCTCGGCCATCTCGGTCATCACGATTTTTCTGATCTGGGGCTCTTTCACCGGTTCGGCATGGATCCCGAAGTTCCTGCATGCGCCGGCACCATTCGTCGGCGACACATCGTTCACCTACACGCTCGAAGCCCCCGATGGCACACGCGACGACGCCACCGTCTATGTCCGTGTAACCGGTTACGGACAGGAACTGATCAACCCCGAGGTCGACCCCGGGGATGGGTTTGCCAAGAACGACGGCGTTGCGGTCGGCGCCTCACGAACGGCGACAATCCTTTTCGATGCCAATGATGCGGTCACCCGCAAGGATGGTGCGAAGGTAGTGGCAATCGATGGCGCGGCCATCGAGGAAGGCACCTCTCTTTCCACCTCGACCGGCCGGTTCGCCCTGACCGACAAGGGCGCCATCAGTTTCACGCCGCCCCGCGGATTGCAGATGGAGCCGATCTGGCTGCCCGCGCCCGAGGCCGTGGCCAGCCGCCTTGTCGAGATCGCCAAGGACGGTTATCGCGGCAGCAGCCTTTGGCAACATCTCGGCTATTCGCTGCTGCGTGTCGTCGCGGGTTTCCTCTTTGGCGCCATCCTTGGCATTCCGCTCGGCTACGCGATGGGGCTCAGCAACTGGTTTCGCGGCTGGTTCGAACCCATTGTCGAGTTCATGCGTCCTGTTCCGCCTCTCGCGCTGATCCCGCTGGTGATCATCTGGTTCGGCATCGGCGAGACCGGCAAGATCATCCTGCTGTTTCTCGCCTCTCTCTGGATCATGGCGATCGCGGCGCGGGCGGGTGTGTCGGGCGTCAATATCACCAAGGTGCACGCGGCCTATTCGCTGGGGGCAAGCAAACTTCAGATCCTGCGCCATGTGATCGTGCCGAATTCCCTGCCCGAGATATTCACCGGCGCACGGGTAGCCATGGGCGTATGCTGGGGTACCGTCGTGGCGGCCGAGCTGGTCGCCGCGTCCGAAGGCGCGGGCATGATGATCATGGTCGCATCCAAGTTCCAGCTTACCGACATCGTGTTGATGGGGATCATCCTTATCGGGCTGATCGGGTTCGGCATCGACATTCTGATGCGCCGTGCCGAAAGATGGCTGGTTCCGTGGAAAGGCCGCAGCTGACAGGTAAAGACAGGCCGCCCGAGGAAAGCACGCGCGCGGTTTTGCCATTGGCTGTTGGGATCCACGGGCGCAGGGGCGGCCGTGGCAGGAAACGCCCCTGAAGTTACCCCGCCCGTTGATGGCCCTCGGGCCGGCATGATCGGCCCGCGCCGGTCATCGTGTGAGGGCCATTGAAAGATCGGGGATGTATGCGACAAGTGCCAGGCCCACCAGCGCGGACCCGAGGGCAGGCAGGGCGACCAAAGTCTTGCGGGCGGTGCCGCGCAGATCGAATGACTGCCCTTCCACCGCCGGAAGATCGCGCCTGCTGACGATGCATGCGCAGTAACATCCCGCCATGACGATGCCGGGAACGATACCCGCCGCGAACGGTTCGGGCAGCGACGAAGACGGGCAGTCCCAGTTCCAGGAGCAGGAGCAGGAGCAGGAGCAGGAGCAGGAGCAGGAGCGGCAGAACGGTGAGGGTAAGATAAAGCAAGGCAAAGCCCTCATTCCGATGGCTCAGCGGGCGCTGGCGCTACCTTTGGAGGGGTGCGGGTCTGTTCGCCGGATGATCAATCCCGATTGACTGCGCGGCGTGATGCCAAAGCAGCAAGGTTATTTCTGCGCCAGGCGCAAGACACCGTTCAGGGCTATCAGCCGCTTACAATCGTCACCGACATGGCGCACAACTACGCAAAGGTGATCGGCGAGATTAACGGCCGACGCGGGCCTGTGAATGCAATTCGCCGCATTGACCGCAAATATCTGAACAGGCGGATCGAGAGTGATCATGCCGCACTGAAGCAGTGATGGCGTCCCATGCGCGAGTTCCAGACACCGTCCGGTTCTAAGGCTGTGCTTGCGGGCATCGGAACTTTCCGCACCATTCGAAGAGGCCAATTCGAGAATTGCGAAGCCGGGGCGATCGATCGCCTTCGTCGTCAGACTGTTCCAGAAGGCTGCGTGACAGGCGCGCAAAACTAGCGACTGGCACTGCCCTCGGCCGTTAATGGGACGGACCCCTGAGAATTGCTCGGCGCGAAAAAGGGGCGGGAAGCCGTCTTAAGGCCCCCGCCAGTTGGGGAGGTAACTCGTGTCAATATGCCTTGCCGCGTGCGCTGACCGGCCAGACCGTTTCGACCTTGCCGCGCCTGACGCCGACGTACCAGTCATGGACATTGGCCGTCGGGTCGCAATGGCCCGGGACCAGCCGCAGCTTGTCGCCCACCTTCAGCACGCCCTCGGGGTCGGCGACGATGCCGTGCTCGTCGGAACACTTGACGTATTTCACATCGTCGCGCCCGAAGACCACCGGCAGGCCGCTGTCGACCGACTGCGCCTTCAGCCCGGCATCGACCACCGCCTTGTCGGCCTTGGCATGGCTCATCACCTGGGTCAGGATGAACAGCGCGTTCTCCCATTCGCCCCGGTCGATCCGGTTGCCGTCCTTGTCGAGGATCCG
>JAGRDO010000120.1 GCA_020447005.1 Paracoccaceae bacterium
TCGAGCGGCGGCTTCGCCAATATCGTTCAGCTGCGTGAGCACAAGTGCGATCTGGCGATCGTTCATATTGGCGAAGTGACGATTGCCGCGCGCGGCGAGGAACCGTTCAAGGAACCGACAGGCGGTATCGCGGCTGTTTCGCTGCTTTACAGCTGGGCGCCGATGCAATGGGTCATCGGCAAGGAATATGCCGAGGAGAATAAGCTCAGCTCGATCGCCGATCTGGCTGCCTTGCAAAACAGCTTCGATCTGGTCGTGAACAAGCGCGGCATCCTGCCGTCGATCCTTGCGGAAAAGTCGCTTGACGCCGCCGGCACCACATTCGCGCAACTTGAAGAGCGGGGCGGTTCGATCCAGTATCAGGGTTCGCAAACCGCCGCCGAGATCATGCAGGACGGCAAGGCCGATGCATGGGTCAACGCGACCTTCATTGGCGACGGTGCGATCAAGTCGATTTCCGAAAGCCGCGCCCTGACGCTTCTTTCGGTTCCGGCCGACGTGATCAAGGTGATGGAAGAGTCCTACGGATCGAAGGCATTCACGATCCCGGCTGGGGCCTATGACTGGCTCGACCACGATATCGAGACCTTTGCCGCCCAGGCCGCCCTTGTCGCCTCGGATGATGCCGATCCGGCCATCATCACGCTGGTGTCCAAGGCCATCTTCGAGCACACGGACGAAATCAAGAACGTCCACAAGGCCATGGCGGCCTTTGACGGTACCGTCGCCGCCTCGATCACCGAACTGCCCTATCACCCGGCCGCGGCCGAGGTCATCAAGGCCGCGGGCTTCTGACCGTGTAAATCCTGTAGAAAGCGGATTCCGGCATTTTGGCCGGTATCCGCGCTACGACAGTTTCAGCAGATCAACATGGGTTGGGAGAGGCCGTGATGAACGCCGCGTTGGATTTTCTGTTCGCAACCGGATGTCGGAGGGCACCCAAGGGGTGGCTCTACTGGCCAATCAGGGTCTACACCGCGATCTTCACGCTCTGGGTGGTCTGGTCGGCGACATTTTCGCGGATCGACACGCTGTCGCTGACGGTGATCTTCCTGTGCCTGATGTATGTGCCCTCGTTCCTTCTGGTCGGGGCCAGCTACAAGTCGGTCGCTGAAGCACCGTCGCCGCTGGACTGGCTGCTATCGGCGGCCTCGGCCGTCTGTGCCGTCTATTTCATCGTGAAGATCCCCGAGACCGCGACGCGGATCAGTCTTTTTGACGAATTGCGCACGGATCAGATGGCGATGGCCGCGATCCTGATCGCGCTGACGCTGGAAATCACCCGGCGGACGGTCGGCGTGCTTCTGGCCTTCATCGTGGTCTGTTTCATCATCTATAACCTTTTTGGCCATGCCCTGCCCGGCCAACTTGGTCACGGCTATATCTCGGTCGGCCATTTCCTCGATCTGAATACCTACACCACCGACGGCCTGTTCGGGGTGCCGGTTCGGGTCGCGGCAACCTACGCCTTCCTTTTCGTCCTGTTCGGGACCTTCCTTGAAAAGGCCGGGGGGGGCGATTTCTTCTTCAACGTCGCCGCTGCACTGACCGGGCGGTCAATCGGCGGCCCAGCCAAGATCGCCGTCGCATCTTCGGCGCTGTTCGGAACCATGTCGGGCAGCCCGACATCGGATGTCGTGGCGACCGGCTCGATCACCATTCCGATGATGAAGCGGCTTGGCTACAAGCCTGAGCTGGCCGCCGGGGTCGAGGTTGCCGCCTCGACCGGGGGCAGCATCCTGCCGCCGGTCATGGGCTCGGCTGCGTTCATCATGGCCGAGGTGATCGGCGCCGACTACAGCGACATTGCGGTGGCGGCACTTTTGCCGGCGGCGCTTTATTATATTGGCGTCATGTTGCAGGTTCACCTGCGCTCGGTGAACCTCAACCTCGCGCCGCTCGATCAGAACGAGCTTCCGTCGCTGGGTTGGACCTTCCGCAATGGGGGCCATTTCCTGCTGCCGCTCGTCGGTCTCGTCATTCTGCTGGTGGCGGGTTATTCGCCGACTATGGTGGCGGCCGCCAGCGCGGTCGGGGTCTGGGCGGTATCGTTCCTCAATCGCCGCTCCCGTCTTAGCCT
>JAGRDO010000020.1:0-3815 GCA_020447005.1 Paracoccaceae bacterium
TCGCTGATCCAGACCATCGGCCGGGCGGCGCGGAACGCCGAGGGCCGGGTCATCATGTATGCCGACCGGATCACCGGGTCGATGGAACGCGCGCTGGCCGAAACCAACCGTCGGCGCGAAAAGCAGGTGGCCTATAACGAGGCCCACGGGATCACCCCCGCGACGGTGAAGAAGAATGTCGAGGACATTCTGGCAGGCCTTTACAAGGGCGATGTCGACATGAACCGGGTGACGGCCAAGGTCGACAAACCGATGCACGGCGCGAACCTCGAGGCGCATCTCGACGCGCTGCGCACCGCGATGCGCAAGGCGGCCGAGAACCTTGAGTTCGAAGAGGCCGCACGGCTGCGCGACGAGGTCAAGCGGCTGGAGGCCGTCGATCTGGTGCTGTCCGACGACCCCCTGGCGCGGCAATCGGCGGTCGAGGAAGCGGTGGAGGCCGCGACGAAGGCAAAGGGTAGGTCAACGGCCGGCCGGCCGGGGCAGAGGGGCGGGAAGAGGCGGAGGGGTTAGGTGCTCGATCGTGATTTTCTAGGCTTGGGAGAGATAATCGCTCTCGATGTTGAGACGACCGGACTAGATCCCAAACGTTCTCGGATAGTATCTGTCGCCGCATTGAAGACTGATCTTTCTGAAGCCAGACCATCAGCGTCGGGTGGTGTTAACATCACATTTGAAGTCTTTCACGAGGTTTTCAATCCAACGGTTCCTATACCCAAAAATGCGAGCCGAATTCACGGCATTACCGATGCCAACGTTGCATCAAAACGAACATTCGCGGCCGCGGCAACCGAATTGCGGAGTTTCATTGGTGACATCACACTGGTCGCACACAACGTTAGATTCGACACTACTTTCCTTAACAGCGAGTTTTGCCGTGCGGGGGTTACACCCATTTCGGGGAACCGAACGCTATGCACAATGCAAGCTGTGCACGAACGGATTGAGTTAATACACGGGCGCGGCGCAAAATGGCCAAAATTAGCGGAGTGTGGGCCTTTCGTTTCCACAGATATCAGTCAGTCGAGACGCCACAGTGCAATGGAGGACGCCACTAACGTTTTGAGAATAGTAATCGGTCTTCGAAGTACATTTGTTGCGCCCGGCACTCATCTCGTCACACGTCGATGATTGGGAGTTTTGGGGCTTGGCAATTGACAGCCCGCCTGTCCCCGCATCGGGAAATATCGACCCACGCCCCGTGATCGGCTAACCTCTGCCCGGAACAGGGACGGGCCGCATGATCGAGGCACTCAAGGACACGTTTTCCATCATCGCGGCGACAGTTTCGTTCTTCGCGATCTTCGATGCCTTTTGCAGCACCGAGCACAAGAACCGGATTTCCTGGTACATCTTCGGTTTCGGCAATACCGGGTTTCGCGAGTTCGAGCGCAACCTGATCACGGGGCTCGTGAACTTCATTCTCTACCAGCGGCCGCTCATCAGGTTTCTGCGCCTTTACGCCATCTCGGTGGCGTTATTCTTCCTGACGATGTGTCTGGTCTATTACATCACGGCAAAGGCCCCGAGCGTCTCGGGCTTTTTCGCTGATTTTTCCGGCGACTACGGCAAGGGTCTCTTGATCTTTCTGTTCTTTCCGCTGTTCTCGGTTCCCTTCGACTACTTCAGCTACCTGGTTACGGACCGCATATTCGTGCGCAAGCAACGCAAACTGCGCTATTACCCGGCACTTATCTTCTTCGACCTGGTCGTGTCCTATCTGCCTTTCATCTTCCTTTTGGTCGTGTTTTCCATGCTTTCCAGCGCCAAGATCCTCGACCCTGATGAGAAGTTCCAACTCATTTCCGCCAAGACCGTCTTCATGCTCATTTTCATTGGCAGCCTCGCCGGCAGCATCTCGATCATCTTCGTGTCGGTCATTCAGGTGCTGGCGATGTTGACCGGGCTTCTGGCGCGGGGGCTTTCCGGCCTTCTGCATGTCAACCAGCTCGTGGCGATGAATTCCGAGGTGCACCGCTTTCCCTTCGCCTTCATCGGGCTCTTGTTCTCGCTGGTCCTTGTCGCCGCCGCGCAGCTTGGCCCGCTTCTGGCCTGACCGCCCTTGCCAAAGGCGCATCTGCCGTCTATACGGCGCCTCTCGAATACCCTGCGGGGCCGGCCAGTGGCATTGCCGAGTCGCGCATTCACGTCTGATAGGAGATGGAAATGCCCAAGATGAAGACCAAGTCGGCCGCCAAGAAGCGGTTCAAGATGACGGCCTCGGGCCGCGTCAAGGCAGGTGTCGCCGGAAAGCGCCACGGCATGATCAAACGCTCGACGGACTTTATCCGCAAGGCGACGGGGACGATGCTCCTGTCGGATGCGGATACCAAGATCGTCAAGAAATACATGCCGTATAACCGCTAAGGAGCCTGACACATGTCCCGCGTCAAATCCGGCGTCGTCACGCACGCCCGCCACCGCAAGGTCATCAAGAAGGCGAAAGGCTATTACGCCGCGCGTTCGACCAATTTCCGTACCGCCACACAGGCCGTCGACAAGGCGCAGCAATACGCCACGCGCGACCGCAAGACCCGCAAGCGCGACTTCCGCGCGCTGTGGATCCAGCGGATCAACGCCGCGGTCCGTGCGATCGATGCGAATCTGAGCTATTCGCGCTTTGTCCACGCACTCGGCCTTGCCGGCGTGGAAGTGGACCGCAAGGTTCTGGCCGATCTGGCCGTGCACGAACCCGAGGCGTTTGGCGCCATCGTCGAAAAGGCGAAGGCCGCGCTCGCGTAACTCCTCATTCCGAGGGACAGTTGAAACCCCGCGAGTGGCCAGAAGGCCTCCGCGGGGTTTTTCTTTGGCGACCTTGAATTCAAGGGGCCGTGTGATAGCAGAGGGCCGGTGATGCCGGAGGAACCGATGGACGGACTGGACGCGCTGAAAACGAGGTATCTGGAGGGGATTTCCGGGGCGGGGGATGAGACCGCGCTGGAGGATATCCGCGTCGCAGCACTTGGCAAGAAGGGCGAAATCAGCCTGAAGATGCGCGAGCTTGGGCAGATGGCGCCCGACGCACGGCAGGCCGCGGGCGCCGCACTGAATGCGCTGAAGGACGAGATCGACGGCGCCCTGCGCGCCAAGAAATCCGCGCTGGCCGATGCAGCACTTGATGAACGGCTGAAATCGGAATGGCTGGACGTCACGCTGCCCGGCCGCCCCCGCCGTCAGGGCACGATCCATCCCGTCAGCCAGGTGACCGAGGAAATCACCGCGATCTTCGCCGATATGGGCTTTGCCGTCGCCGAGGGGCCGCAGATCGAAAGCGACTGGTACAATTTCGACGCGCTGAACATCGCGCCCGAACACCCTGCGCGGCAGGAACATGACACCTTCTTCATGCACCGCGAGCCGGGCGACAATCGCCCGCCGCATGTGCTGCGCACCCATACCTCGCCCGTCCAGATCCGGGCGATGCAGGCGCAGGGTGCGCCGATCCGGGTGATCGCGCCGGGGCGTGTCTACCGCATGGACATGGACCAGACCCATACGCCGATGTTCCATCAGGTCGAGGGGATGGCCATCGACCGCGATATTTCGATGGCGAACCTCAAATGGGTACTTGAGGAATTCTGCCGCGCCTTCTTCGAGGTGGACACGGTGGAACTCCGTTTCCGCGCCTCGCATTTCCCGTTCACCGAGCCGTCTGCCGAGGTCGACATCCGCTGTTCCTGGGAAGGCGGGCAGTTGAGGATCGGCGAGGGCGACAGCTGGATGGAAATCCTCGGGTCGGGGATGATGCATCCGAAGGTTCTGGCCGCCGGGGGGATCGATCCGTCGGAGTGGCAGGGCTTTGCCTTCGGCATGGG
>JAGRDO010000020.1:3839-4442 GCA_020447005.1 Paracoccaceae bacterium
TCCCCGACCTGCGCGCCTTCTTCGACAGCGACCTGCGTTGGCTGCGCCATTACGGCTTTGCGGCATTGGATGTGCCGACGGTGGCCGGGGGGCTGAGCCGGTGAGCACGGAAACCCAGGCCAGGATCATCGCTCTTCTGACTGCGAGGGACAGCGAGGCCGCGGCGGCCCTGCGCAAGATCCGCAGTTCAGAGCGCGACGTCCGCCATGTCCTCAACCGGCGTTTCGGGTTGATCATGGCCCTGATCGTGGCGCTGGCCTTCGCGGCCTATTACCTTGATCTGGTCGGCGGGGCGATGAACCCGAATGTGATGATCTTCTCGGTGGCGGTTGCGGCGGCGGTCTATTTCCTGCCGGGGTTCGGTGCGATCCCGGTGATGCTGATCTCGTTTCTGACCCGGCTGAGATGCGACTTCGACGGCGAAGCCTTTCTGGCTGATGCGGTCGAAGCGGCCGAGGCGACGGGCAAGGAGCCTGACGACGCCTGGTTGACGCAACGCCTGATGGCAGCCTTCGACGAGATGCGCGAACGGCACAAGGCGATCGATGCCCGGTCCTGGGTCGTGATCGGGCTGGCAGCCCTCGGGATCGTCGGGGCCGGCAT
>JAGRDO010000121.1 GCA_020447005.1 Paracoccaceae bacterium
GGCAACAACGATGCCGACGCGGTCTATTTCCTGCAATGGGCCCGGCGCCATTTCGACGCGGCCCGCATCGCCCATCTCGAAGATCACCTGCGCGCCTGGGGCGGCAATTCAAGCGGTCTGGGCGTGGCCAACATCGCCCCTACCGGCACGGTGCACCCCGATACCTACTGGTCCGACTACACCGTCGGCAACGTCAAGCAGACGCCCTTTACCCGGCTCTGGACAGGCGACGACGCGATGCTGGCTACACTGCGCCAGCGCCCGCGCCCCCTGAAAGGCCGCTGCGGCGCCTGCGCCTTCAAGGAGGTCTGCGGCGGCAACACCCGCATCCGGGCGTTGCAGATCACCGGCGATCCCTGGGCCGAGGACCCGGCCTGTTACCTGTCCAACGCCGAAATCGGCCTCGAAGGCGGCGGCCTGCCCGAGGCCGACCGGCTGACCGTCACCCCGTTCCGAGGCAAACGCCATGATCCGCAACATCGCTTTTTCTGATCGCCTGCGCCAACGGGCGATCATCGTGGCGATGGCCGGGCTGTCCCTTCCCGCCACCGCCGGCCGCCTGATGGCCGACGATGCGGGCCGGACGATCTATCGCGATCTCTGCGCCTCGTGCCATGCCGAAAGCCGGCTGGGCGGCATCGGCCCCGCGCTGATCCCCGAGGCGCTGGAGCGGCTGCGCGGCGCGTCTCTGGCCGAGGTCATCGCCCACGGCCGCCCCGCCACGCAAATGCCCGCCTTCTCCGATCAGCTGACCGAGGCGCAGATCGCCGAGGTCGCGGCCTATATCAAGACGCCGCTCGACCATATCCCCGACTGGACCGCCGACGACATCCTTGCCGCGCGCCAGATGAACCCCGATTATGTGGCCGCCGCCGCGCCGGTCTTCGCGGCCGACCCGATGAACATCACCCTGGTGGTGGAAACCGGCGATCACCACGTCAGCGTTCTGGACGGCGACACGTTCGAGGTGCTCGACCGCTTCGCCACGCCCTTTGCCGTGCATGGCGGGCCCAAGTTCTCGCCCGACGGGCGCCATGTCTTCGTCATGTCGCGCGATGGCTGGGTGCAGAAATACGACATCTGGTCCCTGCATGAGGTCGGCCGCATCCGCGCCGGATTGAACAGCCGCAACATCGCGATGAGCGCGGATGGCAAATGGCTGGCCGTGGCGAACTATCTGCCCCACACGCTGAGCATCCTGTCGACCGACGACCTGAGCCCGGCCCAGGTGCGCCGCGTCATCGCCCGCGACGGCAGCGAAAGCCGGGTGTCGGCGGTCTATCAGGCGCCGCAGCGCGACAGTTTCATCCTTGCCCTCAAGGACGCGCCCGAGATCTGGGAGGTCGGCACCAGCCCGGACGCCGGCCCGTTCCACGACGGGTTCGTGCACAGCCACGAGAAGGGCATGAATGAATCGCTGGGCGCCGAACAGGGCCTTTTCGCCCGCCGCCGCATCGACGTGGCCGAGCCCTTGGACGATTTCTTCTTCACCCCCGATTACCGCAACCTGATCGGCGCCAGCCGTCAGGGCGACAAGGGGGTGGTGGTCAACCTCGACGTCGGCCGCGAGATTGCCGAACTGCCGCTGCCGGGCATGCCGCACCTGGGATCGGGGATCAGCTGGGACAGCCGGGGCCGCAAGGTCATGGCCACGCCCCACCTGAAAGAGGGCCGGCTGAGCGTGATCGACACCGCCGACTGGTCGCTGGTCAAGACGATCGAGACGCTGGGCCCGGGCTTTTTCCTGCGCAGCCACGAGAATACGCCCTATGTTTGGGCCGACGTGTTCTTCGGCCCGAACAAGGACAAGATGCACATCATCGACAAGGACACGCTCGCGATCGTCAAGACGCTCAACCCGGCCCCGGGCAAGACCGTCGCGCATATCGAATTCACCAAGGACGGCAAATACGCGCTGGTCTCGATCTGGGAGGACGACGGCGCGGTGATCGTCTATGACGCGGCCACGCTGGAAGAGGTGCGCCGCCTGCCGATGCGCAAACCTTCGGGAAAATACAATGTCTGGAACAAGATCACCTTCTCGGACGGCACCAGCCACTGACCGCGCGCTGCTGATCGTGGCCCACGGCAGCCCGTCCGAGCCCGAGCCGCAGGAAGAGGCGCTGCGCGCGCTCGCCCGCTCGGTGGCCGCGCATCTGCCCGGCTGGCGGGTCGAGGGCACGACGCTGGCCGCCGAAGGCGCGTTCGGGGCCGCCGCCGCCCGGCTGGGCCGCCCGGTGGTCTATCCGTTCTTCATGTCCGAAGGCTGGTTCACCGGCCAGGCGCTGGCGCGCCGAACGGCGGCGCTGGGGCTGGAACAGCTGGCGCCCTTCGGCGTCTCGCCCGACCTGCCCGGCCCTGCCGCCGCGCGGATCAAGGCCAGGATCGCGGCGCAGGGCTGGGCGCCCGCCGATACCGCGCTCTTGCTGGCCGCGCATGGCAGCGCCCGTTCGAAGACCAGCGCCGGTGCGGCGCTGGCCTTTGCCCGCGCGCTTGGCGCCACGCTGGCCCCGCGCGCCGTCACCATCGGCTTCGTCGAGCAGGCGCCGTTCCTAGCGGATGCCGCGCGCGACCTGGGCCAGGCGCTGTGCCTTGCCTTCTTCGCCCTGCGCTCGGGCCATGTCGACGGGGATCTGCCAGAGGCGTTCCGGGCCGCGGGCTTTGCCGGTCTGGTCCTGCCGCCATTCATCGAATGGGCCGAAACGCCCGGGTTGATCGCGCAGGACACCCTGCGCCAGCTTGCCCGGCCCAAGGAGACGACGACATGACGACGCGCGCATCCCGACCCCTGCCCCGGCCCTCGTGGAAGCTTCTCGGCGGGCTTTACCCGTTCGTCGCTGCGGCGGTGGCGATCAACCTCTTTCTTCTGTTTCTGATGTTGCAGGCGGTAGGGGTCACGGCGATGACCCCCTTCAAGGCGGTGCTATGGGCAATCCCCCTGGGGCTGCCCGCCACATGGGTTTCAGCCCGCTGGGTGCAAAGCCTCATCGCCGAGGCCGAGCGCAAGCCATCCTGACCCGCCCCAATCATCAGCGACGAAAAAAGACCCCGGCCTTTGCCCGGGATCACCGGCCACAAGACCGACGCAGAAGTGCGTCGCTACACGGCGAAAGCCGACCAAGTTCTGCTCGCTCCGAGCGCGTTCGAGAAACTGCAAGACACCGCCAACAACCCGAAATCTGCCAGCCCCCTCTGAAAGGTTGGAAAGCACATGGAAAAACCCCATGCGAGACAATAACTTAAGGCGGGAAGTGGCAGCCCGTTGGGGAGTCACTTTGCGTTGAAAGTAAAGAGAAAAATCAGGTTCGAACCATAAAATACACCATAGAATGGACGCTGACCCATGGAGCGTCGCACCGGATGTGAAACCCGGCTAAGGTGATCTGAGAATCTTTAGGGTTGTGAGATGACGCTTCGTTTCAGGCAGACATTTACACTGTTCCCCGGCGTTCGGATCAATATTGGCAAGCGCGGCATCAGCACGAGTATTGGCGTCCCCGGCGCAACGGTCAACATCGGCCGTCAAGGTGTCCGGGCTACGGTAGGTGCACCGGGTACAGGGCTGTCATACAGCGCCTTGGTCATGCCATTCGGTCACGCCGGATGCCCGTCGTCAGAGCCTGAGCCTGCTCCGGGCAGCTTCATGCGGCCTTCCATCGATAGCCCTGCGGCAGGAAATAACCCTGCCTCAGCGAGGGTTTACATGCCGCAGGCAGGCATGAACGAAATTGCCAGCGCCTCGGTTGAGGTGCTTACCAGCACCTCGCTGATGCCACTGCGCGACCTGATTGCCAAGGCACGCGAACAGCAGGCGCAGGTGAAAGCCGATCTGAAAGAGGCGCGGGATGAGGAAGCGCAGCAGCAAGGGGAGCTGACCCGCCGCAAGGGGAGCTTATTCCGCTGGTTCTATAAGAGGCGGATTGCCGAACTGGAAGCGGCGCTGCCCGTCACTAAGGCGGAGGTGGCCCGTCTTGCGAACTGGCAGGAGAACACCAAGATTGCAGTCACGTTTGAGGCAGGTGACGCTGCCCAACGCGCCTACTCGTCAATGGTTCGCACGTTCGACGTGCTGAAACTGAGCGACAAGAAATGGGACGTGACGGCTGACAGGTCAACAAATCAGTTCGTGGAGCGCACCCTTGCCAACCGAACCGTCAACAGGCACCCCGTGACGTTCGAGTTTAGCTCGACCGACCTGATCCAGTTCTCGGGACGTGCGATGCGCTTCGAGAACGTGAATGGCGACGACATTCTGATTTACCCCGGCGTGGCAGTCATCCCGCGTGCCGATGGGGTGTTCGCCCTCATCGACATACGGGAGTTGCAGGTCACAATTGTCGGTGTGCGGTTTCACGAAACTGAGGGGAGCCCTCGGGATTCGAAGGTTGTTGGTCAGACATGGGCAAAAACGAACAAGGACGGCTCGCCAGATCGCCGGTTCAAGGAAAATTATCAAATCCCGATCTGGCTCTATGGGCAAATTGCGTTTCGGTCCCAAACAGGCGTGACGGAAGAATACATGGTGTCGAATGCAGACGCTGCGTTGGCCTTCGTTGATGCGGTGAACGCTTACAAGAAAGCACTGGCGGAAACGGATGCTCCCGTCTAGGGTCTGTACCCAATAGGGATT
>JAGRDO010000122.1 GCA_020447005.1 Paracoccaceae bacterium
CCCGCATACATCGCGAACCGCGGCACCTCGGGCATCGCCACTTCGATGGCCATCGAGGGCAGGGTCCAGTTCCCCGATTGGAAGGTGTGGGTCTTGGGCGTCGTGCCGGTCGTGGTCGGGGCACCGAAGGCGGCCTTCAGCCAGAAGCCGAAGGCCTCCACATCAATCGGCACCACCACCTCGCCATCGGCGGTGACGGCGTCCTTGATGGGTACCAGGGGATCGCGGCCGTAGCCCAGCAGTTCGCTGTTCAACAGCGGCTGCTCTGCGCCGAGCGTTGTGCGGGCGAAGGGCATCAGCCGATAGCCGCTGGCGGGCGGGGTGCCGTAAACCGTCTCGAATGCAAGCGCCATCTGCGCCCGCGCGCCGTGTGCGCGTGCCATGGGGGTCTCCTATGTGAGGGGTGTCAGGCCAGCGGCCCGGTCGTGGTGTAGTGCAGATTGAGCGTGATCATCGCTGCCTTCAGGGCTGCTGCGCCCTCGACCGGCAGGTCGACTGAGGCCGGGGCCTCGGGTTCGACCCAGTCGCAGAGGCCGCCCAGCGTCCGGTCGGTTTCCAGCGCCGTGCCGATGGCGGCGATCAAGTCGTCAAAGGTGCTGGCGCGGCCCGTGCCTGCCTGGACGACGACCTCCAGCTCGGCCCGGTGCTGGTAGTGATAGCGCAACGGCGACAGCGTCACCTCCGGCTCGCCCGGCTGGCCGTCGCGCAGGATGATCAGCCCCGCCGCGGGGATCCGCTCGGGCAGCACCTCGTCACGCAAGGTGAGAGCGGCAAGCGGCTGCAGCCGCGCGAGCAGCGCGGCAAGGACGAGTTCGCGGGTGGTGGGCATTGACATGAACCTCGCAGCCTCCCTTGGGAGGTTGCCGTGTTGCAGGCACCGTACGGTGGGGTGAACGCTTCTTTACCAACTGCCTCTACAAACCACCCGCGGGTCAGCGGGAGGTTCCATGCATCACAATCTACGGGAATTTCTCCGCCACAGCGGCAGCGGGCTGTACGTGTTCGCAAGGCAGAACGGGGCCGCCTGTGGCTATCGCGTGGGCGTCTCGATCAAGTCGACTTTCCCCGGCTATGCCAACTTGCGCGCCGACTTCACCGACCAACTGGACCGCGTGATCGCCGACAACACCCGGACACCGTGCCGTGGGTGACCGAAGCCGATCTGCGCGATGTTTCGGATGTGAAGGAGGAGGCGCTGCGCCAGTGGGATGCACGCTTGACGGCGATCTTCGAGGAATATGAGACCCATCCGCAGCGCCTTCGCCCCCTTCGAACCGCCATGGAAGAACGCCTTCTGCGGGCATTCGCGGGCCTGATCAACCAGCTTCGGCAGCAGGATTTGGGGATCGAGCGGTACATCTGGCGGTCCCAGGACGACGCGAAGGTGCGCGAGAGCCACGCTGAGTACGACGATCAGGTGTTTCGCTGGGACGAGCCGCCCGCAGGCGGCCATCCGGGACAGGCGCACAACTGTCGGTGCCATGCCGAGCCGGTTGCACCGAGTGAAACCATGATCACGCCTGCGGAGTATGTGCCAAGTATCGATGGATTGCCCGATGCCTTGCCGTCTCCCTCAGAGCTTGGATCGGGACTTCGTGCGTTGACGAGAGGAGGCCTTGCTGCAGTCGCAGTTGTTGGGCTTGAGGCATTTCGCCGATATGCCGAAGATTCAGCCGTTCAGAGATCTGCGGAACGCCTTGGCCTTGACCTCACCACAGTCGAGGGTGTCTTGGCCGCCCGTGCCCATGCATGGGGCCAATTTCACTCGGGGGCGTTTGCAGGCGCGGACTGGTCGGGACCCAGTTCCGAAATCGTGGCGCAGGCACTTGCATTATACGAACTCTCCGATCCTGGTGCTTTAGGGCGAGCGTTGTCAGGTAGCCAAGAAGACTTGGCCAGAATTCAGGGCATAGTCGATCAAGCTCTGAAAGCGTGGGGCGCGGGGCAGCTTGTCGTGATTCCAGGCGAATTTGCCTCCGGTTGGGTCGAAGTCTTTCCCCAATTCGATGAATTCGGTCGTGATATCCTTGATCTGCCCGGTTTTTCGACCGAAGGCTATCAATCGCTCGGTGGTACGTCCTCACCGCATATTGTTGAGAATCGTGCAGAGGGCGGACCCAGAGCGCTTCCAGAAGGTATCCCGGAGACCGATGCAGAGGGCAGACCCGTAGAACCTGCGCCGGAAGCGCGGGGCTTGCCTGCACAGGGGCGTCCGGGAACCTGGGTTGTCGGCCCTCGCGGAGACAGACTATATGGCCCTGACGGAAAGCCGATCAAAGACGTTGATTGGGGCCACGATCACGGCCAAGGTCGGCCCCATACGCACGAATGGATCGACGGCGAGCGCCAGCCTGGTCGGCCAGCGACCGAGGAAGAGAGCTTTTCAGGTGAAGGGCGAGGTGATGACGGGTTGATCCGTCCGGAGGATTGGAGATGATCACGTTTGAAGGGGATGAACGGTTTGCCGACGTGGAATATGTTGGCATGGCCTACGAATCCGCAGATCGCACCCTAAGGCTGTTGGTCAATTCCGATCCCGCAGACAACTGCGAAGCGATCCTCCTTCGAAATGTTGCGGCATTTGATGTCCTTCATTTCACCCGACAGAATGTTGTCAGTTACCTCGATATCGCGCGTTTGGCCGCCGCCGAGCATCAGGCCTTTGTCGAACTTGCCGTCGGTGAAGGGGCGACGATTACTTTGGCAAACAATCCCAGTCGGGATGTTCTGCTTGGGGTCGTTTTCGTGTCTGCCAACGGAGCAACGATCTTTGCTCTTTGCGGTTCAGTCGAGAAATGCTCCAGCGACGGGTCGGCGCTCTACGGCGTAATGGCATGATTTTTGCGACCTGCACTCAACGATCCACCCACCCCTCCACGATCCGCCCAGGCACGGTGTCGATGGCCCGCTCGGCATCCCGCGCAAGGTCCAGCCGCTTGCGCAGTTTGACCTGTGGGACCAGCAGGAAGATCGGCACGGTGGTCAGCCCGCGGCCGGTCTTTGATCGTGACGCAACCGCCCGGCCCTTGCTGTCCAGCCGCCCCTCCGCCACCAGCAGGCTAGGGCCCCTGCGCCGGTAAATGAACCGCAGGCGCAGTCCCGTGCGGCGTTCCCATTCACCGGGGGTGATCCGGCCGCCGCGGGTGGATTTGCCTGCGGCCGGGGTGGGGATGGCCAGCCAGAAGCCG
>JAGRDO010000123.1:0-1448 GCA_020447005.1 Paracoccaceae bacterium
ACGATCACCATCGGCGCGATGGCAAGGATCGGCACCGTCTGGCTCGCGATCGCCCAGGGCATCACCGACATGTCCATCGCCCGGTCATGGACAATGCCGACCGCCAGAAGAATGCCCAGCCCGGTGCCGATGGCAAAACCGAGCATCGTCGCCGAAAAGGTGATCCAGCCGTGATAGACAAGGCTCCGCTTCGACGTGACGGCCTGCCCGGCCACGCCCTGCCAAAGACCCGCCGCCACCTGATGCGGCGCGGGCAGCACGGGACGCTCCTGCACCATCGTGTCGGCGATCACCTCGCCCAAGGACAGGCTCACCCCGGCGCGCGCGGCCTGATCGTGGCTCCACGCGCTGTTCAGCCAGACCGCCGCCGCATACCAAAGCGCGACAATGGCGGCGACAACCGTCAGGATGGGCAGGATCGACCTCACGGCGCCCCCTCCCCGTCCACCAGCCCGAATTGCAGAACCAAAGGCACCCGCACACCCCGGTTGGCGTCGGTGACGCCGATCTCCGCCCGCCACGTGCCCCGCGCGTCGTCCGGTCCGCCGACCACCTCGATGACCATCCCGGTCAGCCGGATATCCGTCGCGTCCCCTTCGATCGGACCGGCGGCGCATTGCCCCTCCGGCTGCGTCACTTCGCTGCCATCTGGCCGCACGACCTTCAGGTCACAGTGAATGTCGATTGCGCCGTCCTTCACTTCCGGATTGGCGAAGAAGGCAAGGATCGAAACCCTTTCACCGACCTTGAGCACCGTCACTTCGGTCAGATCAACCGACACCTCGGGCGCCACGCTCGTCCATTTCTCGCGCCAGTCCGCATCGCTCGTCATGAGCGTCGCGGCATAAAATCCATCGACCTGTCCCCGATTGCCGCGTTGCTCTTCCGCCATCCCCGGCCCGGCGGCAAGGCACGGCACCAGTCCCGCCACCCCTGCTTTCATCGTGGCGAAAATACCTTCGGGGGGGGGCGCCGATACGATCGGCGACCGGGGGGCAGACAGCCCCCCTCTTCGCGCGCAAGGGTGTTGCGCAACCGGCCGAACCGGCGCGCGGCCTGTAGCTACGGAAAAACTACGAAAAACATACGCAGGCAGGACGGAAAAAACACGGGCCTCAGACCTCATCGCCATGCCCCGCCCGCAGGCCTTCCCGCACCCGGTGCGCGATGGCGATGAACTCCGGCGTGTCGCGGATCTCAAGCGGACGTTCTCTCGGCAACGGGCTCTCGATCACATCCGTTATCCGGCCCGGACGGGGCGACATCACCACGATCCTGGTGGAAAGATAGACCGCCTCGGGGATCGAATGGGTGACGAACCCGATGGTCTTTTGCGTCCGCGCCCAAAGCTTCAGAAGCTCCTCGTTCAGCCGGTCGCGGACAATCTCGTCCAGCGCGCCGAAGGGTTCGTCCATCAGAAGAATGTCGGCATCGAAGGCCAGCGCCCG
>JAGRDO010000123.1:1453-2023 GCA_020447005.1 Paracoccaceae bacterium
GAGGCGCGCTGCTGCATGCCGCCCGAAAGCTGCCAGGGAAACTTCTTGCCGAAACCGTCGAGGTCGACCAGAGATAGTACTTTTCGAACCTTTTCGTCCTGTTCAGCCTTGGAAAACCCGATAATTTCCAATGGCAGTTTCACATTTCCCGCAATCGTCCGCCACGGATAAAGCCCCGCCGCCTGAAAGACATAGCCGTAAGCCCGCGCCTGCCGGGCCGCATCCGGGCTCATGCCGTTCACGGTCAAACTGCCCTCGGTCGGATGTTCCAGCGCGGCGATGGCGCGCAGGAAAGTGGTCTTGCCGCAGCCCGAGGGGCCGATGAAGGAAACGAACTCCCCCTTCCCGACCGTCAGGTTCACGTCCTTCAAAGCATGGACCGGCCCGTCACCGGTCTGGAACGTCAATCCCAGCCCCTTGGCCTCGATGACCGGCGCGGGGTTTGTCGCGGTGTCTTTCATGCTGACATCTCCCGCGACATAACACCTTCCAGTGCCGGTCCGAGCGCTGCCCTAAGATAGTTTTCGAGATAGGGCGTTATGTTAGCCGCAGCACTCGGAATCAGAAAGT
>JAGRDO010000021.1 GCA_020447005.1 Paracoccaceae bacterium
AGAAAAAGCGCGCCTTACCAAGACCCTGGAGAAACTCGAAAAGGACCTTGGCGGGCTGAGGGGGCGGCTCTCGAACCCCAAATTCGTCGAAAGCGCGCCCGAAGAGATTGTCGAGGAAACCCGCGAAAAGCTCAGCCTCGGCGATGAGGAAGCCGCCAAGTTGAAAGCCGCCCTGAAACGCCTCTCCGATATCGGCTGATCTTCTTCATTGCCCAAAATACCCCGGGGGTCCGGGGGCAGCGCCCCCGGCTTCCAACCCGATGAAATTCAAGGTTAATCAGGCCAGATCGGTCGGCGGAAGGGGCGGCACGTCATCGTGCCGGGGCACCGTCTGCCGTTCGATCTTGCGGATCACCCTTGGCAATTCCGGCCCGCAATGCAGGGCCCGGATCGCGGCCTGCACATCGGCATCGGCCTTGGTACGCCGCCCCAGATGCCGGGCATAATCGACCCAGGTCGGCACATAGTACTTCTCGCTCCAGAGCTCGGGCCGCTCAAGATCGCGCAACAGCGCCCAGCGCCGCGCCCCGTCGCGAATGCGGATACGGCGCCGCTCCTGCATAAGTGCCAGAAACTCATCGACATTCTTCTGTTCGATCTCATATTCGACCATTATGAAGATCGGCCCGCTGCGCCCGCGCAGATCGATCTTCGGCTTGGCGGATGTGACCAGACCCAAAGGGGTCAGGTCCAGTTCGCCGAACTCGCCGACACGGAACCTCAGCGCCGCAATCGACCCCGCGGCCAACACACCCGCCGCGAACCAGAACGCGCCCGCCACCCCGAATCCGTCCGCGACCCTGCCCCAAAGCCACGCCCCCCCGGCCATGCCGCCGAACGCCGCCATCTGATAGAAGGACAACGCCCGTCCCAACACCCAGCGCGGCGTCGTAAGCTGAACCGTCGTATTGAAAAGCGAAAGTGCCAGAACCCAGCAACCGCCGGCAAGGATCAGCATCGGAATGATCAGAAAATACGTCGACCCCAGCGCCAGCCCGGCGGTCGCAACCGCGAAACCGGCGAAACCCAGGCTCACCACGCGATCGTTGTGCAGCGCCGCCCGCAACCGCCCGTTCAGAAGCGCGCCCCCGATTGCCCCGACGCCGAAGGCCCCAAGAAACACCCCGTAAGTCAGCGCCGAACCGGCCATCTCATCCCGCGCATAGACCGGCAAGAGCGCCATCAGTGACGTTGCTCCAAAACCGAAGAACGCGGCCAGCGCCATGACCCGTATCAGGGCCGGCGACATCACCATGTATCGAAACCCCGCCGCGACGGCCGCGCGCACACCTTCGCGTGGCAACCCTTCCGCCACGGCGGGGCTTTGCCAGCGGGATATTCCGATAAGGAAGGTTATATAACTGATCGAATTGACAAAAAAAGCCGCGGCAACGCCGGCGGCCGCCACGATAGCGCCGCCGATTGCCGGGCCGACGGACCGGGCGAGGTTGAAGCCCATCGAATTCAGCCCGACCGCCTCGGGCACCTGATCGCGCGGGACAATATCCCCGATCGACGCCTGCCAGGACGGGTTGAACAGCGCGGTGCCGCTTCCGATCAGGAAGCTCAGCCCGAGAAGCAGCCAGGGCGTCAGCCATCCCAGCCACGTCACGACCGTCAGAAGAACCGACATCGTGAACATGAACATCAGCGCGCCGAACATGATCCGACGGCGATCGAAATTATCGGCCAGCGCGCCGGAAAGAAGCGACAGGACCATGATCGGCAGCGTGTTGGACGATTGAACGAGGGCCACCATGCTGTGGCTCGTGGTCAGGCTGCCCATGGCCCAGGCCGCCGCAACCGCCTGGATCAGCGTGCCGACGTTCGAGAACTGGCTGGCCAGCCAGAGGTCACGGAAACTCCGGTTCGAAAGCGGTGCCAAAGTGCCGGAAAAGGCGATTTCTGGTCTCCTCGGATGGTTCGACCCTTTCTGCGTCCGGAGCGGGCGAAGCGCAAGGGAAAGGAAGACGCTTGCCGTGGTCGCGATTTTCGGCTTTCACTCCGGCCATGACCGGACCTCGCTATACGCAACTGATCGACAGCCTGCCCGCCTCGGTTCCCTTTGTCGGCCCGGAAACGCAGGAACGCGCGCGCGGCCACGCCTTTCTGGCGCGGCTTGGCGCGAACGAGAATGTGTTCGGCCCCTCGCCCCGTGCCGCGCTTGCCATGACGCGCGCATCGCGTGAGGTCTGGATGTACGGCGATCCGGAAAACCACGATCTTAAATCCGCGCTTGGCGCCCATCTGGGCGTTTCGCCCGAAAACATCGTCGTGGGCGAAGGGATTGACGGCCTGCTTGGGTATCTTGCGCGTCTTCTGGTGGCCCCCGGCGACCCCGTCGTGACCTCTGACGGCGCCTATCCGACGGTGAACTATCATGTCGCCGGTTATGGCGGCGTCATACACAAGGTTCCCTACAAGGACGACCGCGAAGACCCCGAAGCGCTGATCGCGGCAGCGGCGGATACCGGCGCCAAGTTCGTCTACTTCGCAAACCCCGACAATCCGATGGGCACGTGGCATGATGCCGGGACTGTGCAGCGGATGATCGACTCTGTCGCGATGGGAACGGTCCTGATCCTCGACGAGGCCTATCTGGAGTTCGCTCCGGCAGACACCGCGCCAAAGATCGACGCCGATGACCCCCGTGTGATCCGCATGCGAACCTTCTCGAAGGGTTACGGGATGGCTGGCGCCCGGGTCGGCTATGCCATCGGCCATCGCGACCTGATCAGGGCGTTTGACAAGATCCGCAACCATTTCGGCATGTGCCGGATCAGCCAGGCGGGCGCGTTGGCGGCGCTTGCCGATCAGGCCTATCTGGCCGAAGTCATTGAACAGGTCGCGCATGCAAGGCGCGATATTGCCCGGATCGCCCGCACCCACGGTCTTTCCCCGCTGCCTTCCGCCACGAATTTCGTGACGGTCGATTGCGGGCAGGACGGCGATTTCGCCCGCCGGGTCCTCGGCGAACTGGTCGCGCGGGGCATCTTCATCCGCATGCCGTTCACCGCTCCGCAGGATCGCTGCATCCGCATCAGCTGCGGCCGTGCGCAGGATATCGCCCGGCTTGCCGCCGCGCTGCCCGACGCCCTTGCCGCCGCGCGCGCCTGAACCCGGAGATTGCGGCATCCGGGCCGATCTCTGCCGCACCGGCAGGAGCAATGCCATTCCCATTCCCGCCGCGCCCCCCGGGTTGCACAGACCGCGCGTTTCGCGCTAGATCGCGGCCGATGGCGGCACCTCTTGGCCGCACGGCATGAAAGGCCCGAGAGTTCTTGATAACGAGCGGCGCCAGAACTTCCCGCGACCCGGGCAACCCCTATTCCTCGGGCCGTCTCTTCATGCGGCTATGGAAGGGCTACCTTTCGCAGCATAAATGGATGATGGCGGTGGCCTTCATCATCATGATGATCGACGGATCGACGCTTGCCATCCTGTCGCGCATGCTCGAACCCCTGTTCGACCGCGTCTTCGTGGGCCGTGATGCAAGCTCTGTCTGGTGGGTCGGCGGAGTGATCTTCGGGCTTTTCGCCATCCGTGCGGCGACCAACATAACCTACAAATCCTTGATGACGCGGATTTCGCTGCGATCGTCCACGGCGATGCAGGCCGATCTGCTTGCGCATGTCCTGACCCTTGACGGTGGGTTTTTCCACGAAAATCCCCCGGGCGCACTGATCGAGAGGATTCAGGGAGATACCGTCGCCGTTCAGGGCGTATGGTCCAGCGCCATTACCGGGCTGGGGCGCGATGCGGTCTCGCTCGTCGCGCTCTTTGCCGTCGCGGTATCGATCGATCCGCTCTGGACGGCGGTTGCGCTTGTCGGTGCACCCCTGCTGATCCTGCCGACCGTTGTCGTCCAGCGCTATATCCGGCGCAAGACCGCGCATGTGCGTTCCCAGGCCGCCCAGCGCGCAACGCGGCTGGACGAGATCTTTCACGGCATTACGGCCGTCAAGTTGAACCGGATGGAAGATTACCAGATCTCGCGCTTCCGGACGATCGTCGGGCGCATCGTCAAGACCGAGGTACGCACCGCCGCGAGCCGTGCAGCGATCCCTTCGCTGATCGATCTGGTGACGGGGCTGGGCTTTCTTGGCGTTCTCTTGCTTGCCGCGCCGCAAATCGTCTCGGGTGCCCGCTCGGTCGGCGAATTCATGTCTTTCTTCACGGCCATGACGCTGGCGTTCCAGCCCCTGCGCCGATTGGGGGATATGGCCGGTATCTGGCAGGTTGCAGCGGCCAGCCTTGAACGGCTTTTCACCCTGTTTGACCGGCAATCCACCATCAGGCTTGCGGCAAATCCGGTCCAGCCGGACGCGGGGCGCACAGATATCCGGTTCGACAATGTCGATCATTCCTATGGCGAGCATGTGGTTCTGCGCCGTCTCAGCTTCACCGCCGAACAGGGCAAGACGACCGCGCTTGTCGGTCCGTCGGGGGCAGGAAAATCGACCGTCTTCAACCTTCTGGCGCGCATGATCGATCCGCAATCGGGGCGTATCCTGATTGGCGGGCAGGAGATCAAGGCGCTTGATCTCGGGGCCCTGCGCGATCTTTTTTCGGTTGTCACGCAGGACGCAACGCTCTTTGACGAAACGATCCGCGAAAACGTGGTCCTGGGCGCTGACGACACCGATGCGGACCGGCTTGCCCAGGCTCTCGATGCCGCCCATGTCAGCGATTTCTCCGATACTTTGCCGCTGGGCCTCGAGACTCAGGCCGGCCCGCGGGGCAGCGCGCTTTCCGGTGGCCAGCGCCAGCGTGTGGCCATCGCGCGGGCATTGTTGCGCGATGCGCCGATCCTTCTGCTTGACGAGGCGACCTCGGCGCTGGACGCGGCCTCGGAAGCGCTGGTGCAAGAGGCGCTGGACCGGTTGAGCAAGGGGCGTACGACGCTGATCATCGCGCACCGGTTGTCGACCGTGCGCGATGCCGACAAGATCATCGTTATCGACCACGGAAGTGTCGTGGAGGAAGGCACCCATGACACGTTGCTGGAGGCGGACGGCCTGTATGCCAGCCTGTGCCGCCTTCAGTTCACCGAATGATGCCGGGACGGGCCGCGACATGAACATGACAGACAATGGCGAAGCCGCTTCCGACCGCCTGGTCCTGGAAGTCAGCGGACCGGACCGATCAGGGTTTCTTCAGGGCCTGGTCACGAACGACCTTGGACGCTTGCGGGACGGGCTGGTCTATGCCGCACTGCTGACACCGCAGGGAAAATACCTTGCCGATTTCTTCCTCGTGCCGGCGGGCGACACAATTCTTGTCGATGCCCATGCGCATCAGGCGGGCGCATTGCAGCGTCGGCTCATGATGTACAAGCTGCGTGCCAATGTGAGCATCGTTGAAACCCCGCTTTTCGTGCGCCGTGGGCTTGGGGTGGCGCCGATTGGTGCCTTTGCCGATCCACGCCACCCGGCGCTTGGCTGGCGCAGCTACGGGGCAGAGCCGGGCAAGCCGCAGCTGACCGACTGGGATGCCATCCGGGTTGCAAACGGTATTCCCGAAGCCGGTAGCGAGTTAATCCCGGACGAAAGCTATATCCTCGAAGCGGGGTTTGAGCGGCTGAACGGCGTGGATTTCCGCAAGGGGTGTTATGTCGGGCAGGAGGTGACCGCCCGCATGAAGCACAAGACCGAACTGCGCAAGGGGTTTGTCACCGTGCAGGTCGAAGGGGACGCCGCGCCGGGAACGGCAATTCTTTCGGGTGACAAGACGGCCGGCCAGCTTTGCACGCGGTCGGGAAACCGGGCGATCGCCTGGTTGCGGTTTGATCGTATGGACGGTGAATTGCGGGCCGGGGACGCACGCATCCTGCCGGAACGATAAAAGCCGCCCGATCAGGGCGGCTTTTATGGTCCCATGAACGTCGGTTCAGGCCCGTTCGGAATATTCCATGATTTCGGTATTGACGATGATCGCCTCACCTTCCCCGATGAAGGGCGGCACCATGATGCGCACGCCATTATCGAGAACCGCCGGCTTATAGCTGTTGGCAGCGGTCTGGCCTTTCACCACCGGCTCGGTCTCGGCCACGGTGACGGTCACTTTCTGCGGGATCTGCACCGAAAGGGCCTCGTCTCCGTAATACTCGATCGTCGCGGTCATGCCGTCCTGCAGGAATGGCCTCCGGTCGCCCAGAAGCTCGCTGTCCAGTTCAATCTGTTCAAAGGTTTCACTGTCCATGAACACCAGCCGCCCGTCATTTTCATAAAGGAACTGCTGGTCCTTCTGGTCAAGGCGCACGCGTTCGACCTTGTCTTCCGAACGGAAGCGTTCATTCAGCTTGCGGCCATCGCGCAGGTTTTTCATCTCGACCTGGGCAAACGCCCCGCCCTTGCCGGGCTTGACGTGGTTGACCTTCACCGCGATCCAAAGGCCACTGTCATGTTCGAGAATATTGCCGGGGCGTATCTCGTTACCGTTGATTTTGGGCATGTGTCTAAACCTTGACAAAAGGTTGAATGGAATTTGGCGGCACCTATATATGCCGGGTACCTGGCTGGCAAGCCAACTAGATAAGGTAGACCTCCCCCCAAGCTATGCACAAGATGCATGGCAGCATTGCGAAAAGAGGAATACCGAATCGAGGGCGAAACGCCATAAACAGCGGAACGCCGGTAAACGCAAGAGCAATAAAAAACGGACTATGGAAATGCGTGATTTCGTTGACGGCACCGCATTCAACTACGAACAAGGCCAAAGGTCGCGGAAGCTTTTCGCCGCCGTTGTGCTGGCCGCGTTGGACGATGCGATTGCCGATGATAAAAAGTATGGGAACGGGCCGGAACAGATCGCCCGTTGGGCGCGGTCACGTGACGGCCGCGAGGTTCTGTCCTGTTCGGGGATCGATCCGAACGAACGTGTCGTCAAGGGATTGATGGAATTCGTTGGCAAAGGTGTCCGGACTTCGGTCGCCCTGTCGCGCGAAGAAAGTGAACGCCGTCAAGCTGCGGAAGATGCAGAAGCCGCGTGATGCAGCGGGCGAATAGCGCCTGCATTCCCATCAATAGATAGCGCGCCCTTTTCAGGGCGCGTTTCTGTTTTGGATCTGGTCTTGAGAAGGCGCGCGCCGTCCAGCCGTAATCCGATACGCTGAGCCTGTCCCCGTTCCTGCCGGAAAGCGGGGTTGGCACGTCAGGCGGGCGTCAGTCCCGGTCGGAAGTGCCACCCAGCCCGCGCGCTTCAAGTGCCCGGTTGATTTCCCGGCGGACCAGCATGCGCACGTTTCGCGTTATCCGCTCGCCAAGCGGGCCCTGCAGTTCGGCGCGAATGACCTCACCGACGATGTCGCGCAGGATTTCGGCATCCAGATCTTCGTCCACGTCGAGGGATCCGGTTCCGGCTTCCACGGTCCTTGCCTCGTCAGTGGTGCTGTCATCCTCCTCGACCGATGCCGGCATGCCCACGTCTTCATGGCTGTCCGCGGCCGGAGACGCATCATCGCGTTCCCACGGGTCACCGACATCGGCGCCACCGGCGGCATCTGCAGCGGTAAGGGTCAGCCGGCTCAGGCCCTTTGCGGCATCCGCTTCACTTGCGGCGCCGCCCTGGCGGATGATCGTCGGCCGCATTGCGCGATGGCGCTCTCTGTCGGCGCGGCCGAACGCGAAACCCGGTCCGGCGGCACTGTCGCCCGCATCGCCACCGTCGTCATCCGGGGCACCCTTGTCATTCTGGTTCCGGCCGCCTTCCGTGTCAGCCGTTTCCGGATCTGCGGCCTCAACCAGATTTCCGCTGATAGGCTCATCCAGCTTCTCATCGTCAGAAGAATGGTCATTGCCCAATTCTTCGGTCGGACCCTCATCCAAAAGCGCCGCCTCATCCGCATCATCGAAGGCAAATTCATCGGAATTCGCCTTGGTCGATTCACGGCCGGTCTCTTCGGCCCCGGCTTGTCCGGCCAGCCCCGCGGGTTCATCGCCGTCCGCCATATTCTCGCCCGGTGAAGGAATTTCGTCCGCCCCCGGATTTTCCCCGGTTTCCTGCGGGGCCGATGTAATCGCCTGATCGATCGCTCCAACCGACGGTTCGTCGCCAACATCGACGTCAAACCCGCCGTCGAAAACCTCGCTCAGCACTTCGGTGTCGTCGTCGGACGCCCGGACCACTTCGCTGCCGTCAGGCTCAAACTGATCGTCCGCGCCAGCGACGGCGGCTTCCAGTTCGGCAATCGTGTCTTCAAGGGAAGCCGCGGCGCGATCATCCCCGGCAAGATCGTCCCGCGCATCCGAATCGGCATCCGATGCCCAATCGGCGACGATATCGCGATCCTCATCCCCTTGCTCGGCGTCGGGGATGCGCAGCGCCTGGGTCAGCACGAATTTGCCCGGGTTATCGCTGGTCCCGCCTTCGTTGCCCCTGACCGACAGCGGCGCGGAAGGCGCCTTGATGTCGCCGGGCAGATCGGTGCGCGCCCGTTTGTCTTCTGACACAAGCCTTCGGATCGAGGACAGCACATCCTGGATTTCTAGATTGGTCAAAGGGTCAGACATCGGCATTCCTCATCCAGCGCAAGAGCCCCATCCATTGTTCGGGCAAGTGTAGACTGCCCGGCAAGCCCCCACAACCGGAAGCCCAGCCTAGTTCCGACCGATAGCCTTCAACACGCGATCGAGGCTTTTGCCCTGTACCGAGGTAACCGGTGCGTTTTCGACCGCGTTGTAATAGGCCGACGGATCGTAGACTGGCAGCCCGAGGTTGAGATGCTCGACCGTCAACAGACCCATAGAGGCTAAAAGTGAATAGAATGCTACCTGCAGCCCGGCATCGGTAGAAATGCGGTCCGCCTGCGCATTCAACAGATCCTGCTCGGCATTGAGAACATCGAGCGTTGTCCGGGCGCCCAGCTTTGCCTCTTCGCGCACGCCGTCATAGGCGATCCGCGCGGCTTCGATCTGCCGGTCGGTCGCGGAAATCTGCGCGCGCGCCACTTCGATTTCCGACCAGGACGTGCCGACACCTTGCGTGACAATCACTGTGGCCTGATGAAGCGCGGACCGGGCCGCGTCACGCTGTGCGATGGCCTTGCGATGTGCGGCAGACATTGCACCGCCCGAGAAAATCGTCTGGGAGAGTTCAAAACCGATCGCAGAGCTTCCGCCGGTCTGACTGTCGCTCTTCAACTGCAGGTTTCCGTTGAGTTCCGGCATTCTCTGGGCGGCGGCCAGTGCAATCCCGAAATCGGCGGCCAGGGCCTGATGCTGTGCCTGCCGGATCGCCGGGTGGCTGCGGTTGGCGATGGCCGTCGCCTCGGCCATGCTGCCGGGAAGGGCCGGCGCCCGAGGTGCGGGCGCAAGCACGCCCGGATAATGTCCGGTGGCCGCGCGATATTCCTCGCGTGCGGCGGCAAGCTGGCCTTCGGCGCTGGCCAGCCCTGCCCGGGCCGACGCCACGCGCGCCTCGGCCTGCGCGACATCGGTGCGGGTGACTTCGCCGACATCGAACTGATCCTTGGTGGCCCGAAGCGTTTCGTCAAGAACGCGCACCGAGTTGCGATTCAGCGCCACGTTTTCCGTTGCGCTCGATACGCTGAAATAGGCCCGGACCGCAGAGAACAGCACCTGCTGTTCGATCCCGATCAGCGCCTCGCGCGTTGCCATCACGCTTTCCTTGGCAATGTCGATGCCGATCTTTCCGCGCCCGAAATCAAGGATGGTCACCTGCCCCTGCAAGGCCAGCGAGGCCGAAAGCCCCGAACCGCTCGGAATATCGTAGATGCTGCTTTGGGCGACCCATTGCAGTACCGGACGCAGGCGAGCGACGGCAGAGGCGACGTCCTCGTCCGCTGCCCGCAAGACCGCGCGGTTCTGGTCGATCAGGTGCGATGTCTTGTAGGCCGAGGTCAGTGCATCGGCGAGCGTTTCAGCCCGCGCCGGCAGCGTGGCCGCCACCATAGCGACCGTGAATCCGGCAACCGCCGCAAGATACCGTACTTTGGCAACGATCATCGCCCTGTCCTTTTCCATCTGTGCGCGCCATGGCAGCCCTTCGCGCGCGCCGGCATCCTGCCGGATCAAAGCATGAATTCGCGCCGCACCGCAAAACCCGGAAGAACCGGGGCAGAGGCGTTAAAAGCGAAACGCCAAGCGACATTGCCGTCGACCTTTTGCCCGATACGGCAGGCCCCCAGGGCACCATCCATGAACAGACACGCAATCTGGCCACCTTCGCGGACCTGATCCAGTATTTTCGCGGGCACGGCTTCCGCCGCCCCTTCGATCACGACAACGTCGTAGGGGCCGTGTTTCGTCGCGCCGTCGGCGAGGGCCCCGGCAATGACAACCGCGTTATCCGCGCCGATCGACAGAAGCCGCGCCTCGGCCTCGCCAGCCAGGGCTTCCTCCTCGACCGCGATGACCGCCTCGGCCATCCGGGCGATGACTGCCGACGAATACCCGTATCCGCAGCCGATATCGAGGACGACATCGCCGGGGCCGATATCGAGCGCATCGAGCATCTTCGCAAGCGTCCGCGCTTCGAGAACAACGCGTCCGCCCGCAATCTCGACATTGCCGCCCACATAGGCCGTCTCGCGCAGACGGTCCGGAACAAATGCCTCACGCGGGACGTGCAACATCGCCTCGATCACAGGGTATTTGGTCACATCGTTGGGCCGCACCTGCGTGTCGACCATCATCGTACGACGGGCGGCGAAATCGGTCATGGTCTAAACTCATCAGTGTGGTTTCAAAGTGGTTTCGTCTTGCCATAATTCGCGGTACGGGGCAACGGGTGACATGCCCGACCGTGGCGTAAGGCCCCGGACAGGTTGCCGCAATTCAGGTTGCAGGGCATCCCGGCATGGTATATCCCGCCGAAAGAGACGGCGGGTTGGCGGAGAGGTTACGCAGCGGATTGCAAATCCGTGTAGACCGGTTCGATTCCGGTACCCGCCTCCATTGCATTCTAAATCAGTGACTTAGCAGGCAATCCGCCGGGTGTGACACGAAGTGGAGTACACCGCCCATGAAACTGTCTGCCTACCTAACCCTTTCCCGACACGGGATTTTCTACTTCCGCTGGCCTCTGCCGCGCACAGACAGCCATTGCCGCCCTACGGTCCGTATCTCACTGTGAACACGCTGCGAGTATCGGGCTGGAACTCTTGCCCGTTACCTCGCATCTTGCGGACAAATCACCAAGGACAACAAAGAGTTGGCTCGACTAAGGCAGGACAAGCTCAGGGAACTCGTGCACGCTTACTTTCAGGCGCAGCTTGAGCAGTACCTTGAGTGGATCAGGAACAGGGGCCTGTCGCCCAATTTCTTGAAGGATGCCCAGTCGGAAATGCTGGACCATCAAGACCACCTCGACAGCCAACGCCTCACCACGATGTATCTGCCCATCGACCGCTTTAAACGGCGGATGGACGTGACGGACGAGGATTGGATTGACAGCCTGCCCCACGCCATCACGGAATTGCGCAAGGGGCGGCGGGATATGCTTCAGCGCGTCCTAGAGGCCGCTGAACGCCTTGAGCACTATTCGTTCGGTCAGCCTGCCCCGGAAGCCGTTGCGCCCGTCCTGCCCCCCTCTGCGCGACTCGGCGGAGCGATTGACGATTTCATCGCGGAACATTCCCGCCAATGGCCGGACAAGACGACAACTCAGGTCCGGGCTTACCTGAACATCCTGATTGAGCACTTCGGGCCTGACCGGGAACTCGGGACGATCACCAAGCAGGACGCGAGCGACGTTAAGAAGGTGCTGCAAGCCCTGCCCGCCAGTCGGAACACCAAGCCCGCACTCAAGAACCTGCCGCTCTCGGAGGTCATCACGATCCGGGGACATAAGACGATTTCGCCCAAGACGATCAACAGCCATATCGACGCCTTCCGCCGTTTCTTCGACTGGGCGGAGCGGCATGGTCATTCGCCGCACCGGCTATTCGAGGGAATGAAGGTTCCGAAGGCGAAGGACACCGAGACGGAGCGCAAGCCGTTCACGCGAGAGCAAACCCGGTTGATGTTCACGGAACTCCCCGAGAACAAGTCAGGCTTGGTCCGGTCTGAGAGCCACAAGTGGGGCACCCTCCTCGGCCTGTTCACTGGCGCGCGTCTGAACGAGATTTGCCAGCTAGAGCTTGCTGACGTTCAGCGAGAGGACGGCATTTGGTTCCTGAACATCACTGACGAGGGTGACGACACGAGGAAGCGCGTGAAAGCTAAGGCTAGCAGGCGCAAGGTGCCGATCCACTCTGAGCTTCTGCGTGTTGATTTCCGCTGAGAAGAGACC
>JAGRDO010000124.1 GCA_020447005.1 Paracoccaceae bacterium
CGGGTCGCCGCCGATGCCGACGGCGGTAGACTGGCCAAGCCCGAGATCGGAGGTCTGTTTCACCGCCTCATAGGTCAGCGTGCCCGAGCGGCTGACAACCCCGCAGGTGCCCTTCTTGTGGATATGGCCCGGCATGATGCCGATCTTGCATTCGCCGGGTGTGATGACGCCGGGGCAGTTCGGACCGATCAGCCGGCTGGCCGAGCCTTCGAGCGCGCGCTTGACGCGCATCATGTCGAGGACCGGAATGCCTTCGGTGATGCAGACGATCAGCGGCATCTTCGCGTCGATCGCCTCGAGAATACTGTCGGCGGCGAAGGGGGGCGGCACGTAGATGACGCTGGCATTGGCGCCGGTCGCATGCATCGCCTCATGCACCGAGTTGAAGACCGGCAGCCCGATATGGGTCTGCCCGCCCTTGCCGGGGGTCACCCCGCCGACCATCTGCGTGCCATAGGCCACGGCCTGTTCAGTGTGGAAGGTGCCCTGGCTGCCGGTGAGGCCCTGGGTGATGACTTTGGTGTTCTTGTTGACGAGTACGGACATAAGTGTCTCCTACTTCAGTTTCTCGGCGACGACAGAGAAGAAGCCCGTCGTCTTGTCAAATTTTTGTATGCGCCAACCGTGGTTCGCACGTTTCTCGGGTAGCCACGGGTCAGCGTTTCCATAGCCTTTTCCGGGTGTCCCGGTAACGATGATCACGTCGACCCATCCATCAAACTCTGAAACAGCGCGTGCCAGATGCCCTGTTCGCTTCTTGTGACCCGGCAAGGTTTCCCAATCAGTCGTTCCCGGCCCAGCCTTCGCCCATAGGTCAAGGTGCGGTGGCGTCGGAACCCATTGGACTTCGCTTTTCCAAAGTGTGATGCAAACCCCGCCAGCCTTCTCGGCGCTCCAGTCCTGTCTCGGATTGGGAACGTCGTAGCCAAGTGCATTGAAGGCTTCCACGTATTGCATCTTCACTCCCGGGGCTCCGCCCGTTCGCGCCTCAAACGCTCCACTGGAGTGTTTGCCGGTGCCAAAGGCACCGGAGCGGCGCTCACCCCTTCACCGCCTTCACGATCTTCTCGGCGGCGTCCGACAGGTTGTCCGCCGCGATCACGTTCAGGCCGCTTTCGTTGATGATCTTCTTGCCAAGCTCGACATTCGTGCCTTCAAGCCGCACGACCAGCGGCACGTTGAGGCCGGTTTCGTTCACCGCCGCGATCACGCCTTCGGCGATGATGTCGGTCCGCATGATGCCGCCGAAGATGTTGACGAGGATGCCCTTCACGTTCGGGTCGGACGTGATGATCTTGAAGGCCTCGGTCACCTTTTCCTTGGTGGCGCCGCCGCCCACGTCGAGGAAGTTGGCAGGTTCGGCCCCGTAAAGCTTGATGATGT
>JAGRDO010000125.1 GCA_020447005.1 Paracoccaceae bacterium
GGGAAGCCCAGTTCGGCGATTTCGCCAACGGCGCGCAGCTCATGTTCGACCAGTTCATCTCGTCAGGCGAAAGCAAATGGCTGCGCATGTCCGGCCTTGTCTGCCTTCTGCCCCACGGGTTCGAAGGACAGGGGCCGGAACATTCCTCGGCCCGGCTCGAACGCTTCCTGCAGCAATGCGCGCAGGACAACTGGATCGTGGCGAACTGCTCGACGCCTGCGAACTATTTCCACATCCTGCGCCGCCAGCTTCACCGGTCCTTCCGCAAGCCGCTGGTTCTCATGACGCCGAAATCGCTTCTGCGTCACCCGATGTGCATCTCGGATGCCGAGGATTTCACCACCGGATCCTCCTTCCACCGTGTTCTGTGGGACGACGCGGAAAAGGGCCATTCCAACCTGAAACTGAAAGCCGACGCCAGGATCCGCCGGGTGGTGCTCTGCTCGGGCAAGGTCTATTACGATCTTCTGGCCGAACGCGACGCGCGCGGGCTCGACGATGTCTATCTGCTGCGCCTCGAACAGTTCTACCCCTTCCCGGCGCAATCGATGGTCAAGGAACTTGGCCGCTTCAAGAATGCCGATATCGTCTGGTGTCAGGAAGAACCCAAGAACCAGGGCGCCTGGACCTTTGTCGAACCGAATATCGAATGGGTGCTTGGCCGGATCGGCGCGAAACATGCGCGCCCGCGCTATGCGGGGCGCAATGCCTCCGCCTCGCCCGCGACCGGGCTTGCCAGCCGCCACAAGGCCGAACAGGAAGCGCTCGTGAATGACGCCCTCGCATCGGGGGCGCCTGAATGAGCACCGAGGTCAGGGTCCCCACGCTGGGCGAAAGCGTCGCCGAGGCGACGATCGCCACCTGGTTCAAGAAGCCGGGCGATATGGTCGCGGTCGATGAAATGCTGTGCGAGCTTGAGACCGACAAGGTCACGGTCGAAGTGCCCGCGCCGGCTGCCGGCAGGCTCGGCGATATCGTCGCGGCCGAAGGCACCACCGTCGCCGCCGGTGCGCTTCTGGCCCATATCGAAGCGGCGGACACTGCCGCCCCCCCCAAGAAATCCCAAGAGGGCGTCAAGACGCCGAAAGCCGAAGAGGGAAATATGTCCGGAAAGAATGTCGATGTCATGGTGCCGACTCTCGGCGAAAGCGTGACCGAAGCCACCGTCGCAACCTGGTTCAAGAAGGTCGGCGATACCGTCGCCATCGATGAGATGCTGTGCGAGCTTGAGACCGACAAGGTCTCGGTCGAAGTGCCCTCGCCCGTCGCCGGACGGCTGGCCGAGATCCTCGCCCCCGAAGGCGCGACCGTCGCCGCCAAAGGGCGGCTGGCCATCGTCGCCGAAGGTGCCGCCGGTGCCGCCGCGCCCGCTCCGGCCCCCGCTCCGG
>JAGRDO010000022.1:0-143 GCA_020447005.1 Paracoccaceae bacterium
CGTCGATGAACAGGATGATTTCGCCAGACGCGGATTCGACTTCCTTCAGAACGGATTTGAGCCGTTCTTCAAACTCGCCCCGATATTTCGCGCCGGCAATCAAAGCGCCCATGTCCAACGCCATCAGCTTCTTGTTCTGCAGG
>JAGRDO010000022.1:194-8608 GCA_020447005.1 Paracoccaceae bacterium
GCCGTCTTGCCGACGCCAGGGTCGCCAATCAGGACGGGATTGTTCTTGGTTCTGCGCGACAGAACCTGCATGGCACGCCGGATTTCCTCGTCACGCCCGATGATCGGGTCGATCTTGCCTTCTTCCGCGGCTGCGGTCAGGTCGCGGGCATATTTCTTCAGTGCCTCATAACCGTCTTCAGCCGAGGCGCTGTCGGCGGTGCGGCCCTTGCGAATGTCATTGATCGCGGCATTCAGGTTCTGAGCGGTCACGGCACCAGCGGAAAGCGCGTCCTTGGCCTTGGTGTTGACCATCGCCAGCGCCATAAGAATCCGTTCGACCGGCACGAAGCTGTCGCCCGCCTTCTTGGCGATGGTTTCCGCTTCGTCCAGAACCCGGACGAGCGAGGTGTCCACATAGACCTGCCCATCGCCTCCTGAAACTTTCGGCAGCTTGGCGATCATCTGGTCGACAGCTTCCTGTACGCGCTTCGGCTCGCCGCCGGCGCGCTTGATCAGATTTGCCGAAAGCCCCTGATCGTCATCCATGAAAGCCTTCAGCAGATGCTCGGGCAGCACACGCTGCTGGCCCTCGCGCAGTGCGATTGTCTGAGCGGCCTGAAGGAAGCCGCGCGACCGCTCCGTGAACTTTTCCATGTTCATCGGCAATCTCCTTTTCTCAAGCCCCCGGCCCTCTCGCCGCCCGATCTGGCGCGGCATTTGCCGGGTCTTGCCAGTGAGTTGGCCATGACATGGACGGTTTTCAAGACTCCAACGGCAGAAACGGAATCGAAAGAAAGATCGTGACTAATGGCGCTTAACCTTAACGGAGGGTCCAGAATGAGATTGATCGAAAAACGGATCGCCGGCGCGCTGATGCAAGCGGCCGAACGATGGAAACAGGCACTCATCGTCATACAGGAACCAGCCGCGCCACAGCTGATTGCAATCGCCGTCCGGCGCAACCGTATGCCACGGGCAGGCAGCGCCGCGCCCAGCCCGTTTCGCTGGCGGAGGGGTTAGGCCGATGCGCGTATTATCCGCCCGAATTACACGCGCGCGGCGTGACCGGATGTCGGACCGCGTCGACGCGATTGTCGCGCTAACGATCGTTCGGAATGACCAGGTCATCCGCGCCAAGGTACGCGTATCCAGCCCGGCCCGAGATTATGGCGGCGCGACGTTGCGGGCGCGCCTGCTTGCCGCGGCAAAACTGGCATTTGCGAGTGATCCTGCGCGCTGCACGACGCGCCGAGCGGCTTGACGGAGCCTTGGTGTTTGCCCGGTGATCCGGGTTGACAGGCAATCGTCGGTATCCGAAGACGGCTCGATACTGACGGGAGTGAATCTGATGCAAGCCGCCGATGATCGATTGATAGTGGCGCTTGACGTGCCGAACGCGGTCGCCGGGCTTGATCTTGCAAAGCGATTGGGACCTGCGGTCGGGTTTTACAAGATCGGGCTGGGCATGCTGACCGGTGGCGGGCTGGCCCTGGCCAACGAACTGAAGCAAGAGCATGGCAAGCGTATTTTCCTCGACATGAAGTTGTTCGACATCGGAGCGACCGTCGAGGCGGCGGTGCGCGGGCTTGCGCAGTTCGATCTCGATTTTCTGACGGTCCATGGTGATCCCCATGTGGTGCGCGCCGCGAAAGAGGGGGCTGCCGGCAAAGACCTGAAAATTCTTGCCGTGACGATCCTGACATCGTTGGAGCGGCCCGATCTGGATGAGGCCCTCATTTGCGAGGGTAGAGTTTCAGATATCGTGATCGAACGTGCGCTACGCGCCTTCGAGGCTGGCGCCGACGGCGTGATATGCTCGCCGCAAGAGGCATCGCGAATCCGCGCATTGCCCGAATCCGCAAGCCGCCTGATCGTGACCCCCGGCGTCAGGCCGGCAGGTGCGGATCTAGGAGATCAAAAACGCGTCGCGACCCCTGCGAACGCCATCGCGGCGGGGGCGGATCACATCGTCGTCGGGCGCCCGGTCTGGGCGGCAAGCGATCCGGTGGCGGCGGCAACCCAGATCTTGTCAGAGCTTGGCTCTCCGCAAGCGCGCCGCCCGAACAGCGGATCGCGCAACACCTGATGTCTTCGTGCTATGGTCGTCGCCACCTGAACGCAGGAGGCGCAAGTGGCCAACCCGATGAATCCCCGTTCGGCTCATGACGCCGACAAGGCGGAAAACAGCCTTGTGTTGTCATTTGTCTCTGTGCGGCAGACGCTCGGATACATCGGGTATTTCCTGCCTTTCTGCCTTCTGGTGTACGGGCTTTCCGGCAAAGGCCGCTTCGAGGCGTCGATCAGCGATTTCTTCTATACGTCCATGGGCGGCATCCTTACCGGATCGCTCACCGCCATCGGAGTGTTTCTGTTGAGTTATTCCGGCTACCGACGCTTACCGGGCGAACGCCTGTCCGATGCCTGGCTTGCGCGCGTGGCCGGGGCATCGGCCATACTCGTCGCATTGCTGCCCATCGGGCGAAAAGGATATCCCGTCTGCCCGGTCGAAACCCAGCCGATATGTTGGGCTTTCGGGGCGCATTTCCATCCCGATATCCTGCACTACGCGGCCGCGATTACCTTTTTTGCCTGCATGGCGCTTTTTTGTCTGGTTCAGTTTCCCCGCGGAGAGCGGCGTGCCGACGGACGGCTTCAATGGACCGGACGATGTGTGACCTACGTCGCATGCGGCATCGTGATTTTGGCCGCAATGGTCGCTATCGGCGCCTATTTCATCGCCGATCCCGATTTGAAAGCTCACATGGTTGCTGCCAAGTACCTGTTCTGGTTCGAAAGTCTGGCGGTAATGGCCTTCGCCACGTCATGGCTTGTGAAAGGCCGCGCCCTGACATCCCTTCGTCGCATCGTAACAAGACACAGCAACTGAGCGCCATTCGGGCGCTGACCTATTTTATGCTGACACGTTCGATGTAAGACCGCAATTCGCTGGCCTCGTGGCGTGCATCGCGCAATCCATCCATGGCGGCGCGCAGCTCGGCCTGGCTCTGGTTCAACGCATTCGTCAGTTCCGCCTCGCGCCGTTCGAGATAGGCGATCGCCTCGTCCCGCGTTTCCTCGGCCTCGTGCAATTCGCGCGCCATCTTTTCGAGCTCACCAATCTCGGCCTGGGTCACACGGCGAAGTCGGTTGAGCAGCCAGCATGCGAACCAGCCGACACCGAACGCCACAAAAAGTATGATCGCAGTCGCGATGATGAATTCGGTTCGGTTCATGCTTGTATCCGTCTTATCCCTGTCTTCACTTCAGGCCTTGTTGCGTAGCCCGCACGCCATATTGCCTAGCCGTCGCGATTGGGGCGCTTCTTGGGGCGCACGGTCGAACTGTCAGGCGTCTTGATCTCGATGTCCGACGCGCTTCCGGTTGTTTCACCAATGGGATCATCCGAAGTGTCGGGACGTAACAGGCGGAACTCGATCCTGCGATTGGCCTCTCGTCCCGCTTCGGTGGTGTTGTCGCCAATCGGGACCGTCTCTCCATAGCCGACTGCACTCAAATTGCCAGTCAAAACCCTGCGCGCCAAAAGCGCGCTGATAATAGCTTGCGCCCTGTCCTTGCTGAGGGAAAGATTCATTTCCTCGCGGCCCTGGCTGTCGGTATGTCCGCCAACTTCCATGGCAAAGTCGGAACAATCCTTCATACGTTCCGCAATCTTGTCGAGGGTTCCGCGGCCGTCCGAAGTGATCTGGGCCGAGCCCGGCTCAAAGTTGATCTTGTGTTCGCTCAGAATCCGGTTGATTTCGGAAACGCATTCTTCATCGGTCGGCAGCCCCAATAACGGGTCCAGCGCTTCGTCATACCGAATGTCGAGCGCGAAGTTCTGGCCCTCGCCCAGTTCTTCTGAAAGGATCCTGGCGGCGTTATCGCTGGATCCCCGCGATCCACTTACGCCTTCGATACGTATGATATCCGGGCGAACCAAAGCGGATCCACTGTTCAACTCGGCAAGTGCCTGCAATGCGCTGATGACCCTCACCGTCCAGCCAGCCGGCAATTCGGCCGACAGCCGCATCGCGGAATGAACCTTTTCCGAGCCGAAGCGGGACTGGGCAAAACTCTCGACAGCTTCCCTTGCAATCTGGTCGGCGATCCGGCCGCCCATTTCCAGCTTTCCTTCCGGTGAAAGCGACGCGTTGAAGACCGGGATTGCCGGGGCCTGGTTCGTCTCGACCGGCTTCGGTGCCAGAACCGCGTGAAGCGAGAAGACCTCTGGGAGGTTCGATTCAAGGTCACCGACGACCTGATCGAAAATGTCAGGGTCCGTGCTGCTCGCGGCAATCAGGGAAACGTCAGCATCCGAAAAGGTAATTGATCCCGCCCCGATCCTATGCATGGCGGCAAGCCCCATCGTAACCGCGTCCGCCCAAACCGGTGACGGCACACCAAGGCCAATCGTGCATGTCAGCGCACCCCCTGCTCCCGCCGCATTCGCAGCGGCGAGTATCCGGCCGCGCGACTCTTCACTTTCGGCAGAGCAGGCGTCGAAACGGGCGCCGTGTTCATCGATAAGAAAACGCAGCGTGAATGGCGCGATAACCGGGCGCGGTGCAGATATGTCCAGAACAAGAGCAAGCCCTGCTGGCGCTTGCCGGCGCAGATCGGCCTCGATCCGCGCCTTTTCGGCCGCGCTGTCGGAAATCGCGGTTACTGCGACCCGGCGCGCAGAAATCGACACTTTCGCACGGGGAAGCTTCTCTAGCGCGTGAATTCCAAAGGTAACGGCTGCCTTCCAGCCTTCCGGCACCGGGTGGTCGGCAGTTTCCAGCATGTCGGTCACGCTGCCATCGCCTGCGATCTTGGTCAGGTCGCGGACGATTGCGTCATGGCCCGGTCGCAGCGGCACCAGCCCGATCAGCGAAACACCCTCGCCGTTGCGGAGGATCTCGATCGTGAAGTCGGGGATCTTGAGTGCCGCCGGGTCGACCACGGTCATCAGATCTATCAAACGATCGGAATCGACAACGCTGGCGGCGACGGAAAGGACACGAAACCGGGATGCTTCGGACGGTGCAGTACCGCCCAGCATGACCTTCAGCCCATCCGTGCTGACGGTCGTCCACTTCAGTCCAGCGTCTGAAAGCACGGCTTCAACCCCTGCCGCCGATCGTCTTTCGACAGCCCCCGCGGCCCACACCGCAACCAGAACGCTTAGAACGGCTGCACAGAAAAAGGCCAGCGGAACAAACGCCCGAGCAGGAAACCTTTCAAGAAAAGCCAAGTTCATCGCCGGTCGTACTCATGCAGACTCGCCCATCGACCCTTCCATAAGCGCGCTCAAGCCCGGGATCAATCAGAGCACGGAGGATGCGGCAAGAAACAGCACAACGATAAGTCCGGCATCCCGGTTGGAACGAAATATCCTCAGGCAGCTGGCCGGATGGTCGATATCCAGATGGTTCATCTGCCACAAAAGATGCCACCCGAAGAGCCAGGGCGCCGCGAGCGCAAGCGCGAGTTTTGGCGGTGACGCCGTCGGAAGAAGCGCGATCAGGATTGCGGTGGTCATCAGAAAAACGGTCAGAACAAGGAAAAAGCCAAGCCATTTGCCCGTCTTGGCGCCAAACAAGCGCGCAGTGGATTTCACCCCGATCAACACGTCGTCTTCCTTGTCCTGATGGGCATAGATCGTGTCGTAAAAGAGCGTCCAGGAAATCCCGGCGGCGTAAAGTATCGCCGAGGCGATGGACAGGTTGCCCGAATGCGCCGCGAACGCAACGATAACGCCCCAGTTGAAGGCCAGACCGAGGAAAAGCTGAGGCCACCACGTGAATCGCTTCGCAAATGGATAGATCGCGACAAGGCCAAGCGATGAAAGGCCGAGCAGTATGGTCAGAAGATTGTACGAGAACAAGACAGCCCCCGCGATCGCCATCTGCACGAGCATCCATGCCACGGCCTGCCTGACGCTGACTTGCCCCGATGGTATCGGTCGTGACCGGGTGCGCGCCACCGCCGCATCGAAATCGCGGTCTGTAATGTCATTCCAGGTGCAGCCGGCTCCGCGCATCATCCAGGCGCCCAAAGCGCAACCTAGGACGATCCAGATATCCCACTGCCGCCAGCCATCTATCGCCGCCGCCAGTGTAACGCCCCAGAGACAGGGTATCAGCAAAAGCCATGTCCCGATCGGCCGGTCGGCGCGCGAAAGGCGCAAGTAGGGACGCGTGGGCCCGGGCGCCCAACGGTCGACCCAGTTGCCGCGAACCGCGTCGGCAACGGCTCCGGCGGACTCTGGCGTTTTGTCGGGAGCGCTCATAAGTTCGGCCTCATGGCAATGGCGAAGATCAGGCTCTGTGTAGACCAGCCCATCGGGGCGGGGCAATCGGTTCAACTGACCGAGGCGCAGGCACATTACCTTTTCGGGGTGATGCGGGAAGGCGTGGGGACGCAGGTTCTCGTGTTCAATGGCCGTGACGGCGAGTGGCTGGCCGAAGTGACCGAGGCCGGCAAACGCAAGGGTGCGCTGACCTGTCTGGAGCAGACGCGGCCGCAATCCGAACCACCCGATCTTTGGCTGCTGTTCGCGCCGGTAAAGAAGGCGCGCACCGATTTCATCGTCGAAAAGGCGGTGGAACTGGGTGTGTCGCGCCTGCAGCCGGTGCTGACCGATTACACCAACTCCGAACGCTTCCGCCGCGACAAGGCCGAGGCCCATGTCCGCGAAGCCGCCGAACAATGCGGGGCGCTGAGCCTGTCTGAGGTTGCCGAGGCGGTTGCTCTGGCCAGACTTCTCTCCGGTTGGGACGTCGCGCGCCATATCCTCTGGGCCGACGAATCCGAGGCAGGCGCGGCCACAACGCTCGCGACCTTTCCAAAGGGACCGGCCGCAATCCTTATCGGCCCCGAAGGCGGGTTCTCTGACGCCGAGCGCGACCGCTTGCACGCATTGCCTTTCGTTCATCCCGTCGCCCTCGGCCCGCGCATCCTGCGGGCCGAAACGGCTGCCGTGGCGGCCATCGCCCTTTGGCAGGCCGGTCTGGGGGACTGGCGGTGAGGCGCGCGAGCCAGTCGGATCTTCCCGCGATCCGCGCCTTCCTCGGAACGCGCGTCGAACGGGCGATGTTCCCGCTCTCGAACCTCGCCCGCTTTGGCCTTGACGGCGATCACGACTATGCGCCCTCCATGTGGATTGCCGAAAAGCAGGGCGAGGTGACGGGCGTCCTTACCGTCGGACGTGCGGGGACGGTAATGCCAAACCTTGCCGGGATCGAAACCGGCGTTGTGACCGATATTCTGCGCGGACGTGCCATTGCCAGCTTGATCGGCCCGAAGGAGGAAGTCCGCCCCCTTCTGGCGGCTCTGGGGATCGCCGGTCATCCGACAACGCTCGATCGCGATGAACCACATTTCGTGCTGAAGCTCGCCGAGTTGATCGTTCCAGAGGGAGAGGGCACGCTGTTCCCGCTTGAAGAGGCCGATCCTTTACAGATGGTTCGCTGGCGCAGGGACTACAACATCGAAGCACTCGGGATGGCGCCCGAGACCGCCGAGGCCGAAGCCCGGAATTCGTATACGAACTATGTTGATGCCGGGTCGCATCGCGTGCTCATCTCGGACGACGGGCCGCTGGCCACTACGGGCTTCAACGCTTACTTGCCCGAGATCGTCCAGATTGGCGGGGTCTATACGCCGCCAGCCCTTCGCGGACGCGGCCATGCCCGGCGCGCCGTGGCGCTGCATCTGGCCGAGGCGCAGGCGCGGGGCATTGGTATGGCTACGCTGTTTTCAGGCTCGGACACGGCGTCGCGCGCCTATCGGTCTATCGGTTTTCGCCAGATTGGCGAGTGGTCACTTGTCTTCTTCGATGGAAAGCCCGTGGTGCCATGATCCGGCCAGAGGTCAAGGCGCATCTTCGCCGCTGGAGCGAGGTGATCGCTGCGGTGGCGACTGGGCTGGCCGGGGTTTGGCTTTTCTCGCTGGGCGGATGGGTCCTCCAGGCGATCGGCATGATCCTTGTCGCGCTGGCGCTGGGATGGGTCGTGATCGCCGGTCGCCGGTTGCGGTTCCTTCGGGGCGTCGCGGCGCCGGGGGTGGTTGAGGTTGATGAAGGACAGATAGGTTATTGGGGCCCGAATTTTGGGGGGTTCATTGCGCTGGCCGATCTGGCCGAGTTGCGGCTTGCCGAAGCGGGCGGTGCCCGGCATTGGCGGATGCGGACCCGTGGCGGCGAAGTCCTGATGGTGCCCGTCGACGCGGTCGGGGCCGACCGGCTTTATGATGCTTTCGTCACCCTGCCGGGCATCGATATGGCCGCACTGACGGCCGCGCTCGATCGGGGCGTGGGCACGCTGCCCTTGTGGAAACGCGCGGGTCCATCGCTGCCGCGTCGCTAGGGTCTGTACCCAATAGGGATTCCGTATGGGTTTGAGCTGTGATTCACTCGCTGCAGAGCGAGGAGGCGGTCATGGCGCGATA
>JAGRDO010000126.1 GCA_020447005.1 Paracoccaceae bacterium
CGGGCTTTGGCATCATCAGCCACGTGATCGCGACCTTCGCCAAGAAACCGATCTTCGGCTATCTGCCGATGGTCTATGCCATGGTGGCGATCGGTGTCCTCGGCTTCGTCGTCTGGGCCCACCACATGTACACCGTCGGCATGTCGCTGACCCAGCAGAGCTACTTTATGCTGGCCACGATGGTCATCGCGGTGCCAACGGGGATCAAGATCTTCTCGTGGATCGCCACGATGTGGGGCGGCTCGATCGAGTTCAAGACACCGATGCTGTTTGCCTTCGGGTTCCTGTTCCTCTTCACCGTCGGTGGCGTCACCGGCGTTGTCCTCAGCCAGGCGCCCGTCGACCGCGTCTATCACGACACCTACTATGTCGTGGCGCACTTCCACTATGTGATGAGCCTTGGCGCGGTCTTCGCGATCTTTGCGGGCATCTACTTCTGGATCGGCAAGATGTCGGGCCGCCAGTACCCCGAATGGGCGGGCAGGCTGCACTTCTGGATGATGTTCATCGGTGCGAACCTGACCTTCTTCCCGCAGCACTTCCTTGGCCGTCAGGGCATGCCGCGCCGTTACATCGACTATCCGGAAGCCTTCGGCTACTGGAACTATGTCTCGTCGATGGGCGCCTTCCTGTCCTTCGCCTCGTTCCTCTTCTTCATCGGCATCGTGGCCTACACGCTGCGCGCCGGCAAACGGGTGACCGAAGCGAATTACTGGAACCCCCATGCCGATACGTTGGAATGGACCCTGCCTTCGCCGCCGCCTGAGCACACGTTCGAAACGCTGCCGAAGCAAAGCGATTGGGATCACAGTCACACACACTGACCACGCCTGGTCAGGATACCGGCCCCGGAGAAATCCGGGGCCGGTTTGCTTTGGCCTGTCGCGACCGATCTGGCCGGCCGGCTTTGCCCGCAAACAATGTCGCGGAAGAATCGGACCCCGCACTTGGCAGGACGGCCCAATCGCGGCTAAGCTCGGGCGAACCAAACAGTGAGGTGGAGCGACAGATGGCTGGAAAGTTCGAACTTTACAAAGACAAGGCAGGTGAATTCCGCTTCCGGCTGAAGGCCGGCAACGGCGAAACCATCCTTGCCAGCGAAGGCTACAAGGCGCGCGCCAGCGCCGAGAACGGCATCGCCTCGGTCCGCAAGAATTCGCAGGATGACGGGCGGTTCGAACGCAAGGACTCCAACTCGGGCAAGCCGATGTTCAACCTCAAGGCCTCCAACGGTCAGGTCATCGGCACGAGCGAGCTTTATTCCAGCGCCTCGTCCCGGGATAACGGCATCGAATCCGTCAGGAAGAACGCCGCGGACGCCGAAATCGTCGATCTGACCTGACCGGCTGCAATGCCCGGACATGACCGGGACCGCCGGGCAACGACGCTTGCCCGGCACGATGCCTGTGCGTAACCGGGGCAGTCGGGCGCGCGTTTGTCGCATGGGCGCCCCCTGCCCGCACCGGCCGGCCGTGCTGGCCGTTCGCGAAGCCTTGCGGGCCTGCTATGATGCATCGCGCGTCCGCCCATGACGCGCGAAACCGGGTTTTTCGACCACAATGCCCTATGAATGGATCAGGCGAGAGCCAACCGAATTGCAACCGGCCGAGTTGCAGCTCTGGCCCCACAGGTCACTGCCGCGCGGCGGATTTGTCGTCTTTATCTCGGTAACCGCACTGTTGCTGGCCCTGCCGCTTCTGGCCGCCTTTGGAACCGCGGTGTTCTGGGGTCTGCTGCCCTTTCTGGTCGCGGCGGTCGCGGGTGTCTGGATCGCCCTGTCACGCAGTTACCGGCAGGCCGAGATGACCGAGATCCTGCGCATCTGGCCGGACCGCATTGCCCTTTCCCGGCGTCACCCGGATCAGCGCGAATTGCACTGGCATGCCAATCCCTACTGGGCAACGGTTTCGGTCTATCCCTCGGGCGGGCCTGTGCCCCATTATCTGACGCTCAAGGGCGATGACCGCGAAGTGGAACTCGGGGCGTTTCTGAGCGAGGACGAACGCAAAGCCCTTGCCGCCGATGTCCGGGCGATCCTTGCGCAATTGCGGCTGGCAAGGCCCTGAACACCGGCCCCGGCGGAGGCTTCCGCCCGCCGGTCGCTATTGAAGTCGCGCAGCGGCGAGGATCCTGCCCGGGCCGGGTTCCTGGATGATCACCGCAAGGGCATCGCTGCCGGCCGCGTCGGCCGTCACGGCAAGGGGAGAGCGTCCGTTCCATTTCGCGATGCGGCGCCAGTCCGTCACGATATTGGCATAGTCCAGAACCTTGCCGGCATTCTCCCCGCGCTCGATCGTGACCTGTTCGAGCGGCCGGTAGCGGACAAGCTGGACCAGGCAATCGTCAGGCAAGGCCGCCTTTGACTGCGCGTTGATCCGTACCTTGCCCCCTTGCCGTTGCAGCGTGATCCGCACCGGCGTGTCGGCAGCGCCATGCCGTTTCACCAGCGCCTCAAGCTCTGCCGTTCTGACGCCGACAAGGTGATCCATGCCGCCGACGATCATTTGCGGTGTATAGACGGTCCTTGCCCCGGCGAAACGCGCATAGGCGCGCTGACGGTCGGAATAGCCGGGATCGGCGAAGCTGTCCTTCCAGCCGATATAGTCCCAGTAATCGACATGCAGCGCCAGGGCGATCACATCGTCGCGTTTGGCCAGGCCCTGCAATACCTTGTCGGCGGGTGGGCAGGACGAACACCCTTGCGAGGTATAAAGCTCTACCACAACAGGATTTTCCGCCGTGGACTGCGCCATTACGGTTCCCGCAAGCCCGATCCAGATGCCCGCAGCGATGCTGATAATGTCGCGCATGTCATGTCCCGTATCCCCAGTCCCGTCATTGGTAAAGTGATCGGTCCACTTTTGCCAATCAATGATTTGCGAGACTTTGTGATGTCACATGCGACTCGGCTTGCGTCTCATTGTGCACAATGGTATACCAAGCGCGTTATTCCCTTGATTGCAGGCCTTCAATCCGGCATTAGGCCATCAATCCAGACGCACGAAGACGCCAATTCCGAAGGGAGGGTCCCATGTCCATCGTTACCGGAAAAGATACCGCAAAAACCCGCAAGACGCTTACGGCGGCTGGCAAAACTGTCTCATATTACTCGATCCCGGCGGCGGAAGCGGCGGGGCTTGGCGAATTTTCCCGTCTTCCCGCGGCGCTGAAAGTCGTTCTGGAAAACATGCTCCGCTTCGAGGATGGCGGGCGCACCGTGTCGGTTGACGACATCAAGGCGTTTTCCGACTGGGGCAAGATGGGCGGCAAGAACCCGCGCGAGATCGCCTATCGTCCGGCCCGCGTGCTGATGCAGGA
>JAGRDO010000023.1:0-39599 GCA_020447005.1 Paracoccaceae bacterium
TCGATCCATGGACCCTTGCCGCCTTTATCCCGGCCGCCTTGGCCCTGAACCTGACGCCGGGGGCCGACATGATGTTCTGTCTTGCGCAGGGCCTGCGCGGCGGACCGCGCGCGGCGGTCTCGGCAAGTGCCGGCGTTTCCGCGGGATCGATGACGAATGTGGCGCTGGCGGGCTTGGGGCTCGGGGCGCTTGTCGCGTCCCTGCCGCATCTTTTCGACGCGATCCGCTGGGTCGGGGTCGCCTATCTGCTGTATCTTGCGTGGCATACGCTCAGAACCCCGCTGACGGTGCGGGGAAGCGCCCCTGTCAAACCCTCGCGCGGGTTCCGCGACGGGTATCTTGTCAACGTCACGAACCCCAAGGTGATCCTTTTCATCCTTGCCTTCATCCCGCAATTCGTCGACCCATCGCGTGGCCCGGTGCTGATGCAGTTCCTGATTTTCGGCGCCGTCATCGCCATTGGCGGCGGCGTCATCAATGCGCTGGTCGGTATCGGGGCCGGGCGGATCGGCGGTTCCCTGGCGCGCAATGCCCGGTTCGACCTGATCCTGCGGCGCGCCTCGGCCTCGGTCTTTGGCGCGCTTGCCGTAAAACTTGCTTGGGACAGCCGCACATGAGCCGCATCGACGAAACCAAGGAATTCATCCCCGTCCGCATCGCGGTTCTGACAGTGTCGGACACGCGGGCGCTGGCCGAAGACCGTTCGGGCGACGTATTGGTGGCGCGGCTGACCGAGGCGGGGCATATCCTGGCTGACCGGCGCATCGTGCACGACGAGCGGGCAGAGATCGCCGCGATCCTGCGCGCGTGGTGCGCCGAACCGGGGATCGACATTATCATCTCGACCGGCGGCACCGGGCTGACCGGGCGCGATGTGACGGTCGAGGCGCATCGCGATGTCTATGAAAAAGAGATCGAGGCATTCGGGACCGTCTTCACCATGGTCTCGATGCAGAAGATCGGTACCAGCGCGGTCCAAAGCCGCGCCACGGGCGGGGTCGCGATGGGCACCTATCTTTTCGCGCTGCCCGGCAGCCCCGGCGCCTGCAAGGATGCCTGGGACGAGATCCTGAAATGGCAACTCGACTTTCGCCATCGGCCCTGCAATTTCGTCGAGATCATGCCACGACTGGATGAACACCTTCGCCGCAAGTAACGGTTACGTGGCTGAAAGCGCTTTGTCCTTGGCGAAACCCCCTGCCAGCGTTAGGATTTTTCCGTGCACGGCCGACAGGCGAATTGAATGCGTTTTCTGACCCGATCCTTTCTGGGGCTCTTTTTGTTTGCCGTGACGGTCGGGCTGCTGACCGTTGCCGGCCTGACGCTGAAATCCGCGATCGATATCCGCAATGCCGAAAGCACGGACGCGAAACCTGCGCGCGAGCGGGTCTTCACGACGCAGGTCGATCGGATCGAACCGGGCCGGCTTACGCCGGTCATGACCGTTTTCGGCGCAATCGAAAGCCGCAGGAAGCTTGAACTGCGTGCGCCGGCCGCCGGGCCGATCGTCACCATCGCCGAAAATTTCGTGAACGGTGCCGAAGTCGCGGCGGGGCAGCTTCTGCTTCGGATCGATCCTGCCGATGCCCTTTCGGCACGTGACCTCGCGCGTGCCGATCTTGCCGAGGCGGAAACCGAAACCCGCGACGCCGAAAGCGCATTGGTTCTGGCACGCGATGATCTTGCCGCCGCCGAGGAACAGGCAAATTTGCGCCAGCAGGCGCTCGACCGTCAGCGCGGAATAGGCGAACGGGGGTTTGGCACGACGTCAGCCGTGGAAACTGCCGAGCTGGCGCTTTCCAACGCGGTTCAGGGTGTCGTCTCGCGCAGGCAGGCACTGGCCCAGACCGAGGCCCGTTCCGAGCGCGCCGTCACCGCGCTTGATCGCGCCAGACTTGCCCTTGCGGATGCCGAGCGCAGATTGGCCGAGACCGAGCTTTTCGCGGAATTTTCCGGGGTCCTTTCCGGTGTCGGCGCCGTGCAGGGCGGATTGCTCACCCCGAATGAAAAACTGGGCGAGCTGAGCGATCCGAACGCCCTTGACGTGTCGTTTCGCGTCTCAAATGCCCAGTTTCTTCGGCTGATCGACGACAGCGGCCGGCTTTTGCCGCTGCCGGTGACGGTCAACCTTGACGGCACCGGCGGAACGCTCAAGGCGGCGGGCAAGCTGGCAAGGGTCGATGCCGCCGTTGCCGCCGGAACGGCGGGCCGGCTGATCTTTGCCACGCTGCACCGGCCGGTCGGTTTCCGGCCCGGCGATTTCGTGACTGTCGAAGTCGCGGAGCCGCCGCTTGACGGGGTGGCGATGATACCCGCGACCGCGGTCGGCAGCGACGGAACCATCCTGACGCTCGGCACCGACAATCGTCTGGAAAGCCAGCCGATCGAGCTGTTGCGGCGGCAGGGGGACAGTGTGATCCTGAGGGTCGGAGCACTTGCCGGCGTGGAGTATGTCTCCGAGCGCAGCGCAATGCTGGGCGCCGGCATCCTCGTGCGCCCTGTCCGTCCGGGGGACGACGCGCAGCCGGGCGACGACGACGGCGCCGAGTTGAAAACCGACGCCGGGCAGGCGGGAACGGGAAAGGGCGGCTGATGTCGCGGCGCCCCGACAGATTTCGCGCGGCGGGGGGCATCCTGTCCTATTTCACGCGTCACAGCACAGCGGCGAATATCGTCCTTCTGATCTTCATCGCCGCCGGGATTGCCACGCTTCCGCGAATGCGTGCGCAGTATTTTCCCGATGTGGTCATTCAGGAAATTGTCGTCGCCATAAACTGGCAAGGCGCGGGTGCCGCCGATGTCGACCGCGGGATCGTGCAATTGCTGGAACCGGCGCTGATCGCGGTTGAAGGTGTGGTGAATGTCAATTCCGGCGCGCGCGAGGGGCGCGCGAACATGCGGTTGGAATTTGAACCCGGCTGGGACATGGGGCGCGCGTCCGACGAGGTGACGGCGGCTGTGGCGTCGGTTGGCAACCTGCCCGAATCGGCCGACGAACCCACCATCACCCGCCGCGCCTGGCGTGACCGCGTCACGGATATCGTGATTTCCGGGCCGGTCGACGCCGAGCGCCTGACCGGCCTTGCGGACGAATTTCTGGCCCGGCTGTATCAGGCAGGGGTCAACCGGGCCTCGATCCAGGGGCTTGCCGGCCCGAGGATCGAGATCGAGCTGCCGCTGCGCGAGTTGATCCGCCACGGCCTGTCCCTTTCGGCGATCGCCCGGATTGTCGCGGCCGAAGCCGACGCGGACCCCGCCGGCGATATTGCCGGCGGCGGCGCGCGGTTGCGAACCGGGCAGGAGCGCCGGAGCCCTGAAAGCCTTTCCGGCATCGTTCTGAAAACCGGCGCTGACGGATCGGTGCTGACACTGGGCGACGTTGCCCGCATCACCGAAACCGGCGGATCCGATGTCCATGCCTATTTCGTGGGCGACAATCCGGCCGTGCTTTTGCGGGCCGAGCGGTCTGCCGATGGCGACGCTCTCGACATACAGGATCGTGTGAAAACGATTGTGGACGAGATCACGCCAACGCTGCCGGCGGGCGTGACGGTCGATCTGATCCGCAACCGCACCGATGACATCCGGGCGCGGCTGGACATCCTGTTGCAGAACGGCGCGATGGGTCTGGCGCTGGTGGTCGGGCTGTTGTTCCTGTTTCTGAACGCGCGCACCGCATTCTGGGTGGCCGCGGGCATTCCCGTGGCGATGCTGGCGGCGGTCGCGATGATGTATGCGTTCGGAATCACCATCAACATGATATCGCTTTTCGCGCTGATCCTGACGCTTGGCATCGTGGTGGACGATGCGATCGTCATCGGAGAGCACACGGATTTTCGCGTGCGGCAACTGGGCGAAGCGCCCTTTGAGGCCGCGGAATCGGCGGTGCGGAGGATGGCGGCACCGGTGTTTTCCTCGACCGCGACGACCGTCATCGCCTTTCTGGGGCTGATGGCGATTTCCGGCCGCTTTGGCGACCTGATCGCCGATATTCCGTTCACGGTTACGGTCGTTCTGGCGGCTTCGCTTCTGGAATCCTTCCTGATCCTGCCGAACCACATGGCACATGCCCTGTCCAAATCGGGACGGGGCCATTGGTACGATGCACCAAGCCGGGTCATGAACCGCGCGCTGGGCTGGTTTCGCGACCGCGCCGTCAGGCCCCTGACCCGATTTACGTCCATGGCACGCTATCCGGTGCTGGCCGCGGCGATCCTGCTGTTGTCCTGGGCGGTCGGGTTGCTGGTCAAGGGCGATGTGGCCTGGCGCTTCTTCAACTCGCCCGAGGAAGCGACGATCAGCGGAAACTTCGCGATGCTTGAGGGGGCGACGCGGGAAGACAGTCTTGCCTTCATGAAGGCCCTGCAGAAAAGCGTCGATGACGTGTCGGCCGAATTCAACGGGAAATATGGCGGGCGGGCGGTCACCCATGTTCTGACCGAAATCGGCGCGAATACCTGGCCCGAACTTGCCGCCGCCGAATTCCGTGAACCCGATCAGCTTGGCTCTATCTCGGTTCAGCTGTCCGATCCCGATCTTCGCCCCTGGCGCAGCCATGAGTTCGTCGCCGCCCTGCAAAATGCCGCGCCCACCCATCCGATGCTGGGTGAACTTTCCTATCGCAGCTGGCGCCGCGGGCCCGGCGGCGATGCTCTGGACATCGAATTGAGCGGTGCGGACCCGGCCACCCTCAAAGCCGCCGCCGAGGCGGTCAAGCGGGCGCTGATCCCCTATCCCGAAGTCTCCGGGCTGGACGACACGCTGCCGCTCGACAAGGACGAGTTGGTTCTGGAACTCACCCCGCAGGGCCATGTCCTCGGCTTCACGATCGAAGGGCTTGGGGCGGAACTGCGTGACCGGCTTAGCGGGGTCGAGGCGGCCACGTTCCCGGATGGCCCGCGCACGGCGACGATCGAGGTCAAGTTGCCGGATGGCGAAGTCTCATCCGATTTCCTGGATCGCATGGTGATGACCACGCCGTCCGGCGGGCAGGTTCCGCTTGGCGACATTGTCACCGTGACCACCGAAACCGGTTTTTCGACCATACGGCGCGAAAACGGTCGGCAGGTCGTGTCCGTGACCGGAGATATCGACGACAGCGATGCCACGCGTCTGGCGGAGATAGAGGCCGCGCTGCAAGAGACGATCCTGCCGGATATCGCATCGAAATATTCCGTCGGCTTCAAGGTATCGGGCCTTTCGCAGCAGGAAGATCAGTTCCTCAACGATGCGATGATCGGATTCGCCGGTGCGCTATTGGGTATATTCGTCGTGCTGGCATGGATCTTTGCCAGCTGGACCCGGCCCCTTGTGGTCATGGCGGTCATTCCGCTGGGCCTGATCGGGGCCGTGTACGGCCACCATGTCTGGGGCATTCCGATGTCGATGTTTTCGGTGGTGGGCCTGATCGGCATGGCGGGCATCATCATCAACGATGCGATCGTCCTGATCGCCACCATCGACGAATATGCCACGATGCGGGGGTTGCGCGATGCGGTGGTGGATGCCGTCGCCGACCGGCTGCGCCCGGTTTTCCTGACGACGGCAACGACGGTTCTGGGCCTTGCACCGCTGCTTTATGAGGGATCACGACAGGCCGAGTTTCTGAAGCCCACGGTGGTCACCCTGTGCTTCGGGCTTGGCTTTGGCTTTGTACTGGTGCTGGTGGTGGTTCCGGCACTGGTCATGGTACAGGCCGATGTGGCCCGCCTGTTCACCTCGCTCAGACGGATGCTTCGTTCCCGCAACCGCCCGCTGCGCCGGGTAACGCTGGCGGCCATCGCATTGCTTATGGCAAGCTTCGCGCTGACCATGGGCCCGGCAGTGTTCGGCACAAGACCGGCGGCCGAGGCTTTGGGTGAGTTTGTCCTTGCCTCCGGGGCGGCACTGGCGCTGCTTTGGATTGGCGTCGCGTTCAGACTGCGCCGCCGTCAGCCCGTGCAGCCCTGAATCTCGACAACCCGGCCCAAGCCACCAAAAACCGTGATGCGAACGGCGGAACGGTTCACCGCAAAGGGCTGGGCCTCATCCGGCACCAGGTCCGAAACCGCGACAAGATCGCCTCCTTCACGGTGGCTCTGGCTGTCCGAGACCCAGACGGGGCGGTCCGACAGTTCCAGCACCGCGATCTCGTCGCCCCCAAGCGGCGACATCGTCACCCGCGCGGAAAGGCGCATGCCGTCACGGATCGGTTCGGCCTGACATGTGGCGCGGACAACGCCGCCCCTTTGCGCGCTTTCGGGCGAGGATGCGAGTGACGCGCGTATGGCCGGATCAGGGGTTCCCGCTTCGGCGGGATCAAAGCTCAGCCTCAGATCGAGCGAAACCGGAACGCAGATATCCTTGCACACGCCAAGATCGATCCGTGCTGCCGCCACGACCGGTTCGGCGGACGAGGCAGGCCGCATCTCGATCGGCAGCGTCAGATCGTCGTGATAGCCGATGGTGCGCATCCCGTTCACTTCGAAAAGTTCCGGTTTGGGCCAGTGGTAAACCACATCCGCCAGATTTTTCGATCCGCGCCAATCGAAACTGGGCGGGATGCCGGCTTCCCCGGGAACGCGCCAATAGGTTTTCCAGCCGGAAGCAAGCCTGAGGTGGAGTGCCGCCATCCGGGTCCCGGCTTCGGTCTGCCACCCGGGCAGCAGTTCGGCCGCGACCAGGTCGTCGGGCACCTCTTGCGCGACAGCCGGGCCTGACATCAAAGACGGGCCGGCAAGGCAGAATGCAGCGATGAGTGTGCGAAATTTCGTCATGTGATTTTCTAACCGCGCGGAAACCTGCCGGAAAAGCCACAAGCGCGTCAATCACGAAGAGTTTTTTTCGAACTCCTTCTTGCACTGCGGCGCATAGCTGGCGATTTTGTCGGAGGAGGCCACAACATGAATCTCTCGGGCAAGCTTCTGATCGCCATGCCGGGCATGGGCGATCCGCGCTTTCAGCACAGCGTGGTATTCCTGTGCGCGCATTCTGACGAAGGCGCGATGGGGCTGGTCATCAACAAGCCGGCCACCGACCTTTCCTTCAATCAGCTTCTGGAACAGCTGAAAATTCCAATGACCGGCGCCTCCGACCAGATTCGCGTTCATTTTGGCGGGCCGGTCGAGAATTCGCGTGGTTTCGTGCTGCATTCATCCGATTATGGCGGGGAAGGCAGCACGATGAAGGTTGATGAGCGGTTCGGCATGACAGCAACGCTCGATATCCTGAAAGCCATCGCCAAAGGCGCCGGCCCGATGTCGTCGCTTCTGGCGCTTGGTTATGCGGGCTGGGGGCCGGGGCAGCTTGAGGATGAGATCATCCAGAATGGCTGGCTGACCTGCGACGCCGATCCCGACCTTGTCTTTTCCCGCGACGATAGCGGCAAGTGGACCCGTGCGCTGCAAACGCTCGGGGTCAATCCGCTGACCCTGTCGGCAGCCGCCGGCCGGGCCTGACGGTCAGCCGAGCCGTTTTTGAAATGTGAAGGATGTCGCGCGGTCATATCCGGGATGCGAGGTTTCCGCGGTCTTCAGATAACCGAACCGGGCAAAGACCGCGTGATTGGTGACCAGTTCGACGCGGCTTTCAAGTTCGATCATCGCATGGCCAAGCGCCCGCGCGCGGGTCTCGGCCAGTTCCAATAACTGCCGCCCCAGCCCCTGCCCGCGCTGCGCCTGTGCGACGGCCAGTTTCCCGATGTAGAGCCGGCCGGGTTTTGGCGTCAGAAAGATGGAGCCGACGGGCGCGCCCGGATCCTCCAGCAGCCAGATTTCACCGCGGCGCGCCTGCTCGGCCAGTCCTTCGGCGGTCAAATGATGCACCGAGGATGGCGGATCGACGACCCCGTCCATATAGGCAAAGGCTTCGCGGATCAGGGTCAGGACAGGCCCTGCATCCTCTTCGGCGCTGAATTGGCGCGGCGTTCGCTGCACGGGCAGCCCGTCATCCAGCGCTATCCATCGCAGATGTTCGTTCCAATTGACATGCAGGGTGGGCTGGTATTCAGCCGGATCGTCGAGCGTAGCGGCGTAGAAATGCTGCTCATGGGCGAAGCGGTCGCTCTGATAGGCCATCGGCGTTCCGCAGTTTGCGCAAAAATGCCGGATAACGCCGGGCGATGAGGAATAGGTGGCCGGTTGGTTGCCCGTCCAGCGCCATTTGCCGTGATTGATCCCGAAAAAGCTGGTGAAAGGGGCCGCACAGTTGCGCCGGCAGCTATCGCAGTGGCAATGCGCCTGCCAGTTCGGCACACCTTCAAAGGCAAAGCGAACCGACCCGCAGAGACAACGACCCGATCCTCCGTCCATCACCCGTGCCCCCGACAGTACCCCGGTATTTGCCGCCGATTCCCGCACAAGGTCAAGCAAGCGCCCGGTCGCGCAAAAAGCCGCCACTGAACTCAGTATCTTGTGGATAACCCGACTGCATCGGCCATATGATGGGGTTCGGGATTGACTCATACCCTCAGCCGGCCAAGGATTGCGACCCCTGAGGAATCAACCAAAGGCGCGACGATTGCGATTCACGCGGCTCAGACTGAACGGCTTCAAAAGCTTCGTGGACCCCACGGATCTGATCATCCATGACGGGTTGACGGGGGTCGTCGGCCCGAATGGCTGCGGCAAGTCGAACCTTCTGGAAGCCCTGCGCTGGGTGATGGGCGAAAACCGCCCCACCGCGATGCGCGGCGACGGGATGGAGGACGTGATCTTTGCCGGGGCGGCCAGCCGACCGGCGCGCAACTTTGCCGAGGTGATCCTTTCCATCGACAATTCCGAGCGCCTCGCACCTTCGGGATTCAATGATCAGGATACGCTCGACATCGTCCGCCGGATCACGCGCGATGCCGGCTCGGCCTATCGGGCCAACACCAAGGAAGTGCGTGCCCGCGACGTGCAGATGCTGTTCGCCGACGCCTCGACCGGGTCGCATTCGCCCGCGCTGGTGCGCCAGGGGCAGATCGCCGAGCTGATCAATGCGCGGCCGAAGAACCGCCGCCGCATTCTGGAGGAAGCCGCGGGGATTTCGGGCCTGTATCAGCGGCGGCACGAGGCCGAGCTGAAGCTGAACGGGACCGAGCAGAACCTTCTGCGCGTCGATGACGTCGTCGAAAGTCTGGCAAACCAATTGGCCACGCTGGCCCGGCAGGCACGGCAGGCCGCGCGCTACCGCGAAATCGGCGAAGAGCTTCGGCGCGCCGAAGGGATGCTGCTTTATCGAAGGTGGCGCGAGGCGGATCAGGCCCGTGCGACCGCGGACGCCGATCTGACAGAACGGGTCCGGATCGCTGCCACCGCCGAAGGCGCCGCGCGTGCCGCCGCACGCGTGCGCGGCGAACGGGAAAGCACCCTGCCCCCCTTGCGAGAGGAAGAGGCGGTTGCCGCCGCGATCCTGCAACGCCTTCAGGTTCAGCGCGACGCGCTGAGTGATCAGGAGACCCGTGCGCAGCAACTGATCGAAACGCTGACCGGGCGCATCGAACAGCTTGCGCATGACATGGAGCGTGAAGCCGGGTTGAACCGTGATGCCGGTGAGACGATCGCGCGGCTTGAATGGGAACAGGACCAGATCCTGCGCGCCGCCGAAGGCCATGAGGCCCGTCTGGCGGATGCATTGGAGCAGGCGCAGGAATCGGCCCGCATCCTGTCGGACCGCGAAGCCGCGCATTCGGAATTGACCGAGGACGTGGCCCGCCTGTCAGCGCGGCACCAATCGGCGCAACGGCTTGTCGCCGACAACCGCGCGACGGTTGAACGCTCGGAAACCGAGGCTGCGAAGGCCAAGGCCGCCGCGATCGAGGCGGAAGCCGCGCTGCGCAAGGCCGCCGACGAACTTTCGAATGCCAGCGATGCGCAAAACCGCGCCGCTGCCGCCGCCGAAACTGCCGAAGCCGCCTTGCATGCGGCCGACGACGCGCGCACCGATGCCCAGGCAAAAGAGGCCGAGGCCCGCGCCGCGCGGTCCGAAGCCGAAGGCGAGGCCGGCGCCCTGCGTGCCGAGGCGGCCGCATTGCACAAGCTGGTGGAACGCGAGGCAGCGACCGGCAAGCAGCTGCTTGACCGGGTCGAGGTGAAAGGCGGGTACGAAAAGGCGCTGGGCGCCGCACTTGCCGACGATCTGCGCGCGCCGGAAATCGGTGCGGGCGCGGCTTCCGGCTGGGCCACCCTGCCCGGGTATTCGCAGGCGCAATCATTGCCCGAGGGTGTCGCCGCGCTTTCGAACCATGTTTCGGTGCCTGCGGTGCTTGCCCGCCGCATCGGCCAGATCGGCCTTGTCGACAAGGCCGACGGCGCGCGGCTTCAACCGCTTTTGCAGCCGGGCCAGCGTTTGGTTTCGGTGGAGGGCGATCTTTGGCGCTGGGACGGTTTCCGGGCGGGGGCGGAAGACGCGCCGACAGCCGCCGCGCTGCGTCTGCAGCAGCTGAACCGCCTGACCGACCTCAAGCGCGATCTGGAAGAGGCAAGCGCCCGCGCCGATGGTGCCAAGCGGGCGCATGAACATCTGACCAGACGTCTGGCAGAGATGACCGACGCGGATCGCGCCGCCCGCGATGCCCGGCGCGATGCCGACCGTCTGATGGCCGATGCCTCGCGCGCGGTATCGCGGGCCGAGGCCGACAGCTCGATCGCCGGCGGCAAGCTTGAAAGCGCTCGCCTTGCCGTCAACCGGCACGAGGAAGAGGCGTTGACCGCGCGCGCGCGTCTGAAGGAAGCCGAGGCAACCCTTGCCGCCCTGCCCGACCTGGCCGATGCCAGGGCCGAAGCCGAGGACGTCAAGATGACGGTGGAAGCGGCGCGCATGACGATGATGTCCAAGCGGTCCGCCCATGACGAATTGCGCCGTGAAGGCGAAGCCCGCACCCGGCGCCGGCAAGAGATCACCAAGGAAATCTCGGGCTGGAAGCACCGCCTGGAAACCGCCGAGAAGCGGAGCACCGAACTGGCCGAACGCAAGGCGCTTTCCGAGACCGAGCTGAAAGAGGCCTCTGCCGCCCCTGCAGAGATCGCCGCCAAGCGGGACGAGATCGCGCGCGCGATCGAGACGGCGGAAACCCGGCGCCGCAATGCCGCCGACCGGATGGCCGAGGCGGAGACCGCCCTGCGTCAGGCAACCGACGAAGAGCGCGATGCCGAACGCGGGGCATCCGATGCCCGCGAGGCACGCGCCCGCGCCGAGGCGCGGCGTGATGCCGCGCGCGACTCGGTCGCCCATGCCGCAGCGCGCATTCTTGAGGAAACGGAAAAGCAGCCCGGTGAACTGCTGCAAAGTCTCGATGCCGATCCCGAGCACATGCCGTCGGCCGAGACGCTGGACAATGATGTGCATCGCCTCCGCCGCCAGCGCGATGCGCTGGGTGCGGTGAACCTGCGCGCCGAAGAGGACGCGAAGGAAATTCAGGCCGAGCATGACAATCTGATAATGGAAAAGGCCGATCTGGAAGAGGCGATCAAGAAGCTGCGCGCCGGAATTGCCGGATTGAACCGCGAGGGGCGCGAACGCCTGCTGACGGCCTTCGAACAGGTGAACACCAATTTCCGCCTGCTCTTCACCCATCTTTTCGGTGGCGGCGAAGCCAATCTGGTGCTGGTCGAAAGCGACGATCCCCTTGAAGCGGGGCTTGAGATCATGTGCCAGCCGCCGGGCAAGAAGCTGGCCACCTTGTCGCTTCTGTCGGGCGGCGAACAAACGCTGACGGCGCTGGCGCTGATCTTCGCGGTCTTTCTTGCCAATCCCGCGCCGATCTGCGTGCTGGACGAGGTGGACGCGCCCCTTGACGATGCCAATGTCACCCGGTTCTGCGACCTTCTGGACGAAATGACCCGGCGCACGGACACGCGGTTTCTGATCATCACCCATCATGCGGTAACGATGGCGCGGATGGACAGGCTTTTTGGCGTGACGATGGCCGAACAGGGTGTCAGCCAGCTTGTCAGCGTCGATCTGAAGAAGGCCGAAGCGCTCGTCGCCTGATCCTGCGCCGTCATCGAAAATCCCGCTTGCCGGACAGGCCGTCGCCCGCGCAGACTGCGGGCCGACGAGGATTTGTGGGGCGGTGGACGAATGGCGCAGATCGAAACGGTCGTCGTGAACGCGAATATTGTCACGATGGACATTGCCCGGCCTAAGGCCGAAGCGCTGGCGATAGCGGGCGGACGGGTCGCCGCGCTGGGTTCGTCCGAAGACATGCGCGCCCTTGCCGGGCCCGGGACGACGGTAATGGATGCGGGCGGCAGGCTGGTGCTGCCGGGCTTTCAGGACACCCATATTCACCTTCAGGACAGCGGGCAGGATTACAGCCAGAATGCCGATCTTTCGGCGGCGCGGACGCCTGAAGACATCGTCACCACGCTGCAGGCCTTTGCCGCCACCCATGACCGTGCATGGGTGAACGGTACGGGATGGTATTCCGGCGTCTTCCACGCCGGAAACCTTGACCGGCATCTTCTGGACCGCGCGGTTCCCGACCGGCCCTGCCTGATCGTCGCCTCGGACGGGCACAATGGCTGCATGAACTCGCGCGCGATCGCCGCTGTCGGGTTGGCCGGTGACACGCCCGATCCGCAGAACGGCCATTTCGTGCGGGATGCCAGTGGCGCGGCAACGGGCATGCTTTATGAAACCACCGTCGCCTGGGTCGAGGCGCGGATGCCGCCGCTGCCCGACGATGCCTTTGGCAGCGGTGTCAAATGGGCGCAGGCCCTCGCGCATCGCAACGGATTTACCGGCGTTCTTGATGCGAAGGTCGAGGAACGGCACGTCCGTGTCTACCGCGCCCTTGAGGCGGCAGGCGAAATGTCCCTGCGGATCGGGGCGACGGCGCTGGTCAATGCCTTTGATACCACGGCCGGAGCGGTTGAGCGGCTAAGCGATTTCCGCGCCAGCGCGCGTGGGCCGCTTTTCAAGGTGCATTCGGCAAAGTTCTTTCTGGACGGCGTGATCGAGAACCGGACCGCGGCGATGATCGCGCCCTATTCGGACGGCACGGGCGGGAATGCGCCGCTGATGTTCACCCCGGGCCAGATCAACGAAATGTTCACCGCCTTCGATGCCGCGCGGTTCCAGATCCATGTCCACGCGATCGGCGATATGGCCGTGCGCGCCGCGCTTGATGGCTGCGAAGCCGCGCGGACAGCAAATGGCGCGTGGCCGTCGCTGCACCAGATCGCGCATATCCAGTTCATCGACCCGGCCGATATCCCACGGTTCCGTGACCTTGGCGTCATGGCCAATGTTCAGCCGCTCTGGGCGCGCGCTGAGCCTTCCGTCACGGATGTGGCCGTCCCGATGGTTGGCAACGAACGCAGCCGCTGGATGTATGCCTTCCGGTCGCTTCTTGACGCTGGCGCAGGCATGGCCTTGTCAAGCGACTGGGGCGTATCAACCCTGAACCCCTTCCAGATCATCGAAACCGCCGTGACCCGCCAGCCCCCGATCCACGAGGGCCGGGTCCCCGCGTTCCTGCCGCAAGAACGGATCACCCGCGCCGAGGCAGTGGCCGGCTATACCACCGGAGCCGCGGCAGCGGCCTGGCGCAGCGGCGATACCGGCACGCTAAGCCCCGGCAAATGGGCCGACCTCATCATGCTTGATCGCGACATTTTCTCTTGCCCGGTATACGAGATCGGCGACACCAACGTTCTTCTCACCATGGTTGGCGGCAGAACCGTGCACGGCACGCTTTCCTGAGGCGCATCCTCTCGGACAGCCGAAAGCCGCAAGCCGGGCTTGAGAACATGGGCACCGCCCGCTATGGGGGGCGGGAGTCAGGAGACCCGTGATGCCCGTATTTCTGTCAACATCCGAGCCGGATTTCGAACCCGCTTTCGCCGCCCTTCTGGCCGCCAAGCGCGAGGATGCACCTGATGTTGACGCCGCCGTGGCGGGGATCATCGCCGAGGTGCGCAACCGGGGCGATGCTGCCGTGATCGAATTGACTGCGAAGTTCGACAAGCTGGACCTGACGCCCGGCACGCTGGCCTTTTCCGAAGCCGAGGTTGAGGCCGAATGCGCCCGGGTTTCACCCGAGGACAGGGCCGCGCTTGAACTGGCCGCCGAGCGTATCCGCGCCTATCACAGCCGGCAGATGCCCGAAGACGCGCGCTGGACCGATCCCGCGGGTGCCGAACTTGGCTGGCGCTGGGGCCCGGTTTCCGCGGCCGGATTGTATGTGCCCGGGGGGCTTGCCTCCTATCCGTCCTCGGTTCTGATGAATGCGATCCCGGCGAAGGTCGCGGGGGTCGAACGGCTGATCATTGCCTGCCCTACGCCGGGTGGTGTGGTCAATCCGCTTGTCCTTCTGGCCGCACGGCTTTCGGGCGTCGATACCATCTACCGGATCGGCGGCGCGCAGGCGATCGCGGCAATGGCCTATGGCACTGAAACGATTTCGGCCGTCGACAAGATCACCGGGCCCGGCAATGCCTATGTCGCCGCCGCCAAGCGCCGGGTGTTTGGCAAGGTCGGGATCGACATGATTGCAGGACCGTCGGAAATTCTGGTGATCGCGGATCGCGACAATAACCCTGACTGGATCGCCCTCGATCTGCTCAGCCAGGCCGAACATGACGAAAGCGCCCAGTCGATCCTTGTGACCGATGACGCCGCATTCGCAAAGGCCGTGTCAGAAGCGGTCGAGACGCGGTTGGCGACGCTTGAGCGGCGCGCCATAGCGAAAGCCAGCTGGCGCGATTATGGCGCGGTCATCGTTACCCGCGATCTGGCCGAGGCGGCGGATCTGTCGAACCGGATCGCCCCCGAACATCTTGAACTTTGCGTCGCCGACCCCGAGGCCCTGGCAAGGCTGACCAGGCACGCTGGCGCAATCTTTCTGGGCAGCTGGACCCCGGAAGCCATCGGCGACTATGTCGGCGGGCCGAACCACGTGCTGCCAACGGCGCGGTCGGCACGGTTTTCCAGCGGGCTTTCGGTGATGGATTTTCTAAAACGCACCACTATGTCAAGAATGACGCCCGAAGCGCTTGCCGCGATCGGACAGGCGGCCGAGCGGCTTGCGATTTCGGAAAGCCTTCAGGCGCACGGGCTTTCGGTTCGTGCGCGCCTTGACCAGTTGAACCGGAAAGGCCAAGCATGAGCCGTATCTGCCATATCGAAATCGACGACACCGGCCTGCCAGCGCCGACACCGGAAGTCGAACAGGAACGTAAGGTCGCGATCTTCGATCTGCTCGAGGACAATTCCTTCGCATTGCCCGCCAAACCCGGCGGGCCGGGCGCGGACGGCCCGTTTCGCCTTGGCCTGGCGATCCGCGAAAGGCGGCTGGTGTTTGATATCCAGAACGAATCCGGGGCGAAGGTCGCCGAGTTTCATTTGTCGCTTGGACCGTTCAGGCAAGTGGTCAAAGATTATTTTCAAATCTGCGAAAGCTATTTCGAGGCGGTGAAACGCTTGCCGCCCAGCCAGATCGAAGCCATCGACATGGCCCGTCGCGGCATCCACAACGAAGGCGCACGCGTTCTGCAAGAGCGTCTGGAAGGCAAGGCCGAGCTGGATATCGACACGTCACGGCGCCTGTTCACCCTGATCTGCGTTCTGCATTTCGGGGGCTGAGCGTGGAGACCAAACTGCCGCAGTCGGTGCTGTTTTGCTGCGATCACAACGCCGTCCGTTCGCCAATGGCCGAAGGATTGATGAAAAAACTCTATGGCCATGGGTGCTATGTGCAATCCGCGGGCGTTCATAACGATCTGGAAATCGACGGTTTTGCCGTTGCGGTCTGCGCCGAAATGGGGATTGAGCTATCGCGACACAGATCGCGCAGCTTTGAGGAAATGCAGCAATGGGGTGACGATCTTTCGGCGTTTGATCTGGTGGTCGCGCTTTCACCGGCAAGCCAGCGGCAGGCGCTGGAGTTCACCCGATTTTTCCACCTCGATGTGGAATACTGGCCGATCATGGACCCCACCGACTTTGGCGAAACACGCGAGGCAAAGCTGATCGCCTATCGCCAGGCCCGGGATCAGATTTCCAAGCGCATGATCGCGCGGTTCGGCCAGCCGACCATTTCGGACTAAACATGCAAGACCGCTTTCGCTGCGTGTCGTGACGGTTTGGGGTAGGCAGTGAATCGGACGGCCACTAGGTTTCTGTCGATCCTGAAGGAGAATGGTCATGACCCGCGCGACGATCGAAGCCTATTATGCCGCCTTCAACCGTGGTGATATCGATGCAATGCTGGACACGCTGCACGACGACTTTACCCACAATGTGAACGAAGGCACCAAACGTCTTGGCAAGGCCGCTTTCGCCGATTTCTGCCGCCATATGAGCAAGACTTATCGTGAAAATCTGACCGATATGGTGGTCTTTTCCAACCCTGACGGCACCAGGGGTGCCGCCGAGTTTGTGGTCAACGGCACCTATCTGCAGACCGACCCGGGGCTGCCCGAGGCCCGGGGTCAGGCATATGTATTGCCGGCGGGCGGTTTCTTTGACCTGAAGGACGGAAAGATTACCCGCGTGACAACCTATTACAACCTTCAGGACTGGATCCGTCAGGTTTCCAGTTGATCGTCGGGGGTCTTGGCGGGGGCCAGAGTGTCGGGGACAAGCCCGCGCATTCAGGCCGCAAGCCCGGCTTTGCAAGTCACCTGGCGGTCCTGATCGATGGGCAGGTGGCTGGCACCGGCTATTGCAGGACGGGCGGAATGACGATGCTGTCAGCGATGGTCATCGGTCCGGATAGAAGAGATACGGGCCATCGAAGCGTCCGACAGGAATGTGGTGGCTGACGATGCCGCCACGCATCTCATGCAGCAAAAAACCACCCGGCTCTTTCGTCAGGCAATTTGGCGCACCTTCGCGGAGATCCATGGTCACGGCGTGGGAAACGCCGGGGCCGATTTGGCAAATGACGGATCCAAAAGGTGCAACGATATTGCGATGGACATGTCCGCAAGTGAGGCGCAACTCACCGGAATATCCCGACAGGATGGCTTTCAGCTTTGTGCTGTCGCGCAGGTTCTGCAAATCCATCTTTTCGATTCCGGTCATCACCGGCGGATGATGCATGGTCACGATCGTGGGCTTACCGCCCTGCGCATCCAACGTCCCGGACAAGAAAGACAGTGTCTCTTCGCTGAGGTTGCCATAGGCACAAGCCGCCACGTTGCTGTCCAGCCCGATCAGCGCAAGATCGCCGAAATCCAGGGCCCAGTTGACCGGGCCTTCGGATGGCATCCAGGGCCGATCCGAGAAGCATGCACGCATGACGGCCACATTGTCATGGTTTCCAGGCACCGCGCGATACGGCAGTTCAAGACCCGCCATGATCTCGCGGAACCGCAGATATTCTTCTTCGGTGCCGAAGTCCGTCAGGTCTCCGGCCACCACCACCATATCGACGGGGCCAATCTCTGGCAGCATTCGGTTGATCGTCTCAACACAGTCTGCAAGCGCCGTTGCCGTGTCGACCTGGCCGTAAGCCAGCTGGCCGTGCGGAACGATATGCGGGTCTGATATCTGGATGATACGCGTCATGCGGCACCCGCTTCCTCGGGGAGCAGCATCAACGCGGCAGGCTCGACCGCAACATGAACCGTCGTTCCGACCTTGGGCGCTGTTTGACCGGAGTGGATCGAAGCCAGCCCTTCCGCTGTGATGCCGGAAAGTCCGATCCTGTAGTGGGTACCCAGAAACGTAACGGTTTCGACTTTACCCCTTAACGGACCGTCTTCGACGATCCTGACATCTTCGGCGCGTACAAAAACGGTCTGTCCGGTACCGTCTTTCGGCAATGGCAGGACGCCACCATCAAGGTGCAGCGTTGAACCTTTCACACGCCCGCGTAACGTCATCGCGTTTCCAACGAACCCGGCCACGAAGGCGGACGTCGGGTTGCGATACAAATCCTCGGGCGTTCCACTTTGCACGACGCGGCCGTGCGACATCACGGCGACACGGTCCGCGATGGCCATGGCCTCGTCCTGGTCGTGGGTCACGAAGATGGCTGTGATGTCGAATTTCCGCAGAAGAATGGCCAGTTCATCGCGCAAGGTTTCACGGAGCGACGCGTCCAGCGCCGAAAGCGGCTCGTCCAGCAACAGCAGCCTTGGGCGGGGCGCGATGGCACGGGCCAGCGCGACACGCTGACGCTGGCCACCGGACAGCGCCGTGATCGCGCGACCGGCAAAGGGTTGCAGTTGACACATCTCGAGCACTTCGGTGACGCGGGCATCGATTTCGGGCTTTGACAACCTTTGCATTTTCAGCCCGTAACCGATGTTCGCACGCACGGACATGTTCGGGAACAAGGCGTAGGACTGGAATACCATCCCCACCTGCCGACGCTCGACGGGCAGGGTTGTCACGTTGTCATCGTCAAACCAGATTTCGCTGCTTGCATCCGGCTTTTCCAGCCCGGCGATGATCCGCAACAAGGTGGTCTTGCCGCAACCCGACGGACCGAGAAGCGAGACGATCTCGCCTTTGGCGACGGACAGTTCGGTTGACAGCAGCGCCTTGGTCCCATCCGGGTATGTCTTGGCGGTGTTGGTCAGACGCAGGGTCATTTTGCAATCCTTTGTGCCCGCGCCGAGGCCCATTGCATGGCCATCAAGAGCGGTACGATGAGTACGAAGAAGACGAGCGTATAGGCCGAGGCGATCTCTAGCCGCATGGAGGCATAGCTGTCGGCCAGACCGACGGGCAGGGTTTTCAGGTAGGGGGTGTGCAGCATCCACGTAAGGTTGAACTCACCGATCGACAGCGTGACCACGGTCAATGCGCCAGCCAGAATGCCGGGCATGGCATTGGGAACCACGATGTCGCGGAACCGTTGCCAGGGCGATGCCCCAAGCGTCGCGGCCCCCTCCTCGAGTGTCTTGAGATCCATGGCGCCAAGCACTGCGAGAATGGACCTGACCATGAACGGCAAGGTGTAAAGGACATGCCCCACAAGGATGAATGTCCATGACGCGCGGAAACCCTTCATGGAGCCGTAGAGCTGCAAGAGTGCCAGCGCAAGCGCCAGCCCGGGGACGGCCAGCGGCAGGGAAATGAACTCTTCCAGCAGGCGCGACAACCAACCCGGGTTTCGCGCAAGGCCGTAGGCGGCGGGCAAACCGATGATCAACGTGCAGATGAGACAGGCAAAGGCAAGCCATAGCGACAGGAAGATACTGTCGGCATAAAGCTCCCACACCCGATAGATCCACTTGAGGGTGAGCCCCGAGGAAATCCCCTTGAAGTAGTTCGCCGTCACCCCGGCCATGACCGACAGGATGGTCGGGACAAGCAGGAACGCGCAGGCGCTTAGCGTGACGATCAGTTGCAGTATCTTGGTCTTCGATGACAACATGTCAGCCCCCCGCCGCCACTGTCGAACCGGATAGAGACCGTGCAATCAGCAACAGTATCCAGGTGATGATGCCCAGAACGATCGACAGGGCAGCCGCCATGGCGATATTCGCGGACAAGGTGAATTCCGTGTAGATGACCATCGGGATAACGTCGATATCCGTGGCCAGCGTGAAGGCCGTGCCAAACGCCCCCATTGCCGTGGCAAAGGCGATGGCACCGGAGGCTATCAGGGACGGCATGAGCCCGGGCAGTATGACATCCACGACAACCCGGTAGGGCGACGCACCCATCGTCCGCGCGGCTTCTTCAAGCGAAGGGTCGAGTTTCTCTGCCGCGGCCATGACCGTAAGCAAGACGCGGGGTATCGAGAAATAGAGATAACCCAGAAACAGCCCCAAAGCCGAATAGGCAAACACCACGTGGTTCGGGGTCAATTGGTTCACCAGCCCTTGCCGTCCACCCAGCAGGATAATCAGAAAGCCGACCACGACACCGGGAAACGCCAGTGGCAAGGTCAGCACGGAAAGCAGCGTTCCCCGGCCCCGAAACCGGTTTCTGACAAGGAACATGCCCGCAGTCGTGGACACTGCCAGCGCCGCGAATGTGGTCGCAAGGGATACGAGAACCGTCAGGATAAGGGTGTTCAGGTAGCGCGGCTTGCGAAGAATATCGAGATAGATGGCCCAACCTGCGTCGCCTTCACCAGAGGCCAGGAACAACCGGACCAATGGCAGCGCAAGAAACGCCAGAGAAAATACCAGCAGTGGCGCAAGACACGCCATGATGAAGGTTCGGTTTGACATCATGGATCCTATGGGGGCGCGCGGACGCGGCCCCCTGATGTTGTGGGCCTGGTTACTTGACTTCGGACAGGTAACGCTCGCCGAACCCGGCCTGGGCCTGCTCCATCTTCGCATAGTCCACAGCTACGGCGCGCTCATAATCGCTGGCCGGCAGGAACTTCTCGGCGACTTCGGCGGGCAGCTCGACAGGGCGCGAAGGCTGCAGATACGCGTTGGTCCAGATCGCCTGCCCCTTGTCGGAGAGGATGAAGTCCAGCACGCGCTTGCCAAGCTCCGGATGGGGACCATTGTTGACGAGGCTCATCACATAAGGCACCCGCACCGACCCCTCGCAGGGCAGGACGAATTCGAAGTTGCCGTCTTCCTCATACTTCCCGCGGTAAGCGTTGAAGTCATAGTCAAAGAGGATCGGAATTTCGCCGGAAACGACCCGTGCGTAGGATGTCTGCTTGGGCACGATCGGGGAGTTCTTTCCCAGTTCGTTGAAATACTTGATGGCCGGATCGAAGTTATCCAGATCGCCGCCAAACGCCAGGTTGACGGCAACGGCGCCCGCATAGCCGACGAAGGCCGAGGACGGATCAAGATACCCCACCATGCCGCGATATTCCGGCTTGGTCAGATCGGCAAAACACTGCGGCACCTCGGCGCCGCCCAGGGCATCCACGTTCACGAATAGCCCAAGCGTGCCATAGTGAACGGCAAACCACTTGCCTTCCGGATCCTTGAGGCCATCGGGAATATCGTCAAAGCCGGCCGGCTTGTAGGCCGCTGCCACGCCTTCGTTGCCTGCCTTGATGCCGGTCGTCACGCCGTAATAGGCGACATCGGCAACTGGGTTGTCGCGCTCTGCCAGCAACTGGCTAAGCGTCTGCCCGGAGTTCTTGTTGTCATGCGGCATCTGGATGTCGAGTTCCTTGTCGATCGCTTCCAGCATCGACGCCCAGTCCGCCCATTGCGGCGGGCAGTTGTAGCACACGGCATCTTCGGCAAATGCAGGCGCGGCAAGCACCATTGTCAGGGCAGAGGCGGCAAGTTTATATCTCATCTCGATCTCTCCTATCGGATTTACGCAGTCTTTTGGGTCGGGTCGTTTGACGGCGGGAAGGCGGCAACCTTCCCGTCGTCTTTGCTTTCGGCGGGCAAGGGCATCAGGCTGCCCCCGGCGCGGAAACTGAAAGTACTGTTTTTGCTTGGCCTTTCCGGCGGCGAAGTCCCGTTGATCAAGGACAGAATGGTCTGGCCGGCACCCGCACCCAGATCGCGCGGGGCGGTCACGATAGTTGCAAGACTGGGTTCGACCATGAGACCGACTTTGATGCCATCAAACCCGACGATAGAAAGTTCCTGCGGCACTTTTATGAACAGATTGCGTGCGCTTCGTATCGTCGCCAAAGCAAGAAAATCGTTCGAGGCGAAAATCCCGGTCAGATCGGGATGGTCATGCAGGAACCCTCTCAGATGGTCCGTCAGGTCATGACCGTCATCATCCACTTCCAGCAAGGCGGGCGGCGCCATCGCGTTCTTCGCGCACCCTTCGACAAACCCCTCGTATCGTTGCCGCGCCCGGTCGGAATTCAGAAAGTTCAGCGCCAGAAATCCGGTGTTTTTATGATTGTTCATGGCAAACTTGTCCGCAACCAGAGCGGCGGCGGCATGATCCCCGACCGACCAGCTCACCTCCCCGTCCGGTGCCTCGTTGAACAGCAGACTGTGGGGCAGGCGACGACTTCTGACCAGATCCAGCCCTTCGCTTTTCTGGGCATCGGCGACTGTCAGCAGGACACCATCGACTTGCTTTGCGACCAGTGTCCGGATCGCATTCGTCTCGATCTCGGGGCTGTAGTTGGTGCAAATCAGAAGCATCTGGTATCCGGCGTTCCGAAAGACTTCCTGAGCGCCCTGAACCGCATCGGCATAAACGGGGTTCTCGATGGACGGCACCACACAGCCAATCGTGCGCGTGGTGTTGCTTTGCAAGGACCGGCCAACTTCGCTGAACTGGAAATCGAGCGCATCCACCGCCGCCAGAACCCGCTCTCGCATTTCGGCGCTGGCCGGGCCGGTGTTGTTCAGGACACGGCTGACTGTCGCTACACCACAACCGGCGCGTTGAGCGACATCCTTGATGGTGGCAGCCTGACCCAATTTCCGCCCCCTGTGGAAACGTTTCCACCAATGGGTAGCCGAAATCGGCCGTTGGCGCAAGAATTTCTGGAAATCGGGTTTAGGGGGGCTGCTGCATCAATCGTTTCGTTTGGCTATTCGGTCGGTCATGGGGTTGGACATGCGGCGCCCCTCAGCCTTCATGCACCAGCATGCTCCGTGCGGGATGCTCCTTCGCGCCATTTGCGGGTGCCTGCGTTATCCGCTGTCCCGCCAGAAAGTCGTCGGTCTTCTGACGAAGCGTGACGCCACCATTGACCCGTCGGCCGTCGGTCGACGGGTTCAGAAATTCGGTCCCGAAATGACCAATCCTACAGAGAAACATCTGCGCCGCGCGCGCCGGCTGGCATATGGGTGAGACCTGTGTCCGTGTCGGCCGAAAGTGGCGAAACAAATCGAATTCACAGGCGGGCCGCTCGAAAGGGCCGCATGATCCCGGGCCTCGCCAAGCTGCCGCGCACCACGGGAGTTAGCGTGGCAGTCCCGCCTCTGGGCACATCACCAACAGGTGTAGCCACCATCGATCAGGACAATCGCGCCCGTCATATAGCTTGACGCGTCGCTTGCCAGGAAGAGCATCAAATTCGCGATCTCCTCGGGTTGGCCGAACCTGCCAAGCGGGGTCATGCTCTTCCACATGGGAAGCCAGTCGGGATTGCTGATGCCGCGCGCCGTGAGGTCCGTGATAACGTATCCCGGTGCCACTGCATTCACCCGGATTCCATGAGGGGCCAATTCCATCGCCAACGATTTGACCATCTGGTGGACGGCCGCCTTGGACGTGTTGTAGTGCGCCTGCGGCTGGGGACGATCTACGGTAAACCCGGAATTGGATCCGATTGCCACGATCGTACCGGAACCGCGCTCGACCATTTTCCGCGCAACCGCTTGTGAAATATAGAATTGACCGTTGATGTTTACGTTCATCACGGCCTCCCATTCTTCTGGCTGTATCTCCAGGGCGGGGGTATTGGGGTTGATGCCGATTCCGTTGAAAAGAACGTCGATACGCCCGAAGTCTGCAATGATCGCATCGACGATCCTGGGAGAATTGGCCGCCTTCGACAGATCGCCGCCATAGGCAACGACCCTGCGCCCGCTGGTTTCGGAGATCTCTTTCGCGGTTTGTTTCGCAACGTCTTCAAGTATGTCGACGATGGCGATTTCGGCACCGGTACTCGCCGCAAGTTCGGCCACGGCCCGCCCTATACCTCTGGCGCCACCTGTCACGACGGCAACCTTGCCGCTAAGGCCAAACCGCTCCAAAACGTTCATTTTGTTCTCCTAGCTGACGAACATCTGTTGCCGATACGCGAACGCGTATGAACTCGGAGCGTTCGCAAGACGTCAACGTCATCGTCGGCCGGGTTCAGTCAGCGCCCCACCCGAAAACGGCGGGAAGCGAAACCGTGTGAACCGACATAAACCATACGATTCTTACATTTTCAAACAAAAAGCATCATAAACTCGCCAAAGCGCACAAACTCCGGCGCGGCCAGAAATCAGTTGGCTACGATGATTTCTACGCCTGCCCGCGCAATATCGGCTGCAAGACCCTCGGGGGGCCGCTTGTCGGTGATCAGGTGAGTGAACTCGGCAAGAGGCGCGACATTGACCAATGACACTCTTTCGAATTTTGTCGAATCGCAGAGCATGATCTTGCGCGTCGCGCGGCGCAGATACAGGCGTTTCATGTCCGCCTCTTCGAGGGAATAGTCATAGGCACCCTGCCCTGTCACCCCGGATACGCCGATAAAGGCGACGTCGAACCACAGTGATCCGAATTGCTCGGTCGCGGCCGGCCCGCTTGTCGACATTTCTTCTTCGCGGATCCGTCCGCCGGCCAGATAGACCTCAACCCCCTTTGACGCGAGCTGCATTGAAGCGCGGATATTGTTGGTAAATACCTTGGTGTGGGTGCTCGCATCCATCATCTCGGCAAGCATGTACGTTGTCGTGCCGACATCGACCGCGACACTTCGCGATCCGCCGGCAATTTGACTGGCGATCGCGGCGATGCGACGTTTCAGTTCTGCGTTGCGCCGTTGACGCCTGTCAAATGCAGGTTCGACCCGATCGGTAAGCTCGTCGGTGACACTCAGTGCCGTTTGCTTTACCCGGATCGCGCCGCCGTGGGTTCGTGCCAGCTTTCCTGCCTTTTCCAGCTCTACCAGATCGCGCCTGATGGTCATATCGGAGACAGCAAGTTGCTGGGCCAGCGCGCTGACAGTAACCGAGCCATGGCGGATAATTTCGTCGAGAATTGACGAATGCCTCACATGCGCCAGATATTTGGGGCGCTCGACCGTGTTCGAGGATGTTTGCGCGTCGGTCATCGTTTGGTTGTCGTTTCCGCAGCGAACCTTGCCGTCAACTCGATCAGGCCGGTGAGAAGACTGATCGAGAATAAACATGCACGCACGAACTTGGCAACCGGCCTCGGGTCGAAAGGACGTCCAGAGGGCTTGCTGTGGCCCCCGGCGCACTGTGGAGGGCGCTTTTGCGCCCGCGTCACCACGGATTGCAGAACAAGGAGATCGAGGGAGATCGTCGATCGATGGATGGCGCCGGAAACTGGCGGGCCTAATCGCAGAAAGGGCGGCGCCATGGCGGGCCGGACCATTGACGGGCGATTTTATTCAATGCACCGGCGAACCTTCACCACCCATCGTCTGGCGCAATCATCGCCGATATGGGGGGGCGCCCAACTATCGTTTGGCTGCGTCCGCTTCAATTCTCACACCTGTCTCCAGATCAAACAGATGGGCCTTGGCCGTATCCGGCGATATCCGAATTGGGTCTCCTGGCATCAAACTTAGCCTTTCGCGCGAGACGATCAGCAGGTCCTGGTCCCCCAATTTAACGAAAATATGGGTTTCGGTTCCGGTTGGCTCGCAGACCGAAACACGTGCCTCCAGACCACCGGTCTTGCTGATCTGCAGATGCTCGGGCCTAATTCCATATATCGCTTTACGTCCGATCCGGGACGAAACGTCCACATCAAGCGGCAAGGTAATCCCGGCATCGATCGCAAATCCCTCGGCACTGATCGTACCAGGCAGTTGGTTCATCGAGGGAGAACCGATGAAGCCACCGACAAAAGCGTTGGCGGGCGTGTCATAAAGCTCAAGCGGGCTGCCCGCCTGTTCGATCCTGCCGTTTCGCAAAACCACGATCCTGTCGGCCATCGTCATCGCCTCGATCTGGTCATGTGTCACATAAATCGTTGTTGTTTTCAGCCTGTGATGCAGTTGCCGGATTTCGGCCCGCATCTGGACGCGAAGTTTTGCGTCAAGGTTCGAAAGCGGTTCATCGAACAGGAAAACTTCTGGGTCGCGAACGATCGCGCGCCCCATGGCCACCCGCTGACGCTGGCCGCCGGACAATTGCCGCGGATAACGGCCCAGCAATTCCGATAGATGAAGAATCTCGGCCGCCCTTGCGACCTTCGATTCAATGTCCGCCTTCGAGGCGCCTTTCAGCTTGAGCGAAAACCCCATGTTCTCGGCCACAGTCATGTGCGGATAGAGTGCGTAGGTTTGGAAGACCATGGCAATGTTCCGGTCCTTGGACTCTACATTGTTCACGACCCGGTCGCCTATCGCGATGGTCCCCCCGGATATTTCCTCAAGACCGGCAATCATCCGAAGCAGCGTGGATTTTCCACACCCCGAAGGACCGACGAGCGCGACAAATTCTCCATCTGCGATCTCTACGGAAACGCCCGGGATGACATTCAGCGTGTTATAGGATTTTTTCACTTCGCGAAGACTAACGCCCGACATCCTTCTCTCCGTATTGACGTTCGTTTTTCATTATCTTGAACAGTTTTGTTACGCGACCGACGGGATCAACCGCTCCGAACAGCGGGCACGGCGATTGGTAGCGGTTCGGCGGGACGATCCTGACATCGCCTGCCGGGCGTGACTGCCCGGGTTCCCGCGCCGCGCCGGAAGCGCATGACATCCGGATGTCTTCGCGGCGCATGGAAGGCGGCTATTTGACCGCGCCAAGCGTCAGGCCCCTTACAATGTAACGTTGTGCGAACAACGCCATCAGAACCATCGGCGCCGCGGAAATCACGGCGCCCGCCGACATGGCGCCCCAATCCATCTGCCCGTACCCCCTGAAGGATGCTACCGACAGCGTTACGGTCTGGGACGTGCTGAACGTCAATGCCAGAGCGTAGGTGAGTTCGTTCCACATGCGGATACTGTTGAGGATGACAACCGCAGCGATTCCGGGAACGCTCAGCGGAATGTACATCCGCCACAGGACCCCGAAATTCGAACAGCCGTCAAGTTGCGCGGCTTCCCCGATATCGCGGGGGATCTCGGCGAAAAAGCCCCTCAGCAACCAGATTGCGAACGGGAGCGAGAAAACCTGATAGGCGATTATCAGTCCGATCCTCGTATCGAACAGACCAAGGGTCTGGAATACGTTGTAGAGCGGGATGATGAACAGAAACTCGGGCAGCAGGTAGAACAGCAACAACAGCACCAGAAAGATTTTCTGGCCGGAAAACTCATGGCGGCTTAGCGCATAGGCGGCCGGTATCGCTGCGGCAAGCGTGACCAGATTCACGAAAATGGTGATCACCAGACTGTTGATCATGGACGCGTCGAACCCGCCCATTTCCCACGCCCGGCTAAAATTCTCCCATACCGGTGTGAACGCAAAGACCGGCGGGATGGCGAACGCCTCTTTCGGTGATTTGAGCGCCATGGCGGCGATCCAGTAGATCGGGAAGGCCGAGAACAGGATGGCGATCAGAACGACCATTCGCGACGGAAGCGCGGCGAGAAATTTCATGTCAGGCGGTCCATTTCGAATATGCGCCGAAGGGTGCGGTCTTTGTCGTTCATCGTGTTGTCGTCTTTTCCGCCCGGAAGATCAGCAGGGCACAGATCAGGATGAAGATCGTCGAGAAGATGACCATGATTGCGGATGATCGCCCGAGTTCCAGAAACTTGAATGCGGTCCTGTACGCGAAGGTCTGGATCATTTCGGTCGACTGGGCCGGCCCCCCTCCGGTCGTCCCGAAGACGATATCGAACACCTTCAGCGTGTCGATCAACCGGAAGATGGCAATTGTGCCGATGACCGGCAGCAGCAATGGCAGTGTTATGTAGCGAAAGGCCTGAAACGACGATGCGCCATCGATCTTGGCGGCTTCGAACGTATCGGCCGGCAGGCCCTTGATGGCTGCCGCTAGAACGATGAAGGCAAACCCGGTCTGCCACCACGTATCGACAAGCACAAGCGACGGAAGCGCCATCGACGGCGAACCGAACCAGGCCGGTGCATTGGTGACGCCGCCCAGGCTCAGGACATAGTTCACCAATCCCGATGCCGGGTCGAGAAGCACCTTCCAGATAAGGGATGTCGCGATCCCCGAAATCATCAGCGGAAGGATGATCATCGTGCGGACAATCCCCTGCCCCCAGGCCAGCCGATCGACGGCAAGCGCAAAGAGCAGCCCGAGCGCGAGTTCGATGGCCACGGAAGAAACTGAGAACAGCGCCGTGCGCCCAAAGACTTTCCAGACGCGATGGTCCGAGAGGAGATTGCCGAAATTCTTGAACCAGACGAAAGACGCGGTTTCGCCCCATCTGAGATCGTAAAGGCTTAGCGCGAAGGCTTGGATCAAGGGGTAAACGGCTGAAACGGCGAGAATTGCGATTGTCGGAACCAGATATAGCCACGGCGATTGATAGGTGGGTTTCCCGCGCGTCATCAGTCGTTCCTTCGAGCCTTTGAGAAAGGGCGCCCTCCGCTTGCGGAGGGCGCCAGTGGTTACCTACCGGATAACCGAGGAGATGTTGCTTTCCAGTTCTTCAGCGGCAGTTTGCGGGTCGGTGCCGCTGTAGATCTGATGAATGGCGTCGATCACCATCAGCGCACCTTCTTCCCAACCTTCCTTGAACACTGCCGTGGGCGAGGTGTTGTTCATCGCCACACTGACTGCGCTTACGAATTCAGGATTGAGGCTGGCGGTAAACTCGGGATTTGCCCATGTGGAGAGGCGCGGCGCACCCCCCGTTGCCATGCCGTTGGTCATATCGAGGTCCTTGGATGTCGCCCACTGAACGAAAAGCCAGGCGGCATTCTTGTGCTCGGAATTCTTCGGAATAGCGAGGGACCAGAGCCATTGGCCCGAGCGCGTGTTTCCGCCTGCGGTCGCAGGGGGAATGGGCGCATAGCCGACATTGCCGGCCACCTTGGACTGCGCTTCATCCTCAAAGGTCGGTCCGAACACGCTGGCGTCGATATAGAAGGCAGCGCGGCCTTCCTTGAAAAGCTGTGTCGCTTCCGGCCAGTCCATCGACAGGGCGTTCGAGGGCGCGGCCTTGAGCAGGCCAGAGTAGTTCGCCATGCCCTGGACGATCCGGGGGTCGGTCATGCGCGGCTTGGACCAATCGCCATCGAACCAGATGTTGTAAGGCAGGGCAGGCGACGGCTCGCCCCAGCTGTCAAAAATAACACCCGATACGGTATCGAAGATACCGACATTTCGTGCGCCGCGCGCAACCGCGCCGAAGACCTTTCCTTCACCCTCGGCCGAGATCTTTTGGGCGCTGGCAACCAGATCTTCCAATGTTTCCGGGACTTTGCCATCCAGATACTGGTTCACCAGCTCCTTGTTATAAAAGAGCATATAGGCTTCGGAGGTAATCGGAATGCCATACATTTCCGCGTCCGGGGCGCCGGGCGGGAAGGATGCGCTCAGCCGGAAGCCTTCGGGAAAGTCGTTGATCTCATAATTCGCATCGGTCAACGACGGGTCGTTGATGAAGGGCGTCAAAGGCTCCATGAGACCGGCCGACCACTGCGAATAGGCGACTGTATCAAGCGACGCGAAGTAAACATCGGCAACCGCGGTCTTCGACCGGACCGCAAGCTGCATCCGGTCAAGATAGAGGTCTTCCGGATAGGTCTGAAGATTGACCTTGATGCCGGTGAGCTTCTCGAACTCTGGAAGGCGTGCTTCGACAGCCGTCGTCCATGGATGTGCGTTGAGCAAGAGCGTTATTTCCTGGCCCTTTGACTGCTGCCAGTCAATGGCCATTGCGGTCATTGGCGTGAATGCCACCGCTGCCGCGACGAGCGACTTCGAAATTATGTTCGCCATGATGTTTCCCTGTTGTTCATGCGGGACTCAGATGCCCCCCGCATCGGCCCCTGAGTGGATTCGAGGGGGGGGGCGCGTACTGGAATAATGGCGGGTCCGAACTGGAAAACAAGCAAAATAGTTTGTTTTTGATTGGTATTGTCTGTTTTTTGACAGTTTTTGTTCGTTTCTTGCGCCGAAGTGCGCCACGGGCCACTGACAAAAGGCGAACCGCGCAAAGGACGATCCCGGGCCGAACGCGGGGCTGCCTTGCGGGTGAGGGGCGCCGCATGTCCGCCCTCATGACCGCCCGAGGGGCCGAACGAGGCGACTGATGCAGCAGCCCCGTCGGAGAGCCGTAGGGGCTGCGTAGTTTTTGCGTAGTTTTCGTGTAGCTACACCGGCCGGTCCGGTCGCCGATCAGGAATAGCCGTCAAGAAAGCCGCGCGGCAGCAGAAGGTTGTGGCGGCCAAGGCCCGGGATACGGGTTTCGCCGCAAAGCGCCATCGAGGTTTCAAGTTCCTTCTGGATCACCGACAGCGCCTTGGTGACGCCCGCCTCGCCCATCGCGCCCAGGCCATAGACAAAGGCGCGGCCGATCATCACGCCCTTGGCCCCGAGGGCGACGGCCTTCAAGACATCCTGCCCCGACCGGATACCGCCATCCATCCAGATTTCGGTCTTGCCGCCAGCGGCCTCGACAATGGAGGGAAGGACGCGGATCGACGAAAGCGCGCCGTCAAGCTGCCGCCCCCCGTGGTTCGACACGACGATCGCATCGGCCCCGATTTCGGCGGCGCGAAGCGCATCCTCGGGATCAAGGATACCCTTCAGGATGACCTTGCCGCCCCACATGTCCATCAGCTTCCGGATCTTGTCCCAGTTGAGCGCGGGGTCGAATTTCTCGGCCGTCCAGGCCGAAAGCGACGACGGATCGCTGACGCCTTCGACATGGCCGACGATATTGCCGAAGAAGCGGCGCTTGGTGCCCAGCATCTCGATCCCCCAGCCCCATTTGGTGGCAAGGTTCAGCAGGGTGGGGATGGTCAGTTTGGGCGGCGCGGAAAGCCCGTTCTTCAGATCCTTGTGGCGCTGGCCGAGCACCTGAAGATCAACCGTGATCACAAGCGCCGAACAGCCCGCCGCCTTGGCCCGGTCGATGATCTTCTGGTTAAAGTCATCGTCGTTCAGCGTGTAGATCTGAAACCAGAAGGGAGACGAGACGTTTTCGGCCACATCCTCGATCGAACAGATCGACATGGTCGAAAGCGTGAAGGGCACGCCGAATTTCTCGGCGGCGCGGGCGGCCTTGATCTCGCCATCCGCGTTCTGCATTCCGGTCAGCCCGACCGGGGCGAGCGCCACGGGCATCGCGACGTCCTGCCCGATCATCTGCCCCGCCGTGCCACGTCCCGTCATGTCGATGGCAATGCGCTGGCGCAGGCGGATGTCGGCGAAATCGGCGGAATTGTCGCGGAACGTCTGTTCCGTCCAGCTGCCCGATTCGGCGTAGTCGTAGAACATCCGGGGGACGCGACGGCGGTAAATCTGCTTCAGATCGGCAATATTGGTAATGACGGGCATGTGAACTCCGAAATTGGTAAATTTACCTTACCAAAATCGCGAGTTTTCCGCAATCCCCTTCTTGTGCCCGCAGAGCCCCTGCCCCTCAGGCAGAGTGCGCGCCATTGGCGAGGCCACCGACAAAGCCAAGGATGTCCGGCACGGCACGGCCCTCTTCAACCATCTTGACGATGGCCGAGCCGACGACGGCGCCATCGGCGACCGACGCAATCGCGCGGGCGGTTTCGGGTGTGCGAATGCCAAAGCCGACGATAACCGGCAGATCGGTCGCGGCCTTGATCCGGGACACTTCGGGGCCGACATCAGTGGCCTGTGCGGCGGCGGCCCCGGTGATGCCGGTGATCGAGACGTAATAGACAAAACCGCTGGTGTTCTGCAAAACCTTGGGCAGGCGCCGGTCATCGGTTGTCGGCGTCGCGAGACGGATGAAGTTCAGTCCGGCCTTTTGCGCGGGGATGCAAAGTTCGTCATCCTCTTCGGGCGGAAGATCGACGACGATCAGGCCATCGACCCCGGCGGCGGTGGCATCGGCCAGAAACCGGTCCACCCCGCGTGAATAGATCGGATTGTAATAGCCCATCATCACGATGGGCGTTTGCGGATCGCTCTTGCGGAATTCGGCCACCATATCCAGCGTTTTCTGCAGCGTCTGGCCGCCTTCCAGCGCGCGCTGGCCGGCAAGCTGGATCGTCGGGCCATCGGCCATCGGATCGGTGAAGGGCATGCCGAGTTCGATGATATCGACGCCGGCGGCGGGCAGGCCCTTCATCAGGTCGAGCGAGGTGGCAAGATCGGGATCGCCCGCCATGATATAGGCGACGAAAGCCTTGCGGTTTTCGGCTTTCAATGCGGCGAACTTGGCGTCAATCCGGGTCATTTGCTGTCTCCTGCGGCCTCGTCCGGGTCTGTCAAAATCCGCGCCGGAAATCAATGGGGAACGGGTGCGGGGGGCGGTGGGGCTTGACGCCCCTTCCGCTTGCACCCTAGATGCCCGCGATTTGGCGCAAGGAGCAGGATCATGGGTTTCAGGATGGGCATCGTCGGATTGCCGAATGTCGGCAAGTCGACGCTTTTCAATGCGCTGACCCGCACGGCGGCCGCGCAGGCCGCGAATTTTCCGTTCTGCACGATCGAGCCGAATGTGGGCGATGTGGCCGTGCCCGACCCGCGGCTGGAAAAACTGGCCGGGATTGCCGGATCCAAACAGATCATTCCGACGCGGATCACCTTTGTCGATATCGCCGGACTGGTGCGGGGCGCTTCGAAGGGCGAGGGGCTGGGCAACCAGTTTCTGGCGAATATCCGAGAGGTCGACGCCATCGCCCATGTGCTGCGCTGTTTCGAGGATGGCGATGTCACCCATGTCGAAGGCCGGATCGACCCGATCGCCGACGCCGAGACCATCGAGACCGAACTGATGATCGCCGATCTGGAATCGATCGAGCGGCGGCTGGCCAATATCGCGCGCAAGATCAAGGGCGGCGACAAGGAAGCGGTGGCGCAGGAACGCCTGATGAAGCAGGCGCTGGCCGCGCTTGAGGCGGGCAAGCCGGCGCGCAGCCTGACGATCGCCGAAGAGGATCAGAAGGCCTGGGCGATGCTGCAGCTTCTGACCTCGAAACCGGTTCTTTTCGTCTGCAATGTCGAGGAAGCCTCGGCCGCGCAGGGCAATTCGCAATCGGCCCGGGTGGCGGAAATGGCGGCCGCGCAAGGTGCGGGATCGGTCGTGATTTCGGCCAGGATCGAAGAGGAACTGGCGCAGATGCCCCAGGAGGATGCCGCGATGTTCCTTGAGGAAATGGGGCTGCATGAGGCCGGGCTGGACCGGTTGATCCGCGCTGGCTATGACCTGCTTGGCCTGCAGACCTATTTCACGGTCGGCCCCAAGGAAGCCCGCGCATGGACCATCGAGAAGGGCACGCTGGCGCCGCAGGCGGCCGGGGTCATCCACGGTGATTTCGAACGCGGTTTCATCCGCGCGGAAACGATCGCCTATGGCGACTACATCGCCGGAAACGGCGAGGCGGGTGCGCGCGAGGCGGGCAAGTTCCGCGTGGAAGGCAAGACCTATGAGGTCAAGGACGGCGACGTCCTGCACTTCCTTTTCAACGCGTAAGGGGCGCTAGACCCGGCCTGTCTGGCCGCGATGCATCAGGAACTGATCGAGGATCACGCAGGCCATCATCGCCTCGCCCACCGGGACGGCGCGGATGCCGACGCAGGGATCATGGCGGCCCTTGGTCACGATTTCGGTTTCCTCGCCGGTCACGGTGATCGTGCGGCGGGGCGACAGGATCGACGAGGTCGGCTTCACGGCAAAGCGCAGAACGATGTCCTGCCCCGTCGTGATCCCGCCAAGGATGCCGCCCGCATGGTTCGACGAAAAGCGGGGGCGCCCGCCCTCGCCCGCAAAGATCTCATCGGCATTCTCGGTGCCGGTCAGTTCGGCGGCCCCCATGCCCGCGCCGATCTCTACGCCCTTGACGGCGTTGATCGACATCATCGCCGCGGCAAGCTCGCTGTCCATCTTGCCATAGATCGGCGCGCCCAGACCGGCCGGCACGCCGGAGGCCACGACCTCGATCACCGCGCCGACGGAATTGCCGGATTTGCGCAGCTCATCGAGATGTTCGGCCCAGATCGCGGCGGCGGCGGCATCGGGCGACCAGAAGGGGTTGCGCCCGATCTCGGCCATGTCGAAGCGGTCCCGGTCGGCGCGAAGCCGCCCCATCTGCACCATGTAGCCGGTGATCGCGATGCCGGGGACCAGATCGGCCAGCACGGCGCGCGCCACGCCACCGGCGGCCACACGCGCCGCGGTTTCGCGTGCCGAGGATCGCCCGCCCCCGCGGGGATCGCGCAACCCGTATTTCTGCCAATAGGTAATGTCGGCATGGCCGGGGCGGAACTTCTGGGCGATATCGCCATAGTCCTTTGACCGCTGATCGGTGTTTTCGATCATCAGCTGAAGGGGCGTGCCGGTGGTCCGCCCTTCATACATGCCCGAAAGAATGCGCACCGCATCCGGTTCCTGCCGCTGGGTCGTGTACTTGTTCTGGCCGGGTTTGCGCCGGTCGAGCCAGTGCTGCAGCTTCGCCTCGTCCAGCGCCACGCCGGGCGGGCAGCCATCGACGGTCGCGCCCAGCGCGGGCCCGTGGCTTTCGCCCCAGGTGGTGACACGGAAGAGATGGCCGAAGGTGTTAAGGCTCATGTTCGCAGGCTCCTTTGCCCCAGCGGCATAGCGAAGCGCAGGGCGGCACTCAAGCTTTCTCCTGCCATCTTCCCCGTGGCAATGTTCCGGGGTAAGCCCCGGACAAGCGTTCGGGGCGAGGGGCGGCGCCCCTTAAAGCGTCTTTTTCAGTCTTGGGCCGATCTCGGTAAAACCGGCACGCCGATAGAAGGCCAGCGTTCTGGCCCATTGCGGCTGTTCGGGCGCGCCGACCTCGATCCGCTTCCAGCCGCGAAGCCGCCCATGCGCTTGCGCCCTTGCGACAAGAGCCGCGGCCACCCCGCGCGATCGCAGTGCGGGCGTGACATAAAGTTCGGTGATTTCGCCGAAATGACCGCCCGCATAGATCGCGGCGCAGTCGTTGAGCATGATCAGCCCGACCGCCTCATCCCCGTACAGGGCGGCGAAGCCGGTCACGCTGTTCAGGGACAGGGTCGCCCTGGCAACCGCTTCCAGCCGGGCCCGGTCGCAGGGGCCGTCCGGGTCGAATTCCAGCAGGAGGCCGGCAACAAGCGCGGCCACAAGGGGCGCATCGTGGACGCCAACCTGTTGAATTTCTGTAAGCATGTGACCCCCCCCCCCCCCCTAAGAAATATGATCAAATGATTGACCCATCCCTTCATCACCGGCAAGTGGCTTGCGCCCCGGCGGCCACCGGTATAGTCGTGGCATCACCTCGGGGTGTCCCGGATCTGATCCCGGACTGAGATGCGACAGCGAACCCGTTGAACCTGAACCGGTTAGAACCGGCGGAGGGAAGGTATGGCTTCACTGCCAGTCCGTCTCCGCCCGCCTGACCATTGGAGGATGAGAGATGACCAAACTGCCTTCTCTGGCTCTGATGATCGCGGGAAGTCTTGCTGCCAGCACGGCGCTGGCAACGGACAAGCCCGAACTGATCGTCTATGCGCCCGATTACTTTGCATCGGAATGGGGCCCCGGCCCCGCCATCGAACAGGGGTTCGAGGCGACCTGCGGCTGCGATCTGCGTTTCGTCACCGGCGACGTGATGTCCCGGCTGATGCTGGAAGGGTCCGCTTCCGAGGCCGATGCCGTGATCGGGCTGACCACCGACCTTACCGCCAAGGCCCGCGCCTCTGGCCTGTTTGCCCCGCATGGCAAGGACCTCTCTGCCCTGACCCTGCCGGTCAACTGGGATGATCCGGTCTTCGTCCCGTTCAACTGGAGCGAAGTCGCCTTCGTCTATGACAAGACCCGTCTGGCAAATCCCCCGGCCAGCTTCGAGGCGCTGCTTGAGATGCCCGACGATGTGAAGATCGCCATCGAGGACCCGCGCAGTTCGGAAGCCGGGCTGGCGCTGGTGCTCTGGGTGTCCGAGGTGTTCGGCGATGGCGCCAAGGACGCCTGGCGCAAGCTGAAGCCGAAGATCCTGACCGTGACCCCGGGCTGGTCAGAGGCTTACGGGCTGTTCACCTCGGGCGAGGTGGACATGGTGCTGTCCTTCACGACCTCGCCCGCCTATCACATCATCGCGGAAGGGGATGACACGAAGGCGGCGGCGATCTTTCCCGAAGGGCATTACTTCATGGCCGAACTTGCTGCCCGGCTGGCCGGGGCGCATCAGCCCGAACTGGCCGACCAGTTTCTGGACTACATCCTTTCAGACGCGTTTCAGGGCATGATCGCCACGGCGAACTGGTCTTACCCCGCGCGGGAATTCGGTGGCGCGCTGCCGCCTGAATTCGCCAGCCTGCCCCGCCCGGAAAAGACACTGTTCCTGCCCGAAACCGAGGCCGAAGCGCGGCGTGGCCCCGCCATCGCCGACTGGATTTCGGTGATGAACGAGTGATGGCGGCGGGCAGGTCATCCCTGCCTGCTCCGGCCATGGCCGCCGGCGCGGCCCTGGCCACCATTCTGGTGCTGGCGCTGACGCTTGGCACGCTCGGGGCGGTCTTTCACCGCGCCGGGGGCGCCGGCGGGTTCGTCCCTTCCGACTGGCACGCGCTGCGCTTTACCGTCTCGCAGGCTGCGATTTCGGCCGTGCTCAGCCTTTTGCTGGCGGTGCCCGTGGCGCGGGCCCTTGCGCGGCGCCGGTTTGCCGGGCGCAAGCTTCTTGTCACACTCCTTGGCGCGCCCTTCATCCTTCCGGTCATCGTCGCGGTCATGGGCATATTGGCGGTTTTCGGGCGGTCCGGGCTGTTGAACGACGGGCTGGCATGGGCGGGATTTCAGCGCGTCTCGATCTACGGATTTTCCGGTGTTGTGCTGGCGAATGTCTTTTTCAACCTGCCGCTTGCCATCCGTCTGATCCTGCAGGGCTGGCAGGACATCCCCGCCGAACGCTTCCGCGTTGCCGAATCGCTCGGCTTTCGCAGTGGCGACATCGCACGGCACCTTGAACGGCCCATGCTTTGGTCACGGGCGCCGGGGGTTCTGGTGACGATCTTCCTGATCTGTCTGACCAGCTTTGCGGTGGCCCTGACCCTTGGGGGCGGCCCGAAGGCGACGACCGTGGAACTGGCCATCTATCAGGCCTTCCGCCACGAGTTCGACCTTGGCCGGGCGGCAAGCCTTGCATCGCTTCAGTTCGGGATCTGCGCGCTGGCCACCCTTGCCGCCGCGCGGTTTACCTGGGCATCGGGCATCGGTACGGGGCTGGACCGGCCAGTCATCCGCCAGGATGCGGCGGGCCTTGGCGCGCGCACACGCGATGCCGCCTTGCTGGTTCTGGCAAGCCTCTTCCTGCTGGCCCCGCTTGCCGCCATCCTGATCGCGGGCCTGCCGCGGCTGTCGTCGCTGCCGGCGACGGTCTGGCAGTCTGCCTTGCGATCTCTCGCCGTCGCCCTGACGGCCACGGCGGCCACGACCGCGCTGGCCCTGCCGCTGGCGCTCGCCTCGGCATGGCGCGTACTCGGGCGCATACCCGGGCGCATACCCGGGCGCATACCCGATATCGTCGCGGCGCTTCCGCTCGCGTCCTCCTCGCTGATCATCGGCACGGGGCTGTTCCTCATGTTCCAGCCGTTTGTGCGGCCCGGCGATATCGCCCTGCCGGTCACCGTCGCGGTCAATGCCACCATGGCGCTGCCTTTCGCCTATCGCGCGCTTGCGCCCGCCGCCCGCGCGCTTGAGGCCGATTACGGCCGCCTTGCCGCAAGCCTCGACCTGCGCGGAACCGCGCGCCTGAGGCACCTGACCCTGCCGCGCCTTGCCCGCCCCCTCGGCTTCGCCGCCGGGCTGACGGCGGCCCTGTCGATGGGCGACCTCGGCGTCGTGATCCTTTTTGCCGATGACGGCAGCACGACCCTGCCCTTGCAGATCTACCGGCTCATGGGCGCCTACCGGATGGAAGACGCGGCGGGGGCGGCGGTTCTGCTTCTGGGGCTCAGCCTCGGGCTTTTCTGGCTTTTCGACCGCGGGGGGCGCGGCGATGCTTGAGCTTGACGCCATAAGGATCCGGCAGGATCAGTTCACGCTCACCGCCGGTTTCACCGTCGCCCCCGGCCAGCGCGTCGCCGTCATCGGACCGTCGGGCGCAGGTAAATCGACGCTGCTTTCGCTGATCGCGGGGTTTCTTGCCCCAGACGGGGGCCGCATCCGCTGGAACGGGACCGACATCACGGATCTCGCTCCGGGCAAACGGCCCCTTTCGATCGTCTTTCAGGATCAGAACCTCTTTCCGCACCTGAGCGTCGCCGCGAATGTCGGGCTTGGGCTTCGCCCCGATCTGCGGCTGTCCCGGGCGGAACAGGCTTCGGTGCAGTCGGCTCTCGAACGGGTCGGCCTCTCCGGCCTCGAAATGCGCAGGCCCGCGGCCCTTTCAGGCGGCCAGCAAAGCCGCGTCGCTCTGGCCCGGGTCCTCTTGCGGGCGCGGCCCCTCATCCTGCTTGACGAACCCTTCGCGGCCCTCGGCCCGGCGCTGAAGGCCGAAATGCTCGATCTGGTCGCCGGGATCGCCGGCGAAAACCGCGCCGCCGTGCTGATGGTCAGCCATGATCCCGCCGATGCGCGGCGCTTTGCGCCCGACACGGTGCTGGTGGCCGAAGGTACGGCCCACGCGCCGCAACCCACGGCGGCCCTGCTCGACGCTCCGCCCCCTGCGCTGGCCGCCTATCTCGGCCAATGAAAAAGACGCGCCCGAAAAGGCGCGCCTGCATTTTCTGTCCGGAAATATCCCGGGGGTCCGGGGGCAGCGCCCCCGGCGCTTCACCCTTGGGTGATCTTCTTGCCCTTGTAGGGCGCCCAGATCCGCTTGTTGGTGAGGTAAAGCAGCACGGTCAGCAACCCGAGGAACAGAACGCCAAGGAAACCTGCCTGCTTGCGCGCCATCATCTTCGGCTCGGCCGCCCACATCAGGAAGGCGGCGACGTCTTCGGCCATGTGATGGACCGAGGCATCGTGGCCGTCCGCATAGGTCACCTGACCATCGGCAAGCGGCGGCGGCATGGCAATGTGACCACCCGGGAAGGCCGTATTCTCATAGAAGGTGGACCCGGCCTGCTCAACCTCGTGGCCGGTATATCCGGCCAGGATCGAAACGATGTATTCCGGCCCGCCGATACCCTTGAAGAACTGGTTGATGCCCGAGCCATAGGGCCCGTGGAAGCCCGCGCGCGCCTTGGCCATCAGGCTCAGATCCGGCGCGTTGGCCAGTGCCGAATGCGGGAAGAAATCGTTCGGCGTCGCCTCGCGGTCCTCGCCGGTGTCCTTGTCGGCGACCGTGAACTGCTTGGCATAGGCGCGGACCTGATCTTCGGGCAGATGCGGGCCGCCTTCATCCGAGAGCGAGCGGATCGGCACGAATTTCATGCCGTGGCAACCGGCGCAGACCTCGGTATAGACCTGAAGCCCGCGCTGCAGCTGGTGTTCGTCATAGGTGCCGAACGGACCTTCGAAGGAAAACGCCACATCCTCGATATGCTGCTCTCCGCCCGAGGCGAAAGCGGCGCCGGAAAGGGCAAGGACGGACGCGGCCGCGATTGCGATAGTTCTCAGCATCTCAATCATTCCTTTCCGTCACTCGGCCGCTTCGGCCGAGGGGCCGTAATGCGCGTTGAAGTCATCCTCGATCGTCGCCGGCGGTGTTGTCGGCTTCTCGATCACGCCGAGAAGCGGCAGGATGATGAGGAAATAGGCGAACCAGTAGGCGGCCCCGATCAGCGAGATGATCGAATAGGGCGGCTCGGCCGGCATCGCGCCGCACCACATCAGCACGACGAAATCGACGATGAGAAGGTAGAACCACCAGCGGAACATCGGCCGGTACTGACCGGACCGCACGTTCGATGTATCGAGCCAGGGCACGACCGCCATGACCGCGATGGCACCGAACATCGCCAGCACGCCGAAGAACTTGGCATCGACGATACCGAAGGTGATCCAGTTCGTCAGAATGACGATCCAGACATCCGAGGTGAAGGCACGCAGGATCGCGTAGAAGGGCAGG
>JAGRDO010000023.1:39630-52637 GCA_020447005.1 Paracoccaceae bacterium
GCGGGTTCGCCTCGATATAGTTGTCAGGATGGCCAAGGTAATTCGGCATGAAGCCGACCACGGCGAAGAAGATCACAAGGATCAGCGACAGCGCGAAAAGGTCCTTGATCACGAAATAGGGCCAGAAGGGCAGCGTGTCCTTGTCGGCCTCGGCCTTCGAGCCGCGCCGCACCTCGACACCCGTGGGGTTGTTGTTGCCCGTGGTGTGGAACGCCCAGATGTGAACGGCAACCAGTGCCGCGATCACGAAGGGCAGAAGATAGTGAAGCGAGAAGAAGCGGTTCAGCGTGGCGTTGTCCACCGCCGGCCCGCCCAGAAGCCAGGTCTGGATCGGCTCTCCGATACCGGGGATCGCGCCGAAAAGGCCGGTGATCACCGTGGCACCCCAGAAGGACATCTGACCCCAGGGCAGCACGTAGCCCATGAAGGCCGTGCCCATCATCGCGACGAAGATCAGGATGCCGATGATCCATGTCACCTCGCGCGGCGCCTTGTACGAGCCGTAGAAGAGGCCGCGGAAGATGTGGATATAGACCGCAAGGAAGAACAGCGATGCGCCGTTGGCATGCACATAGCGCAGCATGTAGCCGCCGTTCACGTCACGCATGATATGTTCGACGCTGGCAAAGGCCTTGTCGACATGCGGCGTGTAATGCATCGCCAGAACGATGCCCGTTGCAATCTGAAGCACAAGGCAGAAGGTCAGGACGATGCCCCAGATCCACCACCAGTTCAGGTTTTTCGGCGTCGGGATCATCAGCGTGTCATAGGCGAGGCCCACGATCGGCAGGCGGCGGTGAAGCCACTGCTCGAAACCTGTCTTGGGCTCGTAATGGTCGTGCGGAATACCAGCCATGGTCAGCCCCCTCAGCCGAGTTTGATCGTTGTGTCGCCGGTGAAGGCCGCGACCGGCACCGGAAGGTTACGTGGCGCAGGGCCTTTGCGGATGCGGCCGGCCGTATCGTAATGCGAACCGTGGCAGGGGCAGAACCATCCGCCGAAATCGCCCGAGGCATTGCCAAGGGGAACGCAGCCAAGATGGGTGCAGACCCCCATCATCACCAGCCATTCGCCGGCTTCGTCCAGGGTACGGTTTTCGTCCGACGCATCCGCCTCGGCGCCCTTGTTGGCATTCTCGGCATTGGTATCGACGAGGTCCGACATCTGCACCGCGCGACCGGCTGCAATCTCATCCGCGGTGCGACGGCGGATGAACACCGGCTTGCCGCGCCATTTCACGGTCAGCTGGGTGCCCGTCTCGACACCCGAGACATCGACGAAGATCGATGACAGCGCCTGAACATCGGCAGAGGGGTTCATCTGATCGACGAGCGTCCAGACGGCAGCGCCGCCGGCAACGGCCCCGGCACCTGCGGTGGCATAATAGAGGAAATCCCTCCGGGTGCCTGCGTGATCTTCTGCGTGGGACACGAAACCTTCTCCCTTCTTCGACCGGCGGGCCGGTCCTGCGACGAACGGGCCGCAGTTTCCCGCAGCCTTCAGGGGCGGTTATTAGCGGTCAAATTCCGGCCCGTCCAGCGCACAATCGGCCCGAAAGCGCAGTCTGTGGCGCTTCGACGTCATGATGGAGAGGTTGAAGCCGTCAATTGCGCGTTGGCGAACCGTGCGGACCGGTGCCGGTTCCGCAGGAAATGTCGATTTCCGAATGATCGCAAGTTGCTGGCGGCCTCGATAGGATTCGAACCTATGACCTACCGCTTAGGAGGCGGTCGCTCTATCCCCTGAGCTACGAGGCCGGCAGGCAGTGTCCTTGGTGGATAGTGCGCCCCCGCCCCTTTGGCAAGACGCCTGGGGCCAGGATCCGGCCCGGGCGCGGCATCGCTTGCTTGCAAGCGGGTTTGTTTTGGCGCTAATCAAAGGGTGTGCCAACCGGAAAAGGACTGCCAGTTGAACCGCGATGGACCGAACACGCCGCGTCGCGCCTTGACGCTGCGGGATGTTTCCGAAGCCTCGGGCGTATCCGAAATGACCGTAAGCCGCGTCCTGCGCAGCCGTGGCGACGTTTCCGAGACCACCCGCGAACGCGTGCTGGAGGCCGCGCGCCAGCTTGGCTATGTGCCCAACAAGATCGCCGGGGCGCTGGCGTCGCAGCGGGTCAATCTGGTGGCCGTCATCGTTCCTTCGCTGTCAAATCTGGTTTTCCCCGAGGTCCTGTCGGGCATTTCCGAGGAACTGGAGGACAGCGGGCTTCAACCGGTCTTCGGTGTGACGAATTATTCCACCGAGCGCGAGGAATCCGTGCTTTACGAGATGCTTTCGTGGCGGCCGAGCGGCGTGATCATCGCCGGGCTGGAGCACAGCGACAATTCGCGCGCGATGCTGGAGAACGCCGGCATCCCCATCGTCGAGATCATGGATGTCGACGGCAGCCCTGTCGATTCGGTGGTGGGCATTTCGCACAAGCGTGCCGGGATCGAAATGGCCCGCGCGATTGTCGGGGCCGGTTATCGCAAGATCGGCTTTCTGGGCACCAAGATGCCCCATGACCACCGGGCGCGCAAACGCATGGAAGGGTTTCAGGCCGGTCTGGCGGAGGCGGGGCTCGAACTTGCCGATCAGGAATTCTATTCCGGAGGCTCGGCCCTGCTGAAGGGGCGCGAGATGACCGAGGCGATTCTGGCGCGCAATCCGGAACTCGATTTTCTGTATTATTCCAATGACATGATTGGTGCGGGCGGGCTGATGTGGTGCCTTGAGAAGGGCATGGATGTCCCCGAGCGGATCGGGCTTGCCGGTTTCAACGGCGTTGACCTGCTGGACGGTTTGTCGTGCCGGCTGGCTACGATGGATGCCTGCCGCCGGGAAATCGGAAGGCGGGCCGCCGCGATCGTTGCCGGACGTTCGGAAACCGGGCTTGTCGGGGGCGAGCATGTGGAGCTGTCGCCGGTTCTGCAGCCCGGCGACACGATCCGCAAGACGACGGGCTGACGCGGGGGGGGCCGGGGCGCCGTTCAGCCGCGGCGCAGGATGTAGATATCCATCACCCAGCCGTGGCGCTGCCGGGCGGCCGCACGCCGTGCGACGATCTGCGGACCGGTCGTTGCAAGAGGGCCGGACAGCGTTATCTCCTCGGGCATGCCGACAAAGGCCCCCCACCAGATCGTGACACCGCCCGGATCGATCGCCTGAAACGAACATTCGCCGTCCAGCATCACGGCCAGCGTGTCGGCGCCCTCGGGCCAGCCGCTGTCACGAAGCTGGCGGCCGGTGGTGATCGTCACGGGCGCGCCAACCTTGTTGAGCGGGATGGCATGGGCCGCCGTCAGCGCCTGAAGCGAGGTGATCCCCGGAATGACCGTGACCGACAGGGTCAGGCTTTCTGCCAGACGATCGGCGATCCGCAACGTGCTGTCATAAAGCGACGGATCGCCCCAGACCAGCAGCGCCACACGCCCCTGCGCCCCTATTTCGGCCAGAATAGTGTCTTTCCAGACGGCGGCGAGGGCATCGTGCCACGCCGCCACCCGGGCGATGTAATCCGCGATGTCCGGATCGCGCACCGGCAGATCGAACTCGGCAATCCTCGTGCCGGGATTGGTCACCACATCGGCGCAGATCGTGCGGCGCAGCCCGGCCAGATCTTCCTTCGTCTCGCCCTTGCGCGGGATCAGGATCAGATCGGCCGAATTCAGCGCCCGGACCGCCTGACGCGTCAGGTGGTCCGGATTGCCTGTGCCCATCCCGACAAGAAGAAGCTCGATCATCGTCTCTCCGGGGGGCGCCTCAACCCGCTTCGCGGGTCCAGAAGCGCCCGGCCAGCCAGCCGAGCGCGGCCCATGTCGCCAGACCCACGCCCAGAACCCGCGCGGCGAATTCCGCGGCCAGTTCGGGCGGCGCCGACCCGAAAAATTCATCCAGATGCGGTGCGCCGACGCCATGAGGCGCCGCAAGCAGTGCCCCTGCCGCTACCCAGGCCCAGACGCCACGCCCATAGGCCAGCAATGCCAGCCCCGCCGCCGTCGCCAGAACCGTCGCCAGCCACCAGACCTGACGCAGACCAAGATCGGCGGCGATGGTGCCGGGCAATTCCGGCGCCAGCCCCATTGCGGGCGCCAGCTGAAAGGTGACAAACCCGGCAATGCCCCAAAGAAGCGCGACGGGCGGCGTGATTTTCTGGCCAAAGTGTTCGGCAAGCGCGAAACCCGCGACCAGTACAAGGCCATATCCGGCATAGATCAGCCCGGTGAAAAGCACGGTCAGTGCGTTGCGCGCGGCATCGCCGGGCTGGCTGCCTTCGTGCTCGTGCTCATGCGCGGTGTCGTGCGAGGCCTCGTGCGAGGCGTCGTGCGCCTCGGCCCCGGACGCCCCGGCAAAGTGGACCACCGCACCGGTTTCATATTCTTCGCCCAGAAGGATCTTCTGCTGAACGAAAGCGAAATGCAGCAGGACGCCAAGCAGCCCCGCCGCAAAGCCGGCGATCAGCCCGCCGGCCAGCATACGCTGTAACATCGTGTGGCTTTCAACCTGCCTTAGTGGCAGGGAAATCCGGTGGCATGGCGCATGTCATGCGCGGCGTCATGCAGCGTCGAGGACTGGGCATGGCCCGCCACGAAAAGCACGGTCGCGCCGATGAGTGCCACGAAAAGAATGGACAGAAGCCCCGACTGGCTTTTGGCGGCGGAATGGTTGACTGCGTTCATAATGTTCTCCTTGCCGTCACACCCGACGGCGTTTGCATTGCCTTCGCGCATGGCCGGTCTCCTGACTTGCGGGTCGTCGCTGCCTTCCGCCTTCCCGGGGCACTGCCCCAGTGGCCGCTGGAAGGCCGCTCGCCGCTCACAGTCGCGGGGGCGGTTGGGGCTTTGGGTGCCGCCTTTGGTCCACCCTTCCCCATTCCCGTTTCGGTCCGGACGCTTTGCGCCTTGTGGACACCATGCTGATCCCATCTGCCAGCAAGCCGGTCCGCCGGTCAAGTCGCATTAGCGCCACGAGAGACCCCGAAAGCGACTTTGCCCGTCTTCCCGGCCGAAATAGCCAGGATGGCGCCCGGCCAGACCGCGCCTTCCCGCCCCGGGGCAGGGGTCAGCCCGGGATCCGCGCCAGCGCCTTCAGGCGCAGGGCGCCGATCGGACGGGCATCTTCCAGATTGCCGTCGGGCGAACGCCGGTAAAGCCCGAGAAAGATCATCAGGTCGGGGATGTCGGCCTCGGTGATATCGCCGAAAAGATAGGCGGTCTTGCCCGCGGCACGGAACGCCACGCTCGACGGCCGAGTGCATCCCGACATGCAGTCCACCTTCGCCACTTCGGCGTCCTGCCCGACGGCATCGGCGATCAGCCCGGCCAGCCCCCCGCGCCCGGCAGGGCACGAGGCGCAGACGGTGATGCGAACCCGGCTCACGGCGCGTCCGCGAGGGGGCCGAGCAGGATCAGCGCCGGGCCTTCGGCTGCCTCTTCCTCGATCAGCGCCGCCATGGTCGCCAAGGTTCCCCGGACGATCTTTTCCGCCGGGGTAGAGACGCTTTCTGCCAGCAATGCCGGGGTCGTTCCCGGCAATCCCGCCTCCTCCAGACGCCGCGCCAACCCGGCGAACGTGCGTTTGCCCATGAAGATGACCGTCGTCGCCGACGGATCGGCCAGCGCCGCAAGGTTGAGATCCTCCGGCAGCGCGCCGGTGACATCGTGACCGGTCACGAACTGGACGCGCCGGGCGGTCAGCCTGCGGGTCAGCGGTATCCCGGCGGCGGCGGCGGCGGCCATGGCCGAGGTCACGCCGGGAATGATCTCATAATCGATCCCCGCCGCGCGGCAGGCAAGAATCTCCTCCTCCAGCCGGCCGAACAATCCGCAATCGCCGGATTTCAGGCGCACGACCCGGGCACCCGTGCCGGCATAATCGACCAGCAGCCTGCTGACGTGATCCTGCCTTGGCGAAACCCGCCCCGCGCGCTTGCCAACCCCGACCAGATCGGCGCCATCACGCGCCTTGGCAAGAATGGGCCCCGAGGACAGATCGTCGAACAGCACCGCATCGGCGGTCTGCAGGCGATCCAGCGCCTTCAGCGTCAGAAGGTCCGGATCACCGGGACCCGAAGACACGAAGCTAACGAAACCGGTCATGTCGCCTCCGCGATCAGATGAAAGAATGTGCCGGTGGCGGTGCCCCGGTACGATCCGGTTTCCGCCACCAGATCGCCATTGGCATCGACGACCCGTGCAAGCGCCTTATCCGGCTGCGCGATGATGGTCGAGTAATGAAATTCGTGCCCGCGCAGCCGCGCGCGTAACCCATGCCCCGGCACCGGCGCCAGCAGTTCCGCCAGACGATAGCCAAGATGCATCCGGCGTTTCTCATATGAGGTGACAAGCCCCAGAAGCCCCGCCATCTGATGCCTGAGCCCGGCCTTGTCGATGATCGCCTGACCCATCACCATGTATCCGCCGCATTCCCCGTGAACGGGCCGCGCTTCGGAAAACCGTCTCAATCCCTGCAGGAAATGCCCTGCCGCGGCCAGACGGCCGCCATGAAGCTCGGGATAACCGCCGGGCAGCCAGCAACAGTCGGCGCCCATGTCCGGCGCCTCATCCGCAAGCGGCGAAAACGTCACGATCTCTGCCCCCGCCGCGCGCCAGCCCTGCAGAAGATGCGGGTAGACGAAGGAAAAGGCAGCATCGCGGGCAAGGGCGATGCGCTGCCCGGGCGGGCGCACGGCCATGCGCGCACCGCCGCCCGGCCCGCCGCCCGCCGCGGCTTCCCGAAGGGCGGCCAGATCGACATGCTCGGCGACAAACCCCGCCACGTCATCGATGATCCGGCCAAGTTCCGGCGTTTCCTCGGCCTGTACCAGCCCCAGATGCCGCTCGGGCATGGTGATCGCCACCCGGCGCGGCAATGCGCCGAAAACGCGAAGCCCCGCCGCCTCCATGCCGGCCCGGACCAGCGCCTCATGCCGGGGCGAGGCCACGCGGTTCAAAACCACACCCGCCACGGTCACATCCGCCCGCATCCGCGCAAACCCCAGCGCCACCGCGGCCGCCGATTGCGCCTGACCGGACACGTCAAGGACCAGGACCACCGGCCATCCGGTCAGCGCGGCAAGATCGGCCGACGCGCCCGTCCCCGCCTCGCCCGGCCGGGCGACGCCATCGAACATGCCCATCGACCCCTCGGCGAGGATCAGATCCGCCCCCTCCGCCGCCCCGATCAATCCCGCCATCCGCCCCGGCCCCATCGCCCAGCTGTCGAGGTTCACCGATACCCGCCCCGACGCCGCGAGGTGAAAGGCCGGATCGATGTAATCCGGACCCGACTTGAATGGCTGCACCGCAAGGCCCCGGTCACGAAACGCCGCCAGCAGCCCCAGCATCAGCGTGGTCTTGCCCGTCCCCGAGGCCGGGGCCGATATGATCAGCCCGTCCGGGATCATCCTGTCATGTCCTCACCGTGGAGAAAATACCTTCGGGGGGCGCGGGGGGCAGACGGCCCCCCGCCCTGATCGGCCCGCCCATGGCGGGGCGAAACCGGCAGCGCACCCGTCATTCCCCGCCCCCCGGAAAGCGCGGAGTCGTCCCGACAGGCCGGTAGCGCCGGTCATAATCGCCCGCATAAAGCCTGCTTTCGTCGAAATCCTCGGCCCCGATCGAACGCCCGACAAAGATCAACGCGGTGCGTTCCATTTCGGCGCCGACAGCGGTCCGCAAGGTCGCCAGCGTCGCGCGAACGATACGTTGATCGGGCCAGCTTGCCCGCCAGATCACCGCAACCGGACAATCCGGCCCGTAATGGGGGGCAAGCTCGGCGACCACCCGGTCCAGGACATGCACGGAAAGATGGATCGCCAGCAGGGCGCCGGTGCGGGCGAAATTCTCAAGCGTCTCGCCCGCCGGCATCGAGGTGGCGCGCCCGGAGGTCCGCGTGAGGACGACCGACTGCACGACGCCGGGCAGGGTAAGCTCGGCACCAAGGGCCGCGGCGCCGGCGGCAAAGGACGGAACACCCGGGGTCACGTCGAAGGCGATGCCCAGCTCGCGCAGCCGGCGGATCTGTTCGCCCATCGCGGACCAGACCGACAGATCGCCCGAATGAAGCCGCGCGACATCCTGCCCCTTGTCATCCGCCGCCCTGATCTCGGCGATGATCCCGTCCAGTGACATCGGCGCGGTATTCACGATCCGTGCGCCCGGCGGGCAGTGGGACAGGATCGCCTCGGGCACCAGCGATCCGGCATAAAGGCAGACCGGCGAGGCGGCGATCAGATCGCGCCCGCGCAGGGTCAGAAGGTCTGGGGCGCCCGGTCCGGCGCCGATGAAATGCACTGTCATTCGTCTCTCCCGATGGCGATGGCGGCCGTGGCCAGCCCGTCGCCCGATACCATGCGCGGCCCCAGCAGCCGCGCCCCCTGCCCTGCGCCGGCCAATGCCGCCGCCTCGGCCACCGATCCTGTGCCAAAACGCCCGGCCACCCTCGGCGATTGCGTCAGCACCGCCTGCCGGCCAAGCGTTTCGCGGTCAATCGCCCGCAAGTCCAGCCCGAGGGCGCGGGCCAGCGCGATGGCCACGGGCGCATCCGCCTTGACCGCAGCCGTCGCCAGCAGCTCGGCCCCGCCGCCCGCGCGTTCCAGCGCGTCGGCAAGCGATGCCAGTGTCGCGCTGCTTCGAAAACCCAGCCCCGCGACCCTCATTTCACCACGCTCCATTGGACGACGGGGCGCGCGGCCTCCCAGCCGCGCATGCGGCCAAGGGCGCCGGCATGGGCGATCTCGATCCGCAGCAGATCGCCGCCCCGTGCCGCGTGGCTGGCGGTCAGCACCGCCTCGGATTCAAGCGTCACCGCATTCGCGACCAGACGTGCGCCTTGGGGCATTGCGGCGAAAACCGTCTCTATTCCGGCCAAACTCATACCGCCGCCAATGAAAACCGCATCCGGTGCGGGCAGGCCTTTCACCGCGTCCGGCCAGTCGGCCTGTTGCACCGTGACCCGGTGACCGACCCCGAAAGCACCGGCATTGGCGCGCACCATCCCTGCCCGGTCGGCGCGGCTTTCAACCGCGATCGCGGTGGTCCGCGGCGCGCTCAGGCACCATTCGACCGAGATCGTTCCCGACCCCGCGCCCAGATCCCAAAGCACCTCGCCCGGGCGCGGGGCAAGGGCGGACAGCGTCAGCGCCCGGACCGCGCGCTTGGTCATCACCCCGTCCGAGACGAACAACCCATCGGGCAGGCCCGAGGCATGGGGCAGGCCGGGGGCGCCATCGGCCTCGATGGCGATCGCGACGGGATAGGCCGCATCGGCGAGCATCAAAGAATCGGCCACGCCATGGCGGATCCGCTCCTCCGGACCACCGAGCGATTCCAGCACCGTCAGGCGCGAGGGGCCAAAACCCCGCGTGGCAAGCCATTCGGCCAGCGCCATGACGGCGGGCCCGTCGCGCAAGAGACAGATCGCGCGCACGCCGCGCGCCAGCACAGGGATCAGCCGTTCGAACGGGGCGGCGTGAAGGCCAAGGCAGGCGGTATCCTCAAGCCGCCAGCCAAGCCTTGCCGCGGCCAGCGAAAAGGTCGAGGGCGCGGGATAGGCGATCCAGTCGCCCGGTTGCAAATGCCGCGCGATCGACCCGCCGGCCCCGTGCCAGAAGGGATCGCCCGAGGCGAGCACAACCACCTTTCGACCCTTTTCCGCCAGAACAGGGTCGATCTTGAACGGTTGTGGCCATTCGCGCCCGCGCGCACCGGCACCGACCAGTTGCAAATGGCGCGGGCCGCCAAAGATGATTTCGGCCTGCTCCAGCGCTTCCCGGCTTGCATCCGGCAGCCCGGCGTGACCATCTGCGCCCAGACCGACAATCACCAGCCAGGGATCAGGCATGACGCGCGTCCTCCTTCTGGGCGGAACCACCGAAGCCGCGGCGCTGGCCCGGCATTTCGCCGAAGGCGGCATTGACGCGGTCTATTCCTATGCCGGCCGGACCGAGACCCCCGCCGCGCAGCCGCTGCCGGTCAGGATCGGCGGTTTTGGCGGCATCGACGGGCTGGTGGCCTATCTCGGGGCGGAATCCATCACCCATATCGTCGATGCCACGCATCCGTTCGCCGCGACGATGAGCAGGAACGCCGTCGCCGCCGCCGAGCGGGCCGGGGTGCGGCTGTGCGCCTATGAACGCCCGGCATGGGAGGCAGAGGACGGCGACGACTGGACCCATGTCGCCGATCTGGCAGGCGCGGTCGCCGCCCTGCCGGAAGAACCGTCCTGCATCTTTCTTGCCATTGGCCGGCAGCATCTTTCGGCCTTCGCGGCACTGCCCTGGCACCGCTATATCCTGCGTCTGGTCGATGCGCCGACGGGCGCCCTGCCCTTGCCGGACGCGCAGGTGGTGGTCGCGAAAGGGCCTTTCACCGCCGAAGACGACACGGCTTTGCTGAAATCCCGCAGGGTCAACCTGATCGTGGCCAAGAATTCCGGCGGCTCTGGCGCGCGGGCCAAGCTGGTCGCCGCGCGGGCGCTGGGCCTGCCGGTGATCATGATCGACCGGCCGGTTTTGCCCCCGCGGCAAAGCGTGTCGAGTATCGACGGGATCATGCGGTTTCTCGCTCATCCGGCGGACCTCGGCGTATAGACCCAGCGCCCGACGCGGCGGGTGGCCGCCGTGCCGACGATCACGACCGTGCGCATGTCGGCCATGTCGGGCGTGGCCTTGGCAAGAGGTACGGTCTGGATGGATTCCTCGGGGGTCGTGACCGCGCGCGCGAAAGAAATCAGTGTCTTTTCCGGCAATTCTTCGCGCAGGATTTCCAGCGCGCGGGCAAACTGGTGCGGTCGGCTTCTTGATCGCGGGTTGTACCAGGCCATCGCGAAACCGGCCTGCGCGGCCAGCCGCAGCCGGTGTTCGATCAGGTCCCAAGGCTTGAGGTTGTCCGAAAGGTTGATGGCGCAGAAATCATGGCCAAGGGGGGCGCCAAGCCGCGCGGCGGCGGCCAGCATCGCGGTGATGCCGGGCAGGATGCGGATGTCGGAAGCGTCCGGGTCGGGGCGCGTTTCGAGCGCTTCGAAAAGCGCGGAGGCCATCGCGAAGACACCGGGATCGCCCGATGAGACCACAACGACGCGCCTGCCTGCTGCGGCCATGTCGAGCGCATGGTTGGCGCGGTCGAGTTCGACCCGGTTGTCGGTGGGATGCAGGGTCAGCCCGTCGCGCGGCGCGATGCGGGCGACATAGGGGATATAGCCGACGATGTCGGTCGCCCCGGCAATGGCCGCGCGCACCTCATCGGTCACAAGCGCCTCATCCCCCGGCCCGAGGCCCGCGACAGTGACCCAACCGCTCATGGCCGCCGCCCCTGACCATGCACGACGGCAATCGAGAAATAGGGCACTTTTTCGGGCGCCTCGCTGATCCGGTGCACGCGTTGATTGGGCATGGTGCCGCGTTCGACAAGCCATGCCGCGTCAAGCCGCCCGGCCGTCCGCAACGCGCGCTTCAGCTTTTCCAGGTTGCGGCCGATCTTCATCACCACCAGGGCGTCGGTGTCGCGGATGCGCCGGGTCAGCTCATCCTCATCCATCGTTGCGGTCACCACGGTCAGCACGTCGTCGCCCCATGTGATCGGCTCGCCCGTCGCGGTCCAGCAGCCCGACATGCCGGTGATGCCGGGCACCACCTCGACCGTGCAGCGTTCGCGCAGCCGCGTATAAAGATGCATGAAGCTGCCATAAAAGAAGGGATCGCCTTCGCACAGCACCAATACCGTCTCTGTTTCGGCCAGATTTGCCAATCTGTCGGCCCAGGCTTCATAGAAGTCGGCCATCAGCCGGTTGTATTCCGGATCGTTGAAATGGATCTCGGTCGTGACCGGATATTCCATGGCATATTCCGTGGCATCGGCGCGGATCATGCCGTTCACGATGCGGCGGGCTTGCCCTTCATATCCGGCCTTGCGGAAATAGGCGATGTGGGCCGACGAGCGCACGAGCCTGTCGGCCTTCACACTCATCAGATCGGGGTCGCCGGGGCCGAGGCCTGTGCAGATGACCTTGCCCATCGTCATTCCTTCCGGCTGGCAAGCGCGTTGACCGCCGCGACGGTGATCGCCGAGCCGCCAAGGCGGCCCTTGACGATGACCGAGGGCGCGGGCAGGTCCTCCATCAGCGCGTCCTTGGATTCGGCGGCGCCGACGAAGCCGACGGGGCAGCCGATGATCGCCGCCGGGCGCGGGGTGGCGGGGTCTTCCAGCATGTTGAGAAGGTGGAAAAGCGCCGTCGGTGCGTTGCCGATGGCGACCACGGCCCCTGCCAGATGCGGCCGCCACAGTTCCAGCGCGGCGGCCGAGCGTGTATTGCCCATGTCGCGCGCCATTTCGGGCACGCGCGGGTCGTTCAGCGTGCAGATCACCTGATTTCCGGCGGGCAGGCGCGGGCGGGTGATGCCTTCGCTGACCATGCGGGCATCGCAGAGGATGGGCGCGCCGGATTCCAGCGCCGCCCGCGCAGCGATGGCCATGCCGGGGGAGAAGCGGATGTGATCCTCCAGCCCCACCATGCCGGCGGCGTGGATCATGCGAACCACCACCACCTCTTCCTCCGGCGTGAAGCGGGCCAGATCGGCCTCGGCCCGGATCGTGGCGAAGCTTTCAAGGTAAATCGCGGCGCCGTCGGTCTGATAACTATGGGGCATGGTCGGTCTCGGTCAGAAGGGCGGGTAAGGCGGTGAGGGACGCGGGCGCAAGCCCTGTCCGCGAAGGCAGATCGGCGGCGGTGCCGTTCCGGATCAGGTCCACGGTACCATCCGCGCGACCGACAAGCGTCAGCGGCGCGGGCCCCGGATGGGCGCAGCCCTTGGCGCAACCCGAGACATGAAGGTGGGTGCCAAGACCGGGGGCAAGTCTGCGCGCCAGCGAGCGGGTGGCAATGAGGGCCTGCGGACAACCGGGCGCGCCGGTGCAGGCGGTGACGCGCAGCATCGGGTCGGCGGGGTCGGTGATCAGGCCGGGGATGGAAGGCGCCCCGGCCGCGCCTTCGATCAGGATCATGCGCCAGGGCGTGATCCGCAAAGC
>JAGRDO010000023.1:52736-52956 GCA_020447005.1 Paracoccaceae bacterium
GCCGGCGGGATGGCGGCGACTTGCGTAAACAGCGGGGGAAGGTTGGCGCCGCGCGCGATATGCGCCGACATGCGGCCGCGCCCCCCGGGCGCGCCGCCGGTATCAAGGAACCATTCGGCAAGCGTCAGCGCCAGCGGCGCGACACTTTCTGGCGTCGCATCGGCGCCGGTCGCCATGCCATCCGCGCGGACCAGAAGACCGCCGCCGGGGCTGCGTTCGA
>JAGRDO010000023.1:53081-55126 GCA_020447005.1 Paracoccaceae bacterium
CGCACGATGCCCTGCACGCCGTCCCCCTCGCGCCAGAAGGGCGTGACCACGATATTGCGGCGGCTTTCGACCTCGGCCGTCTCATCAATGAGGCCAAGACGGGAGAGACCCTCGATCAGCGGCGCATGCGTGGCCTCGGTCACACCGCGCAACTGGACATTGGCGCGGGCGGAAAGGTCGATAAGCCCGTTGCCGTACTGCGCCGACAGCGCGGCTATGCCCTTTGCCTGCTCGGGCGTCAGCCGCCCGCCGCGTGGACGGATGCGCACGACAAGCCCGTCGCCCGACATCATCGGGCGAAGCGCGCCGGGGCACCAGCCCTTGATGACCGGCCCGTTCATTCCCCGGCCCCCATCGCGATGGAATTGCGCCGCGTGATCCAGAGCCCGGCATCGTGCAGCGCCGCGAAGCGATCGCGCATGGCCTGAAGGGCGGCCGGGTTTTCGGCATCCATGAAGGCCACGAGATCGGCGCGGCCAAGCGTGGCGTCGTGGTAAAGATCGAAAAGATGCGCGGGGACCGCGCGGGCAAGATGGGCGAAGGCGGCCATATGGTCGAGCGTCGCGGCAATTTCGGCAGCCCCGCGGAAGCCGTGGCGCATCATGCCGTCCGCCCATGCCGGATTGGCGGCCCGTGCGCGGACGGTGCGGGCGATTTCCTCGGGCAGGGTGCGGGCGCGGGGCGTGTCGGGGCGTGTCGCGTCAAGGTGGTAGAGCGCGGGGGTTTCGCCGCCAAGACGCGCGACAGCGGCCGCGAACCCGCCTTCATGCGCGGCATAATCGGAGGCCAGCAGCAAATCGGTTTCGGTCAGGTCCTGAACATGGACGAAACCGTCCGCGCCCTTTACCTGCGCTTCAAGTGCGTCGCGGGCGGGGTGAGACGTGCCGGTGGCGTCGATGGCCCATTCGGAACCCGAAAGCCACGCCTCGCCGGCCGCGATCCGGCCCTCTGGCCCGTAATCCTCGATCATCTCGCCCATCGAAAGGCCGTAAAGCCCCGGCTTCGGGCCGAAGACACGGGGGCTGGTACGCAGATAGGGGTTGTCCTCGGGCGCTTCCTCGCGCGCGGCCAGTGCGGCGGCGGCGGCTTCGAAAAGCTGGGCCAGGCCTGGAAAAACGTCTCTGAACAGGCCCGAGACGCGCAATGTGACGTCGATGCGCGGACGGCGGAGCAGCGCGAGGGGGATCACCTCGAACCCCGACACCCGTTCCGAGCCGTCATCCCATTTCGGAGAAAGGCCAGCAAGGTGCAGGGCCATGGCGAATTCCTCGCCGGCGGTGCGCATCGTGGCCGACCCCCAAAGGTCGATGACCAGCGATTTCGGCCAGTCGCCGTGATCCTGCAGGTGACGGCGAAGCAGTTCCTCGGCCAGTTTCACGCCTTGGGCATGGGCGGCGCGGGACGGGACCGCGCGGGGATCGGTGGTGTAGAGGTTGCGCCCGGTGGGCAACACATCCGACCGGCCCCGGAAGGGCGAGCCGGAGGGGCCACCCGCGACCCGACGCCCGGCCAGCGCGGCCGTCAGACCGGCCCGCTCTTCCGCCCCGCACTGGCCGGTGCCGAAGATGTGCAACCCGTCGCCATACTGGCTTTCCTTGATGTCGCAGACAAAACGGTCGATCCGCGTGATCGCCTCGGCGGGCGAGGCATCTTCGGGGATGCCCAGATCGTCCTCCACCCCGCGCCCGCGCGCCTCGTCCCGGATCGCGGCGATCAGACGGTCGCGCCGGGCAGGGTCGAGCCCGTCGGCGGTGGAGTATTCGTCAAGCAGCCGTTCCAGGCGATTCAGGTCCGCGGGCACGGCGCTGGCGGCAAGGGGTGGCGGCAGGTGGCCGATGGTGACGGCGCCGATGCGGCGCTTGGCCTGCGCGGCCTCACCCGGATCGTTGACGATGAAGGGGTAGATGACCGGCAGGGCGCCGGTCAGCACCTCGGGCCAGCAGCTGCCCGAAAGCGCCACGGCCTTGCCCGGCAGCCATTCGAGCGTGCCATGCGCGCCGATATGGATCAGCGCATGAAGGCCCTGCGCCCGAAGCCAGAGATAA
>JAGRDO010000024.1 GCA_020447005.1 Paracoccaceae bacterium
CCGAGGAAAGCTGCATCACGATGGAAGACTGCGTGCGGCGCGGGATGCCGATGCTCTTGTTGTCGGCGGGGCAGGCCGGGGCGACCGCGCCCGCGCCGATCGCGCTGACGATCGTGCAGGCGGTGGCCGAATGTCTGGCGGGCGTGGTCTATGTGAACGCGATCAGGAAGGGCGCGCCGGCGATATTCGGCACATGGCCCTTCGTGTCGGATCTGCGCACGGGCGCGATGTCGGGCGGATCGGCCGAGCAGGCGCTTTTGACCGCGGGTTGCGCGCAGATGCACCGCTTCTATGACCTGCCCGGGGGCGCGGCATCGGGCATTTCCGACAGCAAGCTGCCGGACATGCAGGCAGGCTGGGAGCAGGGCATCACCAATGCGCTGGCCGGGCTTGCCGGGCTGAACATGTGCTATGAGGCGGTGGGGATGCATGCCTCGCTTCTGGGGTTCTGTCTGGAGAGCCTGATCCTTGGCGACGATCTTCTCGGTCAGGCCATGCGGCTGGTGCGGGGCATCGATGTGACCGAGGATTCGGTTGCCATCGACGCGATGAAGGAGGTCTGTCTGGGCGGGCCGGGCCATTACCTTGGCTCGGACCAGACGCTGCGCCTGATGCAGACCGAGTATATCTATCCCAATGTGGCGAACCGCATGAGCCCGAAGGAATGGAACGAGGCCGGAAAGCCGCTGCTTCTGGACATGGCGATCGCCCGCAAGAACGAGATCCTTGCCAAGGCGGGGAACGTCATCAGCCCCGAGATCGACCGCGCGATCCGCGCGAAATTCAACATCTATTTCCAGTAGTGCCGGCGGCGTCCGCCGGGCGGGGCCGCGAAGGGCCGGGCAGGAATGAGGCGAGACATGCGTTACGGATATATCGGGTTGGGCAACCTTGGGGCGGCCTGCGCGGGCTGCCTTGTGAAGGCGGGGTTCAAGGTCACGGTCACGGATCTGAAGAAGGAGCTGGCCGAACCGCTGATCGCCCAGGGTGCTGTCTGGGCGGACAGTGCGGCCGAGGTGGCGGCTTCGGTCGATCACGTGATCACCTGCCTGCCCTCGCCGGCGGTGACGGCGAAGGTTCTGCCGCAGATCCTGCCGAAGATGAAGAAGGGGTCGACATGGATCGAGATGTCGACGCTGGGGCGCGAGGACGTTCTGGCCTTTGCCAAGGTGGCCGGGGCCGCGGGCATCCACATGCTGGAACTTCCGGTCACGGGGGGCGTCCATCTTGCCTATCGCGGTGAGATCACGATGCTGCCCGGCGGCGACAAGGAGATCGTCGATCTGCACTGGAAGGCCTTCGAGGCGATGGGCAACCGGGTCTTTCACATGGGGCCGCTGGGATCTTCGTCGATCATCAAGGTCATCACCAACATGCTGGCCTTCATCCATCTGAAGGCCTGTGGCGAGGCGCTGATGCTGGCCAGGCGGGGCGGGCTTGACCTTGGGCAGGCCTGGCATGCGATCGCGGCCTCATCGGGGAATTCCTTTGTCCATGAGACCGAGGGCGCGCTGATCCTGAACGGGTCCTACGACATTGCCTTCAACATCGACCTTGCGCTGAAGGACCTTGGGTTTGCCTTGGAATTCGGCAAGGAATTCGGGGTGCCGCTGGAGCTGGCGTCGATAACGAACCAGACCTATATCGCGGCAAAGGCGGCCTATGGCGGCGAGGCGCAATCGCCGATGATCGCCAAGCTGCTGGAGGATCTTCTGGAGACCGACCTGCGGGCGCCCGGCTTTCCCGCGCGGCTGGAATAGGGCCTTAGAGAAGCGAGCGCACAAGGTCGAGATAGGGGTGGCCTTCCGGGTCGGTGCCGTCGAGAAACGCCGCGACCTGTGCGCGATGCCCGCGGACCGGCGTGATATGGGTAAAGACCGGCGCGGATTTCGCCCGTGCTTTCAGCGCCAGGGTCTTGATGTTGTCGGGCGAAATGACGCCGTCATGGAAGCCATGCATCAAGACGAGCGGCGGCCCGTCCGCGGTCAGCCGCCACGGCTGGACCATCGCGGCGGAAATACCCATCGCAGCGTCAGGGCGCGGCAGGCTTTCCCATGGTCCGCGCGGGGGATAGGCCAGAGAGGCGGCGGCGATGCCGCCCGCCGAGGCGCCGAAGGCCAGAAACCATGTGCCAAGCCCGAGTTCTTCGGCCTGACCGCGCAAATGGGCGAGGGCTGCGCCGAAATCTTCCAGGGCGGCATAGAAGGCGGCGCCGCAATAGGCCGGGTTGATGCGCAGGCCGACGCGTCCGGTCCGGGCCTGCGCATCGAGGATCAGGCGCCGGCTTTCGCGCGGAAAGGCGTCGATCGGGGTGCCCTTGCGGTAATCGATCGAGGCAACGGCCACGCCGTCGCGGCCGAGGCGAAGGGCCAGTTCGCGCGCGGTGCCGTCGCGCCGGCTGCCGTGACTGAACCCGCCGCCATGCGCGTAGACAATGGTTGCCTTCGCCCCGCCGGGGGGGCGGTAAAGCGTTATCCCCAGAGGGGTTTTTCCGTCTCCGGCGACGAAGGACAATTCGTCGGTCCGCAACAGGGTGTCGGTCGGGTTGGTGTCTTCCATTCGCGCAACCTATCAGCCTGCCGGTTAATCTCAAGAAAAGAGCGGGGCGGTGGCCGGAATGTCGCAGAGCGACCGTGGAGGTCGCGGATCGCACTGAAATCCGGGGCCGGCACTGTCATCACAAGTGCCGGAAATTCGGGGACGGGGCATGAACGGGTATGACTACATCATCGTCGGCGCGGGGTCAGCCGGATGCGTTCTTGCCGAGCGGCTTTCGGCCAATGGCCGCTACCGGGTTCTGGTTCTTGAGGCGGGTGGCGGTGACCGGCGGTTCTATGTCCATCTGCCGCTTGGCTATGGCAAGCTGTTCTTCGATCCGGCCGTGAACTGGATGTACCAGACCGAAGCTGATCCCGGTCTGGCGGGAAACCGCGATTTCTGGCCACGCGGCAAGATCCTTGGCGGATCAAGCTCGATCAATGCCATGGTCTGGATCCGGGGTCACAAGAGCGATTATGACGACTGGGCCGATGCGGCGGGCGCGCCATGGGGGTGGGACGCCGCGCGCGAGGCGTACCGCGCCATCGAGGATAACGAGGCGGGTGGCGACGCCCTGCGCGGCACGGGTGGGCCGCTGTTCATTTCGGCCAACCGGCGTGACCTGCATCCGCTGGTCGATGCCTATGTCGGCGCCACGCAAGCCGCCGGACTGAAACGCAACGCGGATTTCAATGGCGCTGATCAGGAAGGCGTCGGGACATACCAGATGACGATCCACAAGGCGCGGCGCAATTCGGCGGCCCGCGCCTTTCTGCGGCCCGCAATGAAGCGGGCGAATGTAACCGTTGTGACCGGCGCGCATGTGACGCGCGTTCTCTTCGAAGGGCGGAGGGCCACCGGCGTCGAATATCGCCGGGGCGGGCGGCTTCATCAGGCCCGTTCGGGGCGCGAGGTGATCCTGGCGGGCGGCGCGATCAATTCGCCGCAGCTTCTGATGCTTTCGGGCGTCGGCCCGGCAGCGCATCTGAAGGACCACGGGGTCGGGGTTGTCGCCGACAACCCGCAGGTCGGGCAGAACCTGAACGACCATCAGGGTCTGAACTATACCTGGCGGATGAAGGTGCCGACCTATAATGACATCCTGCGCCCGTGGTGGGGCAAGCTGATCGTGGGGATGCAGTATTTCCTTGGCGGCAATGGCCCTCTGGCGAAATCCATCAACCATGGAGGCGGGTTCTTTCGCACCTCGCCCACGCTCGCCCGCCCGAACATGCAGCTTTACTTTCAGGCCTTTTCGACGCTGATCCCGCGCGATGGCGAACGGCCGCTGCTGACGCCCGATCCGTTTTCCGGCCTCTCGATCGGTCTTTCGAACTGCCGTCCGACCAGCCGGGGCGAGATCACGCTGAAATCCGCCGATCCCTTCGCCCATCCCCGCATCGTGGCCAATGCGTTTTCGACCGCGAATGACATTGACGAAATGCTGCTGGCGGTGAAATTCCTGCGCAGGATCGCCGAGCAGGAGCCGCTGCGCGGGTTGATCGCCGAAGAACTGCGCCCGGGGCCCGAGGTTGTCACGGACGATGCGCTGATCGCCGACATTCGCGCCCGTTCGGGCACGGTTTTCCACCCGTCCTGCACGGTCAGGATGGGGCATGATCCGGCCACATCCGCGGTCGACCCCGATCTGCGTGTCCGCGGGGTAGAGGGTCTGCGGGTCTGCGATGCCTCGGTCTTTCCGACGCTGATCGGCGGAAATACAAATGCACCATCCATTCTGGTTGGATGGATCGGCGCGGATCGGATACTGAAAGACGCGGTCTGATGCCCATCGGTGCAGGATCGGATCCGCAAGGCGTACACAGGGCATGAACCCGATTCAGGAGCGTGAATGACCTATCTACTCGGTGTCGATACGGGCGGGACATATACCGACGCGGTGATCCTGAACGAGGGCGAGGACCGGGTCATCGCCTCTGCCAAATCGCTGACGACGCGGCCCGACCTGTCGCTGGGGGTCGGACGGGCCATTGATGCGGCCATCGAAAAGGCCGGGATCGCCGCCGGTTCGGTGGTCATGGTTTCGCTTTCGACGACGCTGGCCACGAATGCGCTTGTCGAGGGGCAGGGCGGGCGCGTGGTTCTTGTGTTCATCGGCTTTGAGGAAGCCGAACTGGCGCGGGCCGGTCTGACCGAGGCCCTGAAGGGCGATCCGGTCATCCTTTTGCCGGGCGGGCACACTCATGCGGGTGTCGAGGCCGCCCCGCTTGATCTGGACCGGCTGGAGCGGGAACTGGCAGCACTTGGCCCCGATATTTCAGGATTTGCCGTCGCGGCGAGTTTCGCGACCCGCAATCCGGCCCATGAAAATGCCGCGCGCGATGTGATCCGGCGCGTGACAGGCAGGCCGGTGACCTGCTCGAACGAGCTTTCGGCAGGGCTGAACGGGCCGCGCCGCGCGCTGACGGCCGTGCTGAATGCAAGGCTGATCGGCATGATCGACCGGCTGATCACCGCCTGCGAGAGCCATGCCCAAAGCCTGGGCATCGATGCGCCGCTGATGGTCGTGCGGGGCGACGGGGCGCTGGTGTCGGCCGAGCTTGCGCGCGAACGCCCGATCGAGACGATCCTTTCCGGCCCGGCCGCCTCGATCGCCGGGGCAAGCTGGCTGACCGGCGAAACCGATGCGCTGGTATCCGATATCGGCGGGACGACGACGGATGTGTGCCTGCTGAAGGGCGGCAAGCCGTCGATCGACCCGTTGGGCGCGCGGGTGGGCGCGTTCCGCACCATGGTTGAAGCGGTCGCGATGCGTACGACCGGCCTTGGCGGCGACAGCGAGGTGCATCTTCTGGAAGGGCTCGATGCGGGTTTGCGGCTTGGGCCGCGGCGGCTTGTCCCCGTGGCACTTGCCGCGCGCGATCATCCCGAACTGGTTCACGACGCGCTTGATGCGTGGCTTGCGCTGGATGCCGTGGGCGAGCAAGACGGCCGCTTTGCCATTCCGATGTGGCGCGATGCGCCGCCCGAGGGGACATCCGGCCGCGAGGCGGCGGTGATCGGCCGTCTTCTGGAGGGGCCGAGGCGCGTTGCCGACTGCGTGCGCACGAAGCTGGAACTGCCGGCGCTGATGCGGCTGGTGTCGCGCGGGCAGGTGATGATTTCGGGCGTCACGCCTTCGGATGCCTCGCATGTTCTGGGGGGGCTGGACAGTTGGGACGGCGCGGCCGCGCGGAAGGCGGTGACGCTGTTCGCGCGCCGCCGCAACGGGCGCGGAGACCGGATCGCGGCGGGGCCCGAGCCGCTTGCGCAGGCGATCATCGACCAGTTGACCGCCCAGACCGTCGATTGCCTTCTGGAGGCCGCCTTCGCCGAGGATGACCGCGAGTGGAGCGAAGCCCCGGAAGTTCTCGCGCGGCATTCCTTGTTGCGGGCGGGGCTTGAACGTCATTCGGGGGTGATGAAGATAAGGGCCAGCCTCGGGGTTCCGGTCATCGGCCTTGGCGCATCGGCGCCGTCCTATTACGGCGCTGTCGGCGCGCGGATCGGCTGCCGGATGATCCTGCCCGAACATGCGGGCGTGGCCAATGCCATCGGCGCCGTGGTCGGCCAGATCGCCATGCATGCCGAAGGTCTGGTCACCAGCCCCGGCGCCGGCCTGTTTTCGGCACATCTGCCGGGCGGCCCGCAAAGGTTCAACGACCGCGACAAGGCGATGCTGGTGCTGGAGGACGCCCTGAGGCGGGACGCGGAGAGCCGCGCCCAGCGGGCCGGGATAGAAGAGATGCGCGTGTCCGTCGACCGCGATATCTCCGAGATCGACATCGAGGGGCACCCGATGTTCATCGAAGCGAGGATCAGGGTCAGCGTGCAGGGACGGCCGCGCATCGCCAGGACCTGAGTCTGTGAAATAATCACGAAAACTCTCCTAATATTGGGATAGCGTGATTGAATTACCGCGTATCCGTTGGATTTTCTGCGATGAAATCGCGGGCGGATTGAGTATGGTTGTCCCAGCGAAAAGGGGATCAGCCATGCATGCCAGTGAAACATTCGCAGCCGCCGCGCCGCAGCTTCTGCAGTTCCTGAACGACCGGATTGCCGGTGCCGACCCGCGCGAGGCGATCTTTGCCGGCAAGATCGGGGCGAAAGCCGTCGTCCGCGGACCCTATGGCGTCAAACCCCTTGTCTATGCCGATTACATCGCATCGGGCCGGGCGGTTTCGCCGGTCGAGGATATCGTGATGAACGAGATCCTGCCCTATTACGCCAACAGCCATACCGAAGCCTCCTATTGCGGCGGCTACATGACCGCGCTGCGGCGCGAGGCGCGGGCGGCGGTGGCGGCGGCCTGCAACGCGGACGCCTCCTTTGCGGTGATCTTCACCGGTTCGGGCGCGACCTCGGGCATCAACCGTCTGGTGCATCTTTTCGGGTTGGACAGGGTCCCCGCCGATGGCCCGCGCGCGCTGGTCGTGACCGGGCCTTACGAGCATCATTCCAACATCCTGCCCTGGCGGGAAAGCGGTGCCAGGGTTGTCGAGATCGACGAATGCCCGGAGGGCGGCCCCGATCTGGCCCAGCTTGAGCAGGTGCTGAAGGACCATGCCGACGCGCCGGTCAAGGTCGGCGCCTTTTCGGCGGCGTCCAATATCACCGGGGTGATGACCGATCCTCTGGCGGTCACGCGCATCCTGCGCGCGCATGGCGCGAAATCGGTCTGGGACTATGCCGGCGGCGGGCCTTATCTGCCGATCTCGATGGTGCTGGACGGTGGCGTGGAACTCGATGCGGTCGTCGCGTCGCCGCACAAGTTTCTTGGCGGGCCGGCGGCCTCGGGCGTGCTGGTCCTGCGCCGCGCGGCGGTTGAATCGGACCTGCCGACATGGCCTGGCGGCGGCACCGTGCGGTTCGCGGCACCGGGGCGGCATGACTATTCCGCCGCCCTTGAGGCGCGCGAGGAAGCCGGAACCCCGAATGTGGTGGGCGATATCCGCGCGGCCCTGGTCTTCATGATCAAGGACATGATCGGGACCGGCTGGATCGCCCGGCGCAACGCCGAGCTGACGCGCAAGGGCTTTGCCGCGCTGGCGGACAATCGCCATGTCGAATTGCTCGGCCCGCGCGACCTGCCGCGACTGCCCTTCTTTTCCTTCCGTCTTCGCGACGGCAAGGGCGGCTATCACCACCACCAGCTTGCAACCCGTATCCTGTCGGACCTGCACGGCGTTCAGGCCCGCGGCGGATGTTCCTGCGCGGGGCCCTATGTCCACCGCCTGCTGTCTATCGACGCACCCGCGTCCGAGGCGATCCGCGCACGCATCCTGGCGGGCAACGAGATTTCCAAGCCGGGCTTCATCCGGTTCAACCTTGCCTATTCGCTTGCCGACACCGATATCGATTTTATCCTGAGTTCGGTGAAAGGACTTTCAGGGGATGTTTCGCGTTTCGGCGGCGACTATGCTGCGGATGAGGCGCGGGCGATTTTTCGTCACCGCGGGCGCGATGCTGCCTGAGCGGGCAGTCGGCTGAAAAGGCGGGTTCGGCATGGCCCATTCCATAGACGAGATCGACCGTCGCATCCTGCGGGCGTTGCAGGGCGACGCCAGCGACAGCATCGACACGCTGGCCGAAAAGGCCGGAATGTCGCGCAATGCCTGCTGGCGGCGGGTCAAGTTGCTGGAGGAGGCGGGGATCATCCGCCGCCGTGTCGCGCTGCTTGATCCCGAGGCGCTTGGCCTTGGCCTTCTGGTGCTGGTCCTGATCCGGACCAAGGAACACGGGACGGACTGGCTGGAAAAATTCGACCGCGCGGTGCGGTCGATGCCGGAAATCATCGGCGCCTACCGGATGGCGGGCGATCTGGACTATGTGCTGAAGGTCCGCGTCGCGAGCGTCAAGGACTATGACCGCTTCTATCAGCGCCTTATCGCAAAGGTTCCGTTGCAGGATATCTCGGCCAGCTTCGTCATGGACGAGATCAAGGAAACCCACGAATTGCCGATCTGATCCGCGCGGCCTAGCCCCAGTCCAGCACGACCTTGCCGCTCTTGCCCGAGCGCATGATCTCGAACCCGTCGCGGAAATCATCGACCTTGTAGCGGTGGGTGATGACCCGGCGGATATCGAGACCGTTTTCCAGCATCGCGATCATCTTGTACCAGGTCTCGAAGATCTCGCGCCCATAGACGCCCTTGATGGTGATCGCCTTGAAGACGATGCGGGACCAGTCGACGGGGCTTTTGCCCGGCGGGATGCCCAGCATGGCGATGCGCCCGCCCATCACCATGTTCTCGACCATCTGGTCAAGGGCGGCCTGATTGCCCGACATCTCCATGCCGACATCGAAGCCTTCCTTCATCTTCAGGGCGCCTTCCACGTCCCTCAGGTCCTGTTTGGCCACGTTGACGGGCACCACGTCCGTCACCTCTGCCGCAAGGTCCAGCCGGTCCTGATTGACATCGGTAATCACCACGTGGCGGGCGCCGACATGGCGGGCGACGGCGGCGGCCATGATGCCGATGGGTCCCGCGCCGGTGATCAGCACATCCTCGCCTACGAGGTCGAAGGACAAGGCCGTGTGGACGGCGTTGCCCAGAGGGTCGAGGATCGCCCCGATCTCGTCATCGATCTCGTCGGGCAGGGGCACGACGTTGAAGGCGGGCAGGCGCAGATATTCGGCGAAAGCGCCCTGTTCGTTCACCCCGATCCCGCGCGTCGCCGGGTCGAGGTGGAACTTGCCCGCCCGGCTCTGGCGGCTTTTCTTGCCGATCAGATGGCCTTCTCCCGAACAACGCTGGCCGATCGACAGCCCCTCTACGTTGCGCCCGATCTCGACGATCTCGCCCGCGAATTCGTGGCCGGTGACCAACCCGACCGGCACGGTGCGCGCCGCCCATTCGTCCCAGTTCCAGATATGGATATCGGTGCCGCAGATCCCGGTCTTGCGGATGCGGATCAGCACATCGTCCGGCCCGATCTCGGGCATGGGCCGGTTTTCCATCCACAGACCGGGCTCGGGCTTTGCCTTGGCCAGCGCCTTCATGTCGTTGCGCATCATATCGCCCCCACCGCCCTGCCCGCGCCCCTGAAGGCGTCGAGCGCAAGATCGAGATCGTCCC
>JAGRDO010000127.1:0-18026 GCA_020447005.1 Paracoccaceae bacterium
GTGCAGCTGTGGCGGCGGTATCGTTCTCCTACGATGCGGATGGGTTGGTCAGCGATATCTACATCATGCGCAACCCGGACAAGCTGGAACAGCTTCATCGGGTTGGCATCCATTAGCGGCGCGGGGGTGGAGGTCCAGCGATCCACCGCCGAGAAGATCAGACCCCCTTCAGAACGTCACATCAGGGTCGAGCGGCCAGATCGGGCGGCGGACGTTGCGATAAGGGCGGCGCGACATTTGCGGCGTGGAGAGCGCGCCGCTGTCGCAGACGATGACCTTGCCGGCCAAAGGCTCGAACGCCGCGCGGAAGTGCTGCATGCTTTTCAGCGCAAGCGTCCGGCGCGTCGTCGGGTCGATGCCGAAAGCGCGGAGTTGCTGCTGGTCGAGCATCTGCTCGCGCTCGGTCACGATCAGGATCTCGGTCCCGCCCACCTTGAGGATCGCGGTTGCGCCGAAGGTGCGGTCAAGCCCGCCAAGCATCGGCCCGTCGCCGCGAAACGCGCCGTCCGACAGATGGGTGATGGTGCCGGTAAGCCTCAGCGGGCCGCCACCGAAGGCCGGGTCGTTCTTGCCCCCGACCGCTAGCGTCACCACATCACCGACCTTGTGGCGGTGCAGTTCGGCCGCCGCTTCGGCGTCGATCATCGGCGCGAAGACCGCGTCTTGCAGCCCCGCATCCAGCATCGCGGCCAGCAGGTTCGTGGCGTCGCCGTAAGCGCCCGAGCCGGGGTTGTCGGCATAGTCGGCAATCACCATCGGGCCCTTGGCGGCATCGAAGGCCGCCGCCTGTGCCGCCGCGTCACCCACGTCGAGAAACACGTTGGCGACGGTATCGCGTGCCTGCCAGATCGCGCGGGCATGGGCGTCCGCGATCTCGCCCGCCCGCGTCTCGGCGCCAGCGATGTTCCGGTCGTAGGTGACAAGGACGGTTGGCCCCATCTCCTTTATGTCCGCGTCCGAAAACCCGGCATTGATCGAAACCGACAGGATACCGGGTTCGCTTTCCTGCCGGCGCGCCGCCGCGTAGAGCGGCACCATAGGCCCTTCGTCGGAGCGGCCGGAGTTGACCTCGTCCATCATCGGCACGTCGCGGCGCAGGGTGGCGGGACGGGTCCGCCCTTCCATGGCCTCGCCCATCATCCTGGCCAGTTGCACGCCACAGGCACGCATGTCGATATGGGGATAGGTCTTGAAACTGACCCACATCTGCGCGTCGCGCACCATGGCGCGGGTGACATTGGCATGAAGGTCGAGCGTCACGCCGATCAGCATGTCGGGGCCGGTGATTGCCCGGATGCGGGCCAGAAGCTCACCCTCGCCATCCTCGCAGAACTCGGTCACCTGCGCGCCGTGGAGGCTGAGGAGGATGCCGTCCAATTTGTCCCGGTTTGCCTTGATGGCATCGGTGATGACGCCCGCGATCCGGTCGTAGGCCACCCGCGAGACCGGCCCGTTGGGCGAGGCGGTGGCGGAAATCGTATGGATCACCTGCCAGCCGGCCACTTCGGCGACATCGAGAAAGCCCGCAAGTTCCGTGTTCGCCCCGCGCCGCGCGCGGATCGCGGCATCGCCTTCCAGCAGCGTGTCGACCTCGAAGTCGTAAAGCTCGGTCAGGCCCTTCTTGAAGGTGTTGTTTTCGGTCACGAATTCAGCGGTGAGGACGGTGAACGGCATGAAACCTCTCATAGTGGATGGTGGCAGGCGACCGGGTGGCCGGGTGTGATTTCGCGCAGGTCCGGGTTTTCGGCCCGGCAGAGATCGGTCGCGCGCGGGCAGCGGGCCGCGAAGGCGCAGCCTTTCGGCAGATCGAAAGCCGAGGGGATTTCGCCCTTCAACGCCTGCAGGGTTCTGCGGCGGGTCGGGTCGGGGACGCAGTTGCTGTCCAGAAGCGCCCGCGTATAGGGGTGGCGCGGGGCCGCATCCGCGCGCGGCAGCACCTCGACCACGGCACCCAGATACATCACCAGCACCCGGTCGCAGAAGTAGCGCACCAGGCCAAGGTCATGGCTGATGAAAAGATAGGTCAGCCCGTTGCCGCTGCGAAGCTCGGACAGAAGTGCGATGATCTGCGCCTGGATCGACACGTCGAGCGAGGCGGTTGGTTCATCGAGAACGATGAAATCCGGCGCCTGCGCCAGCGCGCGTGCGATGCCGACACGCTGGCGCTGGCCGCCCGAAAGCTGGTGGGGATAGCTTGCGGCCATCGCCTGCGACAGGCCCACCTGATCGAGAAGCGCGTTGATGCGCCCTGCCGGCGGGGCCTCGCCCTGAACCGCGAAAGGTTCGGTCAGGGCATCGGCCACGGTAAAGCGCGGGTCGAGCGATGAATAGGGGTCCTGGAACACCATGGCCATGCGGCGGCGAAGGCGCCGCAGATCGCCCGCACCAAGGTCCGTGACGTCGCTTCCATCGAAGGCGACCCGGCCTTCGGTCGGCTCGATCAGCCGCAGGACCAGCCGGGCAAGGGTGGATTTTCCACAACCGCTTTCGCCCACGACGCCCAGCACCTCGCCCCTGGCCACATCGAAAGACACGCCGCGCACGGCCATCATGGATCGTGCCGGGCGCAGCCAGCCCCCGCCGGTGGAAAAGCGGCGGGTAAGGTTTTCGGCGGTGATGAGGGGCGCGGTCACGGCACCTCCAGCGGGTTGTGACAGGCCAGGGCGCCACCCTCGGGCCGTTCGGCGGGCACGGGAACCTCGGTCCGGCACCGGCCCGTCATCCGGGCGCATCGGGCGTGAAAGCGGCAACCGGCGGAATAGGCGGCAGCCGAGGGCACCGCGCCGGGAATGCCGGCAAGGCTGCCCGGCGCCATGCCTTCGCGCGGGATGCAGCCGATCAGCGCGGCGGTATAGGGGTGGCGGGGAGCGGCGAACAACGGCGCGGCCGCGCGCGTTTCGGCCAGCCGTCCGGCGTAGAGCACGGCGACCCGGTCGCAGATCTGCGCCACCACACCCATGTCATGCGTGATGAGCATCAGGCCAAGCGCCCGCTCGCGCACCAGTTGCCCAAGCAGATGGATGATCTGCGCCTGCACCGTTACATCAAGCGCGGTCGTCGGCTCATCGGCGATGATCAGGTCCGGTTCCCCGGCCAGCGCCATCGCGATGACGATGCGCTGCTTCATGCCGCCTGAAAGCTGGTGCGGGTAGGCATCGCAGATCGCCGCCGCCTCGGGGATGCGAAGCGCGGTCAAAAGGTCCAGCGTCGTCGCCCGCGCGCCCTGCCGCGACTGGCCCCGGTGGAGCCGCGCCACCACATCGATCTGTTCCCCGACCCGTTGCGCGGGATCGAGCGCGGTCATCGGGTTCTGGGTGACGAAGGCGATGCGCCGCCCGCGATAGGTGCGAAGCTGATCCTCGGCCAGACGCGTCAGGTCGGTGCCGTCGAAGGTCACGCTGCCCGCCGCGATCCTGCCGCCGACAAGGGGCAGAAGCCCCGCCACCGCCATCGCCGTCAACGACTTGCCCGACCCGCTTTCGCCCACCAGCCCAAGGATCTCGCCCCGGTCTATGTCGAAGCTGATGCCGGAAAGCGGCTCGACCTCGCCGAAACGCACAGAGAGATCGCGCACGGACAAGAGCACGCTCACGCCTCCCTCAGCCGGGTCTTGATGTCGAGCGCGCGGATCAACGCATCGCCGAAGAGGTTGATCGCGATGACGGTGATGGCGACGGCAAGGCCGGGCAGGATGATGATCCACGGCGCCTTGAAGAGAAGCGCAGAGCCCGAGGACATCATCGACCCCCAGCTTGGCAGGGGGGGCTGTGCGCCAAGGCCGAAGAAGCCGAGCGTCGCCTCAAGGATGATGGCATCGCCGGTGGCGAGCATCCCGGCCACGAGAACCGGGGCCAGCGCATTCGGCAAGAGGTGGCGAAACAGGATGAAGCCACCGCCGGCGCCAAGGCTGCGCGCAGCTTCGATATAGGTCTCGGACCTGATGGCAAGGATCTGCGACCGGGTGAGGCGGGTGAACTGCGCAAGATAGGCGACACCGATCGCCGCCATCGTGCCGGTCACGCCGGGGCCGATGATGGCGACAAGGATCAGCGCGACAAGGATTTCCGGAAAGGACCAGCTGAGGTCGACGACAATGGTCACCGCCCGGTCGAAAGTGCCGCCGAAATAGCCCGCCGCCGCGCCAAGAACCATGCCGGCGAAAACCGAAATGGCGATGGAGATGACCGAGACGGAAAGCGAGGTTCGCGCGCCATAGATGATCCGGGTCAGCAGGTCGCGGCCGAACTCGTCGGTGCCAAGAAGATGGGCCGGGGATGGCGGCTGGAAGCTTTCCGGCAGGTTCTGCACGTCATAGGCATAGGGCGCGATCAGCGGCGCCAGCAGCGCCGCCGCCACGATCAGCGCCAGCCACAGGCCCGCGATGGCCCCGACCGGAGTTCGCAGCGCCCGGGCCACGGGTGCTATGCTGCGCGCAAGGCTCATGTGATCGCCTCGCGCACGCGCGGGTCCATCAGCGCCTGGATGATGTCGCCCAGAAGCGTGCCCAGCATGACGGCGATGGCCAGCATCAGAAGGCAGGCCTGCACCACCGGATAATCGTGCTGGTTCAGCGCCTTGATCAGCGTGGTTCCAAGGCCGGGGCGGGCAAAGACATATTCGACCGTCACCGCCCCGCCAAGGATCCAGCCGATCCGCAGCGCCAGGATGGTGACGACCGGGATCATGGCGTGGCGCAGCACGTGGCGCCACAGGATCCGGCCCGGCGGCAGGCCCTTGGCGTGCAGCAGCAATACGAAATCCCGCCCCGCCGTGTCGATCATCGCGACACGGGTGACGCGCGCCACAAGGGCGATACCGCCAAGCCCGATGGTGATGACCGGCAGCACAAGGCTCGACCAGCCGCGCGCGCCCGAGACGGGGAACCAGCCAAGCTGCACCGAAAAGACAAGGATCAGGATGAGGCCGATCCAGAACGAAGGCAGGGTCGAGCCCAGAAGCACGCCCCCCATCACCAGCCGGTCGGGCCAGCGGTCCCGCGCCTTTGCCGCAAGAACGCCAAGAAGCACACCCGCGACCGAGGACAGAAGCAGCGCCAGCCCGCCCAGTTGCAATGAATCCGGCATGACCTGTCCGATCAGCTGCGCCACCGGGCGGCGGGTGACGATCGAGGTGCCCAGATCGCCCTGCAGCACGTTGCCAAGCCAGATGCCGTACTGAACGATCAGCGGCCGGTCGAGGCCATAGCGCGCCTCGATCTCGGCCCGTTTGGAGGCAGACGACCCGACCTTCAGAAGGTTGTCGACCGGGTCGCCCGGAATGAGGTGCAGGATCAGGAAGATGACCGCCGACACCGCGAGGAAGACCGGCACAAGAAGCAGGATCCGCTTGATGAGATAGGAAAGCATCGCTCTTCTTCCGCCGGCCGGCCCGCCCTATTCCTTCACGCTGATGTCCTGCACCACCGTACCGGTGATCGAGTTGCCGTGGATGACCCCGGGTATCACGATCCGGTCCTTGTTGTAGGCCATGTTCTGTTCGGGCTGATAGATCGGCGCATAGGGGAACTGGCTGGTGACATAGGCATGATAGGCGGTGAAGTTCGCCACCCGCTCTTCCTGCGTGGCCGAACCCGACATCGCCTTGGCGCGCAGTTCCTCGGCCTTGGGATCGTTGAACATCGAGATGTTCGGATAGCCAAGCCGGTCGCCGCCGAAGAACCAGTCGACGATATCGGCGTTGTTCCAGAAGTAGGACCGCACGGCGAGCTGCTGTTCGCCCTTCTTGTATTCGTCGCGGATGACCGAGCTGTCGAAGGTCTGGATCTGCGGATCGAAGCCCACGGCCTTCAGTTCGGCCTGCACGACCTCGGTCAGGCGGCGGAAGACGCTGTCACTTTGTGTCCAGAGCGCGACGGTCAGCTTCTTGCCGTCCTTCTCGCGCACGCCGTCGGTGCCCTTGACCCAGCCGGCCTCGTCCAGAAGCGCATTCGCCTTGTCGGGGTCGAAACTGATGTCGAGCGCGGGGTCGATCTTCGATTCCGGCAGGGCCGAAATCAGGAAGTTGTGCGCGACCTGGCCATAATTGGAAAAGACGTTCTTCAGGATCTCGTCCTGATTGATGGCCAGCGCGGCCGCCTGCCGCACGCGGATATCGGTGAAGGGTTCCTTCGTCACGTTGATCGGCATGTAATAGACTTCCTGCCCCGGAATTTCGGCCAGGGCCAGCGAAGGCTCGGCGCCGATCTCGCCAAGATAGTCGGTCGGCAGCGACAGAAGGGCATCGACCCCGCCCGATTTCAGTTCAAGGAAGGCAGTCGAATCCTCGGGGATCTCGCGGAAGGTCAGCCTGGCCAGATGCGGCGGGCCCTGGTTTTCCGCCAGGGGCGAGGCCCAGGCATAGTCGTCATTGCGCACCAGCACGGTTTCCTGGCCAAGCGTGAAGCTTTCCAGCTTGAAGGGGCCGGTGCCGACCGCCTCGGTGATCCCGTAGTCCTCGCCCAGTTCGGTGACGACCTTGGGGTCGGGGATCGCCATGAACGAGGAGGAAAGGTTGTAAAGAAGGTTCGGATCGGGGTTCTTCATCACGAACCTGACCGTCGTCTCGTCCACCGCCTCCACCTTCTCGACATTGTCGGTCATGTAGGAGTTTTCCGATGACCGGAACATCTCGATCCACTGGACGATGGTGTCCGACGTCAGGGGATCGCCGTTGTGGAACTTGACCCCGGGCTTCAGGTGAAACACCCAGGACTTGCCGTCAGGCGCCTCTTCCCAGCTTTCGGCCAGATGGGGATGGAAGGAAAGATCGCCGTCCTGTTCGACCAGCGTGTCATAGATCATCGTGAAGGCGGCGTTGGTGTTGACCGCGGTCAGCGGGTTGTAGTTCGGGATGCCGACCTCGGAGCTGCCGAGGACGAAAACCGCCTCCTGCGCCCAGAGGGATGCGGGGATTAGCGCGGCCAGGCACGTGCTGCCGGCCAAAAGGTGCATTCTGAAACTTTGGAACATCGACCTCTCCTGTGCTTCGTTTGTTGTTCGCGGTTACCGGGAAATCCGTGACGACCCTTCCGTATGTCCGATGAAGTCCGCATGGAGTTCGGAAATACGGCTCATCCTTGCCTCGACATCCGGGCCAAGCTCGCCGAAGACGCCGTTGACAATCAGACCGATCAGCGAGGACATGGCCGATGTCGCATCCCAGAACTGGTTGAGGTCGGTCTGGACGATGAACATTTCGTCCGCGACCTCGGCGCCCCAGGTGCAATAGGGATCGGTGACCAGCGTCACCGGAATCCCGGCCTGCCGCGCGGCCTGCGCAAGTTTCAGCGTCAGCGCGGAATAGCGGCGCCCGTCAATCAGGACCAGGCAGGCCGTGCCTTTCGGCGCAAGAAGAAGATCGGCGAAGCTGCCGCCGGCAAGGTCGAGAAGCTGCACCCCCGGGCGGAGGTATTGCAGGTTGTTGGCAAGAAACTGGCCATGGCCACGCTCGGTCTGAAAGCCGCTGACAAAGACCTGCGGGCAGCTGGCAAGCCGCTTGACCGCGCGCGCGAATTCCGCCGTCGCGGCGGTTTCGTAATTCGCGACGATCGCGGCGATCTCGCGCTGCATCCCAAGCGCGGCCTCGTCAGAGCCGCTGCGCAACCGTTCGGCGAAATTCTGAAGCCGCTCGCCGATAAGCCAGGCCTTTGCGCCCAATTCGGAATGAAGCGCGGCCTTGACCTCCTTGAAGTGACGATAGCCGAGGTTGCGCGAAAAGCGGCCGACGGTCGCTTCGCTGACACCGACCTTTCCGGCAACGCTTGCCGCGGTTTCGAAAGGCAGGGTCTTGAGGTTGGCGAGGAAATAGGCCGCCAGTTTCCGTGCCGCCGGGGTCGAACTGTCGAGGCTCGCCCTGAGCCTGTCACGCAGGTCGGCGGGTGCCGATGCTGATGGGCCTGCCTCGTTCATCGCCGCAAGCGTCCCCCCCGACCGCCGCACTCACCGATTTGGGAAGCGTGTCAGAAATATTGCGAACGGTCAATCTTGCAAGAAAACTTTCTTTGAGTATTCTGACGGGCGGCGAAATAGGCGTGGATCCGGGGGCGAAAGATGATCGACAGGGTCGAAACGGGTCAGGCGCGCGGCCCCTTGACCATCGACGGAGCGGAACTGCGCCTTGTCCGGCTGCCGCTCGTCACGCCTTTCGCCATCGCGACCGGGACCATGCACGAAAAGCTGTTTCCGCTGGTCCGGCTTTTTTCGTCAGGGTTCGAAGGCGTGGCCGAAGGGGTGATGGATCCCCTGCCCGACTATCTTGAAGAAACCACCGCGGGCGCGATGGATCTTCTGTCGACGGTCCTTCTGCCGGGCATCGTGGGCCAAAGTTTTGCCAACCCGCAGGCGCTTGCGCGGCATCTGGCGCCATGGCGGGCCAACCACATGGCGCGGGCGACGGTCGAGATGGCGTTCTGGGACCTCTGGTCGCGGTCGCTTCATCTGCCGCTGCAGACCGCCCTTGGCGGCAGCGGCGATGCGATCGACGTTGGCGTGTCGCTGGGGCTTGGCCCGGTCGATACCACCATCGGCAGGGTCAGGGACCATCTCGACCAGGGCTACAAGCGCATCAAGCTGAAGATATGCAAGGGCCATGACATCGCCCTTGTTCGCGCCGTGCGCGAGGCCTTCCCCGAGGCGAAGCTGACCGTCGATGCCAATTGCGACTACACGCTGGCCGACAGCGGGCTGCTGGCAGGGCTTGACGATTTCGCGCTGGATTATGTCGAACAGCCGCTGGCCTGGGATGACATTCACGACCATGCCACGCTGCAGGCGCGGATGCGGACGCCGATCTGTCTGGACGAGTCGATCCGCACGCCGGCCCATGCCCGCAAGGCGCTGCAATCGGATGCGGCGCGGGTCATCAACATCAAGGTCGGCCGCTCGGGCGGGCATTGCAGCGCCCTTGCGATCCACGACCTTTGCGCGGCCTTCGATGTGCCGGTCTGGTGCGGCGGGATGCTGGAAAGCGGCATCGGCCGCGCCCACAACATCCATCTGTCCACCCTGCCGAACTTCACCAAGCCCGGCGATACCTCCTCGGCCAGCCGCTATTTCCACCGTGACATCGTCGTCGAGAAGCTGGAGACGGTGGAGGGCCGGATGCCGGTGTCGAAAGGGCCCGGAACCGGCGTCAGCCTAGACCACGATTTCCTTGCGACCGTCAGCAGCGATGTGCGGAGGTTCGACCGTTGAGCGAGGTGACCCTGCGCGACCTGCGCGGCATGGCCGAATTTCTGGCCGCCGAAAGGCTGCAACGTGCCGTCTGGGGAGAGGGCGACAGCCCCGATCCCGCCGACCTGATGATGGTCATTCAGGCCGAAGGCGGGCTTTGCGCCGGAGCCTTCCGGGGGGGTGAGCTGGTTGGCTATGTCTTCGGTTTTCCCACGCGTGACCGGACGGTGCAGCATTCGCACCGGCTGGCGGTGCTGCCGCAGGCGCGGGGTCTGAAGCTGGGCGTCCGGTTGAAATGGTATCAGCGGGACTGGTGCCAGAGGCATGGCATCGCCCTGGTGCGCTGGACCTTCGATCCCCTGCGCCGCACCAATGCATCGCTGAACATCGACACGCTTGGCGCCACGGGGAAGGTCTATCATCCCGACTATTACGGCGACATGGCGGGCATCAATGCCGGGGCGCCGTCCGACCGGCTTCTGGCGGAATGGCGGCTTGAGGCGCCGGGCGTCGGGGCCAGGGCCCGGGGCCTCAGGCCGCAGCCCGAACCGGGCGAGATCCTCGGCCGCGTGGGCATCCCGCCGGATTTCGCGGCGCTGCTGTCCGGCGCGCCCGATCTGGCGCTGGCCGAACGGCTTCGGGTTCGCGAAAGCCTGCAGGCGGCCTTCGCTTCGGGGCTGGAGATCGGCGGGTTCGACCGGGAGGCGGGCGACTATCTGCTGGTGCGGCGCGGCGAGCCGGCCTAACCGGGTGCCACCGAAGGGTCGCCGCCAAGCAGCCCCACGAACATGTCCAGCGCGTCCGACATCGCCCGTTCGGGAACCTTGCCGATCTTCCATTCGGGAAAGTGGCCGTCGATCCACATGCGGGCGACGCCATAGATGAAGGCGCGGGCGGAAAACATCAGATCCTCGGTGTCGATGCCCGGCCGCAGCCGCCCCTCGCGCATGGCGCGGGCGATCAGGTCCGCCATGATGACGCGGATCGCCTCGTTCTCTTCCACCAGAACGGGCGAGCCGTGGAAGTCGATCAGCGAGCGCGAACTGACCACCTGGAAATGCGTCGGATTGGCCAGCGCCCAGCCCAGATAGCCGCGCCCGATGGCCCGCAGCGCCTCAAGCGGGCTGGTCTGGCCCACCGCGTCAAGCTCGGCCCGCACAGAGGCCGTCAGCCGGGTCATCGCCTGTTCGGCCACCGCCGTCAAAAGCGCGGTCTTGCTGGCGAAATGCCGGAACGGCGCCCCGGGCGAGACGCCGGCCCGCTTGGCGACCTCGCGCACCGCCAGCGCCTCCACGCCCTTTTCCTCGATCAGGGCGATGGCGGCGGCAAGCAGGGCCTCGACCAGATTGCCATGATGATAGCCGGCCCGCGCCGGAGGGGAAGATGAAGATGCCATGCCGCCATGCTAGCAGGGTTCGCAGCGAATGTAATCACCGATTAAATTCGCTTGAACGATCTCTCGCGACATGTAATCAACGCTTACATCAAGCGGAGAATCAGCATGTTTTCAGGGTGGCGGTTGACAGGATTGGCGGGCGCGGTCGTGGTCGCGCTGGCGGCGGCGGCCTTCGCGCTGGCGCCCGAACCGGTAGAGGGTGCGCGGATGGCCATCCGCCTGACGGCGCGGACATCGCTTGCGCTGTTCCTGCCGGCCTTCGCGGCATCGGCGCTGGTCCGGCTGTTCCCTTCCGCGCCGACCCGGTGGCTCAGGCGGAACCGCCGCTACCTTGGCGTCGCCTTCGCCGTGTCTCATGGCGTCCATCTGGCGGCGATCATCACGCTTGCCCAGCTTGACTTCGCGGTTTTCCTGCGCCTGACCAATGTGGTGACCTATCTGGGCGGCGGGCTGGCCTACGGGTTCATCCTGGCGATGACGCTGACCTCATTCGACCGGCCCGCGCGCCTCATCGGCCTTCGGGCCTGGCGCCTGCTGCACCGGACGGGGATCTGGTATATCTGGCTTTCCTTCGCGCTGAACTTCGGCAAACGCGTCCCGATAAGTGCGGCCTATCTGCTGCCCGTGGCGCTGATCGCGCTTGCCGCCCTATTACGGCTGACCGGCGGGTTCCGGTCCGGAAAGCGAGATGACGAAGGCGTTTCGCCACCCGCAGATCCTGTCGAGCCGCGAGCATAGCCGCGCGCTGATCATTGACGCGGCGCGGGCGAGCGAAATCGGCTGGTCCGAAACGGGGCACTCTTCATCAAGCCGCCCCGAGGCTGGCGTCCAAGCCCCGCACGACGATGCCACCGGGTCTGGTCCCCCATTGCACGGGCATTGCGGGGGGCCGATACCCACGGGGCGGTTTACTTCCGCCTGAACAGGTTTACCAGATCAACCGCGCCGCCGGTCTTGTTCTGAAGCTCCAGGCTTCCCTCGATCACCCGCAAATGTTCGACCATCAGGTCGCAGGCAGCCTGGCCGTCCCGCGCCTTGAACGCATCGAGTATCCGTTCGTGATCATCGTCCCGACAGTTCGTCACGCTGGGCGCCCCGAAGATGCCGATGATCAGAGACGTACGCGTGACCAGCTCTTTCATCATCCGCAGCAACACCGAATTTGCGGCGATCTGGGCAAGCAGCAGGTGGAACTGGCCCGACAGGCGGATCGCCTCTTGCCGGCTGTCCTCGTGATGGGCCGCGTGCTCTTTCAGCAAATGGGCGGACAGGTTCGCGATATCGTCAGCCGTCGCCCGCTCGACCGCAAGGCGCGCGATCTTCGGCTCCAACGCCAGACGTGCTTCGAAGACTTCCCGCGCCTGTCGCGGTGAGGGAGACGCGACGAAGGCCCCGCGGTTAGCGTGCAGATCGACCACTTCCCGGCTCGCAAGCAACAGCAGCGCACGCCTTATGCGCATGCGCCCAACGCCGAACGCTTCGCAGAGCACCGATTCGGACAGCTTCGTGCCGGGTGGCAGGCGCTGTTCCACGACGGCGTCAAAAATGCGGTCGACGATGTCTTCCTCGTCTATTTCATCGATAGCCGAAGCGTCATCGCTGGATCGGGGCGAAGCGGTCATTCCGAATATGCCTGAACTGTTATGCAGCAACTACAGCCAGATAGTTAACATAGTCGCCTCAATCAAGGTCAGCAAAATGTTTACGACACCTATTATTCTTGTTGACGGGATTGTTAACAAAATGACAGTCTCAACAAAAGATCCCAGAAAAAGCGGGACGGAACAACATCCATCAATTGGCTCTTAGGGAGTTTGCCGCATGAATCGCCGTACCATTCTCAAAACTACCGCACTGGCTACCGTCGCCAGCTTTGTCCTGTCTGGCGCCGTTTTTGCAGATAACCCGGTTCTGAAGATCGGCTTCGTCGGCGTTACCTCGGGCCCCGCCGCCGCATGGGGCACCTCGAACCAGCGTTCGATGGAAACCCGCGCCGCTTGGATCAATGAAACCGGCGGTTACGACATCGGCGGCACCAAATACGATGTCGAAATCGTCTCGTTCGACGACCAGAAGGACCCCAAGCGCGCTATCGCGGGCATGGAACAGATGGCACAGGCCGGCATCCATTATGTCGTTGGCCCGAACGTCGATGACGGTGCTGCCGCGGTTCGCCCGGTGGCCGAGCAGAACGGGATCATTTACTTCCCCTATGCCTTCCCGAAAGAACTCTATACCGCGCCCGCGTCGAACGCGGTTCTGGGCATGGTCGCAAATTACCAGTCCGGCCCGGCAATCTACAAATACCTCATGGACAACAACGGTGTGAAGAAAGTGGCCTTCGTCGCCGCCAATGAATCCGACCCGTTGTCGCAACGCGATTCCGGCTCGGCCGCGGCGAAAGCGCTCGGGCTTGAGGTGGTTTCGGATTCCGTAACCTATCAGGTCGACACCACCGACTTTACCCCGGTTCTCTTGCCGGTCATCCAGTCGGCGCCTGACCTTCTCGTCCTGTCGGGCGTGTCGCCCGCGAACGCACCGCAGCTGATCCGCTCGGCTCGCGAACTGGGTTATACCGGCCTTATCTCCACCGAGACGGCGCAGGATGCGGCGGTCTTGCAGGAAGGCGCGGGCGAGCTGGCCAACGGCTTCATCTCGGTCGGTGGCGCTTCGACGCCAGAGCTGGCTTCCGACGCGATGGTCGAATTCGTGGACCGCTACACCAAGATGTTCGGCGAATACAACGACGAGTCCAACACCAAGGTCTATGCGCTGGAATACATCCTCGCCACGATGGCGGCGAACCCGGCCGCAATCGACAATGTCGAGGAATTCAAGACGACGATGGACACGTTCGAGGCCCCGAACCCCTATATGAAGGGCGATGCCAAGCTGAAATATGTCGGCATGACTTCGTTCGGGCAAAAGCGGCAGCTGTCGGTTCCGCTGGTGGTGAACACCTATAACAACGGCGCTTTCGAGACGCTGTTCGTCGCCCAGGTCGACTGACGCCTTTTCCGACGACCCACGGGGCCGTCTGACCGGCGGCCCTGTTCAGATACACTAGGAGAACCGTGCATGGAGCAGATCCTTGCCAACGGTCTGTATCTTGGCGCGCAGTATGCCCTGATCGCGCTGGGACTGACCCTGATCTTTTCGCTGATGAACGTGCTGAACTTTGCCCATGGGCAGATGTATGTCTTCGGAGGCTTCGTCACCTATACGGTCGTTGCGCAATGGGGCCTGCCCTTCGTCCTCGGCCTGATTGCCTCGGCGATCATCCTGGCGGTGATGGGTGCACTCATCGAGGTCTTTCTGTTCCGACCGGTGATCCGGAAATCGAAACGCGATGAAAGCACCATGCTTCTGGCGGCCGGCATCGCCTTTTTCCTGGACGCGGTGATCCTGCTTCTTTTCGGCGAAAAGCAACGCGGTGTTCCGAAGATCGTGAACGGCGTCTTCAACTGGGACATGCGGATCATCATGCCTTACGACCGGATCCTGATCCTGGCCCTGGCGATCGCGATGATCGCGGGCTTCATCGCGCTGATGCAATATACCAAGGCGGGCCGCGCGATGCGCGCTCTGGCGCAGGACCGGGTGGCCGCGCAGCTGATGGGCGTCGATGTCGACCGATATTCGATGATCGGCTTCGCACTCGGCGCGATGCTGGCGGGCCTTGTCGGCGGGCTTTTGGTCACGATCACCGGGATCAATCTTGGCATGGGCGGGCCGACCTCGATCAAGGCATTCATGATGATCATGATCGGGGGCGCGGGCGTCATTTCCGGTGCCATTGCCGGGGGGTTCATCCTTGGCATGATGGAAAGCGTCGGCTTGACACTTCTGGCGGCGTACGGGGACATCACCTATCTGGTGATCTTCGCCTCGCTGATGGTCTTTTTGGCCTTCCGCCCGCAAGGGCTGATGGGCAAGCCGTGGGGTTGATGTGATGACGAAGACCTATGCCGTCCTTGCGGCCTTTCTGCTGACAATCTTTGTCCTGGTCCCCGTCACCATCAGCGCCACCGGCCGCTGGGATCTTTACTACACGCTGACCTCGGTCGCGCTTTTGTCGATCGGGGCGGCTGGCGTCTGGCTGACCTTCTACATCGGCCGGATCAACATCGGCCAGGGCGCCTATGCGCTGATGGGGGGCTATGTCTCGGCCGTTCTGATGACCCAGGCGGGTTTTTCCTTCTGGGCAACGTTGCCTCTGGCGGGGATTTTCTGCGCGGCGATCTCGGTGCTGATCGGATTGCCGATCCTGCGCTTGCGCGGCGTCTATTTCGCGATGATCACCCTTGTCCTGACCGAGGTGACGCGGCTGACGGCCTTGGCCCTGTCGATCACGAACGGCGCCAAGGGGATCACATCGATCCCGCTGCCGGGAGAGTTGTCGATCTTCGGGCTGACCCTGATCCCCGATTTCTCGACGATGGATAGCCCGAAGCCGGCCTTCTATCTTCTGGCCGTCACGCTGATGGTGCTTACCTATCTGGTATTGTGGCGGATCGTGAATTCCCGTCTGGGCCACCTCTGCCGCAGTCTGCAGCAGAACGAGGAACTTTCGGCTTCGATCGGGGTCAATACCGCCTATCTGCGCGTATTGGCCTATGCGATCTCGTCCTTCTTCGGGGGTCTGGCGGGGGCGGTCTTCGTTGCGATCTCGCAATCCATCTACCCGTCCTCCTTCGCGGTGACCGACAGCGTGAACTTCATGCTCTACTGCTTCGTTGGCGGACTTGGCTATGTGGGCGGCCCGATACTGGGAACCTTTCTGCTCTACTTCGGCTGGGACCTTCTGTCGGCCGCCAAGGAATACCAGCTTCTCATCTACTCCAGCGCCATGATCGCACTGATGCTGGTCCTGCCCAACGGAGTGCTCAGCCTCTTTGACCGGAAAGGTAGACGGAAATGACTCCGATCCTGCAAATCAAGGGCATCACCAAGAGATATGGCGGTCTGACCGCCAACAACAGCATCAGCTTCGACGTGAATGAGCGCGAGATCCTGTCCGTGATCGGACCGAACGGTGCGGGTAAATCCACGCTTTTCAAGCTCATCGCCTCATTCGTGCCGGCAAGCGCGGGCGAGGTCCTGTTTCGCGGCCAACGCATCAGCAACCTGGCACCGCACAAGGTGGCGCGCATGGGCGTGGTTCGCACGTTTCAGGAAACCACGATCTTCAAGTCGATGACTGTGCGCGAGAATATTATCGTTGCCCATCACCTGCGATCCAAGGCCTCGCTTCTCGGCTTCTTTCTTGGCAGCCAGCAGGCGCGCTCGGACGAGGCCGGGTTCGGCCGTTCCGCCGATGAAATCATCACCTTCCTCGGCTTGGAGGCGATCCGGGACGAGCTTGCCTCAAACCTGCCGCAAGGAAATCTGCGGGCGCTCGGCATGGCGATCGGGCTTGCCACCGATCCGAAGGTCCTGCTTCTTGATGAACCCTTCGCCGGAATGAACCATGATGAGACGATGAAGATGGTCACCCAGGTCCGCCGCCTGCGCGACGAACGCGGGGTTACCGTGCTTTTGGTCGAGCATGACATGCCTGCGGTTATGAAAATCTCTGACCGCATCGTCGTCATCAACTTCGGCGAAAAGATCGCCGAAGGAACGCCAGCCGAGATACAGGCGAACCCGAAGGTCATCGAGGCCTATCTCGGCTCCGAAGACGCAGCGATTGGGATCTAGGCCATGACAGAGATGCTGAACTTCAAGGATGTCGAGCTTTTCTACGACCACGTCTATGCGCTGAAAGGCGTGTCACTTGCGTTGAACGAGGGCGAGACCGTGGCACTGATCGGCGCGAACGGCGCCGGAAAGTCCTCGATCCTGCGCGCGATCACCGGGTTGCGCAAGATCAAGTCCGGTTCGATCCACTTCATGGGCGAAAGACTGGATGGCACGCCCGCCGCCGAGATCGTGAAACGCGGCATCGCCATGGTGCCGGAAGGCCGCCGGGTGTTTCCTTACATGTCGGTGAAGGACAATCTGCTGATGGGCGCCTTTACCCGAAGCGACAAGGCCGGAATCGCCAGTACGCTGGAAAGCGTTCTGACCCGCTTTCCCCGCCTCAAGGAGCGGTACGGCCAGCAGGCCAGTACACTTTCCGGCGGCGAGCAGCAGATGATGGTGATCGGGCGCGCCCTTATGGCCAGGCCCAGACTTCTGCTTCTGGACGAACCTTCCCTTGGGATTGCGCCGAAACTGGTACAGGACATTGCCCGGGCCATCGTGGCGATCAGCCGCGACGAGAAGGTCACAGTGCTTCTGGTCGAGCAGAACAGCCGGATGGCGCTGTCTATCTCCAGCCGCGCCTATGCCATGTCGACCGGTTCGGTGGTTCTGACAGGAAACTCAAAGGATCTGATGCACGATGAACGGATCAAGGCCGCCTATCTGGGAGGTGAGCTGTAAATGCGCATTCTTGTGGTGAATCCCAACTCGACCGCCTCGATGACGGAAAAGGTCGGCGCGGCCGCGCGGCGGGTCGCGTCGGAGGGAACCGAGATTGTGGCCGCAACGTCGACCAACGGTCCGGAATCCATCGAAGGCTACTATGACGAGGCCATGGCATTGTCGGGGATGCTGTCGGTCATCCGCACGACGCCGGACTATGATGCGGTGGTGATTGCCTGTTTCGACGATACCGGCCTGGACGCCGCGCGCTGTCTTACCGACAAGCCGGTTATCGGGATCGGCGAAGCCGGCTATCACATGGCCTCGATGATTGCGAACAAGTTTTCGGTCGTGACGACGCTGGGGCGATCGGTGCCGGCCTTGGAACACAACCTGCACCGCTATGGCCTGATGTCCCGCTGCGCCCGCGTCCGCTCGTCCGAGGTCGCGGTACTGGATCTTGAACATCCCGGATCGGGCGCGTGCGACCGCATCAGCGCGGAAATCGGACGTGCCGTCGCGGAAGATCGCGCCGAGGCAATCGTTCTGGGCTGCGCGGGCATGGCCGATCTGGCGGACACGCTCGCCAAAGAGCATGGGCTGCCCGTACTTGACGGTGTGACTTGCGCCATCGGTCTGGCCGAAACGATGGTCAGACTGCAGCTCCGCACATCAAGGCTCGGGGGCTACAGCCCTCCCCCGGCACACAAGGCCTTGTGATCCCCGCCGGAACGCCGCCCCGACATGGCGGAGCGTCGTGGCCTGGCCGGCGCGAACGCCCGCTCTGCACCCCCCTGCGCAACAGCGCCGCACGATGATCGCATGGCGGGCTTGGGCGCGTCTTGCGACCTGTGCGCCCGGCATGTGCCTGACTGCGCCCTGACCGCCCTCCTCTTCCCGCTTTGGACCGGAGCGATCGCCATGGCGCGGCCGGCCCGAAGACCGAGCGGACCGACACGGCGCATCCCGAAAGGATGGGAACGCCGAGAGCTTTAGGGCAGAAAGCCCCTTGATGCCGCAATTTGGTGAAAGTGGTGGGCGACCCTGGAATC
>JAGRDO010000127.1:18058-38413 GCA_020447005.1 Paracoccaceae bacterium
ACAGTCCGCTGCCGCACCTTGCAGCTCGTCGCCCGACGCCAGCGCGGAATATCCAAGGGGAAAGGAAGCGTCAAGGAAGAAAATCCCGCGGCGCCCTTGTAACGACCTGCCCCGCAGCGCATTGTCTGCGCCTGTCGGCAACCGGGGTCAGGACGATGAAAAAGCCCACATGGGTGATCGAAAAGGAGCGCGCCAAACGTGTTGCCGCGGCCGAAACCGTCTGGCTTTTCGGTCTTCATGCCGTGCGCGATGCGCTTGCCAACCCTTTACGGCAGAAACTCCGGCTCGTGGTGACAAAAAACGCCCTGGACCGGCTTGGTGATGTTGTCGCCCAAAGCGGGCTTCAGCCGGAAATCACCGATCCCCGCATATTCGACAAGGCCGTACCGATCGGCACGGACACGGTGCATCAGGGCACCGCCCTTGAAGTGCGGCCGCTTAACTGGGGTACGCTTGAAGAGGTCTGCACACGGCCCGGTGCCGGGCACAGGCCCTTGGTCGTATTGCTTGACCGTGTGACGGATCCCCACAACGTCGGCGCGATCCTGCGCTCGGCCGAAGTTTTCGGGGCGCTGGCGGTCATCGCGCCGGCGCGGCATGCCGCGCCGGAAACGGGGGCACTGGCGAAGACGGCAAGCGGTGCCCTTGAACGACAGCCTTACCTGCGGGTCGGCAACCTCGCCGAGGCGATGGAGCGGCTGAAAGCGATGGGGTACCATTTGATCGGCCTGGACGGCGGTGCGGATCACGACATCGGCACTGCTGTATCCGGGGCGAAAGATCGGCCAATCGGGCTCGTCCTCGGGGCCGAGGGACCGGGGTTGCGGGACAAGACACGCGATACATGCGATCTGCTCGCAAAAATCCCGTTCGCGGGGGAATTCGGTTCGCTCAACGTCTCGAACGCGGCTGCCGTCGCGCTTTACGCCGCCAGTGCACCCTGATCACCGCCACACACCGACGTTCACGCTTGCGGGAGGCCCCTTTTCAGAATGGCGGTGCGATGTCATTTCTGGACCGAGCGCCGCCGAGACCGCTGCGCAGAGAACCGGAAAGTGAGGACGACCATGCCGCAAACCAGACGGACCATACTCGCTTTTGCGCTGGCCCTGCCGGTCCTTGTCGCTATCGAACGCCCGGCATTCGCCGAACAACCGGCAGTTTTCGCGCCTGACGGTCTGGCCATCTCGGGCTATGATCCGGTGTTGTATCTGACCGAGAACAGGGCCCAACCCGGAAAGCCGGAATTTGCGCTGGAATGGCATGGCGCATCGTGGCGATTCGCCTCGGCCGAAACGCTGACCGCTTTTGAAATGAACCCGAAAGCCTATGCGCCGCAATATGGCGGCTATTGTGCCTATGCCGTGTCCAAGGGCGCGCTTGCGACATCCGACCCCGAGGCATTCACCGTATGGAACGGGCGTCTTTACCTGAATTACAGCGCCGACGTCCGGACGATCTGGCGCGAGGATATTGCCGGAAACGTGGAAAAGGCCGACGGCCACTGGCCGGCGGTTCTTCGCTCGGAATAATCACGATCACGCGACCGGGGCTTTTACCGCGCGGTTACAATCTTACATGAGAGTGTAGAGGCGTGTCTTCGGAACAGTCGCGCTTCAGTTCACTGTCCCTCGTTCCGTGACTGGCGCCCGGCCTCTTGGTCCGGGCGCCTTTTTCTGTCATCACGATAGCATGACAGACTATGACGACACCTTCCTGCGCGACATTCTGACATCGACCCGCGCGATCGCGATCGTCGGCGTATCGGCCAACCCGGTGCGGCCGTCCTATTTCGTCGCGCGCTATCTTGGCCTGAAGGGTTTCCGGATCACGCCCGTAAATCCGGGCCTAGCGGGCCAGACATTGCTGGGAAGGACCGTCTACCCCGATCTGGCATCCATTCCAGAGACGGAGCACATCGACATGGTCGACATCTTTCGCCGCTCGGACGCCGTTCCAGCCATCATCGATGAGGCGATGGAAAGCCTGCCCGATCTGAAAACGATCTGGATGCAGATCGGCGTCGAACATCCCGAGGCGGCCGGACGGGCCCGCGCCGCCGGATTGCGCGTTGTCGAGAACCGCTGCCCCAAGATCGAATATCAGCGGCTTTTCGGCGAATTGCGCATGGGCGGCTTTGCCACCGGGGTGATTTCCTCGAAACTCTGATCCTTCGCGTTGCGGTGCTCTGCCCTCGGGCGGGCATCGGGCGCCCTGCGGGCGGGCCTTTTGCGCGCCTGTTCGCGCCAAGAAGAAGGATCAGCCCCGCCCGGCCTTTTCCGCGATGCCAGAGCGGGATTGCCGGCCTTCAAGCACCGCCTCGACATCGGCGAGCGTCACATCGCGCGCCGCAAGCATGACAAGAAGGTGATAGAGCGTATCCGCCGCCTCTTCGGCCAGACGGGTCCGGTCGCCCCTGATCGCCTCGACGACGGTTTCGATGGCTTCTTCCCCGAATTTCCGGGCGCATCTTTCGGGCCCGTCGGCAAGAAGGCGCGCCGTCCACGAGCTTTCCGGATCGGCGTTCCGGCGCGCCAGAATGGTTTCGGCAAGCGTTTCGAGTGTGGTCATTCAAGCCTCATCGGGATGCCGGCGGCGGCCATGTGGTCCTTGGCCTGCCGGATGGTAAAGTCGCCAAAGTGAAAGATGGATGCAGCCAGAACCGCGCTGGCATGCCCGATCTTCACCCCGTCGACCAGATGATCAAGTGTCCCGACCCCCCCGGATGCGATGACGGGTATTCCGACACTGTCTGAAATCGCCCGGGTAAGCGGCAGGTTGAAGCCTGCGCGCGTGCCGTCGCGATCCATGGACGTCAACAGGATTTCACCGGCGCCTTTCCGTTCGGCAAGACGGGCGAATTCGACCGCATCGATCCCTGTCGGGCGCCGGCCGCCATGCGTGAAGATTTCCCAGCGGTCCGGCCCAACTGTCTTTGCGTCGATCGCGACCACGATGCACTGACTGCCAAAACGGTCGGCGGCGGCGGCCACCACATCGGGATCGGCAACCGCGGCGGAATTGAACGACACCTTGTCCGCCCCGGCAAGAAGCAGCGCACGGACGTCTTCATGGCTTCGGACACCGCCCCCGACCGTCAGAGGAATGTAACATTTCTCTGCGGTTCTGGTGACAAGGTCGTACATCGTGCCACGGTTTTCATGGGTTGCATGGATATCGAGAAAGCAAAGCTCGTCCGCACCCGCGGCGTCATAGGCGCGGGCCGCTTCGACGGGATCGCCTGCGTCAATCAGATCGACGAAATTCACACCCTTGACGACGCGGCCATCGGCAACATCAAGGCAGGGGATAATACGGGTCTTGAGCATCTCGGCCAATCCGGAACGTTTGGTCGCGCTTTTATGCCGGATTGACCGCAGAGGCCAGCGCCACGCTGGCAAATATTCCGTGGGCGCCGGCCTGTCAGCCGCCGCATTCCTGTCTTGCTCTGGCGAAAAAGCTTTCGTCCATGGCTTCCGGCAGGCGCTCGGCCTCGGAAATCGCGCCCAGCAGATCGCCGTCGATCACGTTGCTGTATTCCCAGACGACGTCTCCGTCCGGCGCAAATTCGATCAGTCGCCCGGCACGTGCCTCGGTGATCAGAAGGTTTCCGTTGGCAAGGCGCTGCTGTTGGCCCATCAGATCGGTGAAAAACGGCTCGGGTCCGCCATCGAACCGGCTGACAACCCGCCCGGAAGGTGCGGAAATGACGGTGACATCGCTCCGCTGGCCCTGTGTTCCCCGCTTGCCCGATGCATTGTCGAGCCAGTCGTCCAGAAGGTTGTTGTTGTTGAAGGCGGAAATCGTGTTTCCGTCGACGAAATCGCCGTCGTGCTGACGCATGACGCGGCCAGTCGTGATAAACCGGATCTTCTCGGTTTCGGGATCAATGACCAGAAGCGTATTGATGTTGCGCAGTGAAACAAGCACGTCCCCCGGCCTGAAATACCCCGGGGTCATCGTCGCAGGGAACACCTCGGCATCATTCATGTGCAGCGTGTCGCCGCCGACGACCGGGGCGTGCTCGTTCAATGTGGACAGGTAAAGCAGGCCCGAATACCCCTCGCGCTGAAGAAGCTTGTTGATTGCGATTTCCTTCAGGACCTTTCCTTCGGGCGAGACATGCAGAAGGGTAAATTCCTCGAATTTCGGCCCGTGGTTCGGAAATGCGGGGTCGCCCTTTTCATGGGAAATCACACCCGGAACCCAGATCGAACCGTCCTCGGCAATGTCGACCGAATGATGCGTGCGCTTGTCCAGCCGCCAGACCAGACCGCCACAGGCATTGACCCTGAACATCGCAAGTTCGGTGAAATTGAAAATCAGGTCGCCATTGGGTGCGATCTTCGCGCCGTGGATGTGTTTTTGCGGCCGCGCCATCACATCGGCCGGGATGTGAACGGCCGGCCCCTGCCAGAGGCTGTCCCAATCGAGACGCCACGACTGGATCGCGCGGTTATCCGCTGAAAGCACATCGACGGCATGGACCTTTTCATCCGATGTGAAGCCTGAAATCATCGTCGCCCCCGGCATGACGCGCGCGGCATCGCGGGTCACCATCTTCTCGGCCGGTGCCGATGTGTCGCGGAAAAACTGCCAGGGCAGGTTCTTTTCCTTGTAATCGAGGGTTTCCTTGATCTGTGCGATGGCATCGTTGATCTGGGCGTAGGGCGGCAGGCGATAGCGCACCGTCAGAATGCCGGCCAGGTAGATCAGGAATGCAAGCGCCAGGAAGAAGCCCACTCGCCCCATGTTGTTACCGTTCATTCGCATCACTCCGGCTTTCTTTGCAGGATAATATAGCGCTCTGACCGATAGGCCGGCTCATAGCGCGGCGCGATCCAGTCGCCAAGCAGATGGCGCCAGCGCAGCGTCTTCAGTTCTTCCTCGACCGGCACGGCGGGGATGTGAACGGATGAGACATAGGCCCGCAGCGTGCGCCAGATCCCCCAGCCCCCGAGATTGAAGGGCAGAACCGGCGCAGCGGCCGCCGGATCGCCGGTGATCCAGTCCCATTCATCCGGCCGGATGACGATCAGGATCGACGGGTCGCGTTCAAGCTGGGCACGCGCGTCTTCGCCGCGCTCATCGCCGTAGATGTAATCATCAGCAAGGTAGCCAGCCCGCCTGACCCCGGTCTGATAGGGCAGCGTCCAGTTGCGGGCGTAGACGAAGACAGCCCTTCCCCGCCACTCGGGCAGCGCCAGAAAGCGCGCGACATCGACCAGATCGGGGCTGGGGCTGCCGGTGTCGAGCACCATTGGCCGGTAAGCCGTACCCGGCAGCGTCACGGCCTGCGCCGTGCCGTCCGCCAACATCGCATAGCCCTCGACAAGGCGTTCCCGGAACACGTAGCGCGCGATCGGCCATTGGCCGAAGGAATAGGCCAGGGCCAACACCGCCGTCAGGACAAGGCCCAGAACCTTCTGCCTTCGTGGCAGGGGCGCGAACTTTGCCCCGAGGGGCAAGAGGAAGGCGAAGACGATCGGCAGGACGACAGGAACCAGATGCCACTGATCCGCGCGGTTCAGGCCGCTTTTCAACATCAGCGCGGCGTAGGCCACAGCGGCGACGAAAAACAGATCGGACCATCCCGGCTGATCGTCCCACCGCCGCGACAGGATCCGGCCGACCTGCAGGCAGGCCATCGCGATCAGGCCGAACACAGCGGCACCGGACAGGGTCCAATACCAGGCGAATGCCGCCTCTCCCAAATCAAACCGCCTTGCAAGCCAGGCCACGCCGGCAAAATAATCGCCGATCCCCGCGCCCAGCAGCAGCCAGAGCGTTCCAACCCAACTGATGGCGGAAACAGCCGCGATCAAGCCCAGCGCCATGGCCGGCGCGAGGCTCCGCGTCTTCACCGCCAAAGCAATATAGACCGCCCCGACCCCGACTGCGGTCGCCGCCCCGAATTCCTGCGAATAGGCAAGAAGCAGCCCGATCCCGATACCGGCACCGATCCAGCGACCGCGCGCCATCGGTTTTTCCGTCAGCCAGAGAAGCAGGAAAACCCCTGCCAGCTTGCGCAACCCGTTCTGGTTCGGGCCGAGAAGCGCGTTGAAATAGAACCCCGACAGCAGAAGATAGATGGCCAACCGGGTAGCAAGGTTGCGGAAATGCCGAAGGACAGGCACGGAAAGCGCCAGCATCACCAGCAGTTCCAGCATCGCGATGTAGCTGTAATAGGCGTCGAGCGACCAGCCGAAGACATTCGTCCACCAATAGGCCGGATAAAGCATCAGTGGGCCATAGAGGAACTCGAAATCGCGATACGGCACATCGCCCGACCGCATCCGGTGGATTGCATTCAGATGGATGGATTCTTCGAGCCGCGGCCCCGTCAGGGCCTGGGCCGGCGGGAAAAAGAGCACCAGGATCGTCAACACGATCAGCGCTGGCAGCACCAGACCCGTCTTCCCGCGCGGCCGAACCGGCAAGGCCGCCGTTGTTGCGGCTGCGACCGCGCCACCGCGCGCAAACCCGAAAGCCCCTACAAGAACCGCACCCATCCAAAGCACCGCGACCAGATAGGCGATGCGGTTGGAATAGCCCGCTTCGACCGCCTGAGACACGGCATCCGTTGCGGGCATGAAGACATGCGGCAGGATCGAAAGTGCGGGGAAAAGCGCCAGATAGGCCAACGCGACCCAGAAGGGCGCCAGCCAGTCTTCACGAAAGATCGAGGATGGAGAACTGCGCAATTGAAGCTTTCCGAACACTGACACTCAAATTGATGGCAACCTTAAGAAGCGCGAAGGCCAAAGTCGACCCTGACCGCCGGCCCTGTTCAGGGATCAAAACGCCCAAACGCCGCAAGAAACAGTTCTTTCATCAGTCGCGCGGGACCTTTCAGCCCCCGGATCTTCGTTGGAACGCGGCCATCCGCCGGGTAGGCACGCGTGACGCCGATCTCGCAGGACCTGTAACCCAGCCGGTTTGCCCGTATGGAAAGGTAGAACAAAAGGTTGTACTCATTAAATATTTCCCGGAACGGCTGCACACGGTCATCGGCCAGATATCGCGCGGAATAGGCCCGAAAGCCGTTCGTCGTATCGGTAAACCACTGCCCCGTCGCAAGGCTGATGACCGGAGCATGGACGAACCGCCCCGCGAACCAGCGCAGGAAGGGTGTATTGATCGCCTTGCCGCCCTTGGCATAGCGCGACCCTTGCACGTAATCGAACCCATCCTCCAGCTTCCGCACCATTGTTGCCAGCGCGGAAACGTCATCCTTGCCATTGCCGTCAATCGTGACGACGCCGCGATAGCCTTCGCGCAGGGCAAAGGCATAGGCCATGCGCAACTGCGCCGACAGCTTGCCGGGACCGGTTTTCGTCAAGAGCGCCCGGACCGAGCAGGATTGAAGGAATACCGGATCCAGCGATCCGTCGGACGAGCCGCCATCCGCGATGATGATGTCGAGTGTCGGCGCCGGTCTTAGCGCCGCGATCGTCAGCAACTGGCGACGGATGCGCTCGCCTTCGTTGATCACCGGAATCACCAGCGCGTAATCGTTCCGGCGACCATGAAAGACAGCGACCTCATGATCCGGCACCTGCCAGTTGCGGGTGTCGATTTCTTGACTTTCAGCCATCGAGCGCCCCTATGAGTTCAAGCGCCCCGTCAAGCGCACCGTCAAGCGCACCGGGGGCGGCGCGCATCTCGACCGAACACCAGCGTTCATACCCCCCCTGCCCCAGTGCCGCCACCAGCCGCCGCACATGCAACGCCTCGCCGGCGATGGGCGCAAGGTTCGGCGCGCTCAGATGCACATGCGAGATCAGCGGAAGCGTTTCGGGCAGCCAGTCGCCAAGTGTCTCGATCTCTCCGGTCATGATCAGGGCACCAAGGTCAAGGTTGATGCCGATCCCCGGATGATCCAGCGTTTCGGCGATCCGTCTTGTCTCGGCCAGGGTCGTCATGAAATTCGTGCCGTAGCCTTCCGGATTGGTCTCAAGCGCAAGGATCGAGCCTGCTTTTTGGGCAAGGCCGCCAAGATCGGTCAGGGCGGGCTGCCAGATTTCCCGCGCTGCCGCCGCAGACATCCCGTCCGGAATCCGGCGGTTCGCGGGCGAGCCGAAGACAAGGTTCAGCCCGCCAAGCCGGCCGCCAAGCGCGATCGCCCGCGCTGTCGCCTCATGAAACCCCCGCCTTTCGGCGGCATTCCCGAAAAGGCTGGCGTCCTTCGCCCCGAAAAGCAGCGACTGCATCGATGTCAACCGCAGCCCGTGCGACGCAAGCGACTTGCGCGCCGCGTCGCAAGCGGCCTGATCGACAGCAAATGGATCGTCAGCCGCGGGAAAGAAAAGTCCCGGTGCGATTTCCAGCCCGGTGATCCCCGCCCCTGCCAGCCGATCATAGATCCGGTCGGCATCGCCGGGCGCCCAGGCGATATTCGATATCGAATATTTCACCCGGCGCGCCCTTTCATGAATTGCACGGTATCCGCCAGAACCTCATCCCGGCCGGCGAGATAGCCATCCTCGCGGCCCCAATGCCTGGAATGCGCGCTTCGCATATCCTGCATGACGATGGGCGCGCTGCGATACTCCATCGTCTCGCCAAGCACTGCCTGATGAACCTCGGCCGCCGAAACGGGGGCGGTCGCGCAGTTCAACGCGCTCAGCCCGTATTCGAAGGCCCGCTCTATATCGGACCAGAGCCGGGCAAGGCCGTAGAACTGATAGCGGCTGTCGGCATTGGTGAAGGCGCGTGTGCTGATGCCTGCCCGCGAGAGAATTCCGGCGATGCGGCGGCCCGCGTCGCCCGCACCGAATTGCGTTCGGTCGAACACCCACAATCCCGTGTCCGGCGCCCTGGCGAAGGCACGATCCAAGAGCGCCCCTTCGTCAGGCGCAAGGCCCGGCCGCAACCCGTCCCAGACCTCGGGTTTCAGGAAGGTTGGCACCGGGTTCATCAGGTCGAAAAGGAAGTTCTTTTTCAGCCCAAGACCATAGAGGGCGGGCAGCCGGACGATAAGATGGTGCGGGAACGCCGCAGCGAAGCCTTCTTCGAAAGTGCGCCGATGCGCGCCATAGGCGGTCTCGGTCTCATAGCCGCCGCCATGCTCATCGGGGCGGGTTGACGGGTCATGATAGACTGCGATGGTCGAGATCAGCACAGCCCTGTCCGCGCGCGCCTTTTCCAGATGGCCAAGCTGCGCCAAAAGGCCGGCGCGATCCGCTTCCGGTGCCGTATTGGCCTGCCACATCGCGGCCGGGGCCGACGAAACGACCAGTGTGGAAAAACTCTGGCCAGCGATTTCGGGCAGATTCGCCGAATTGTAGCGGGCAGCGAATTCATGCTGTGCCAGCAGATTGGTTCCGACAAATCCGGAATATCCCGTCAGCGCATCCATCTATCTTCCTTCCACCCGCCGGGCAAAGACGCCAAAACGGTTGAGCACGAAATTCACCATGACCGAAAGGCCGGCTGCGAGCGTCAGGATCAGCGGATCGGCCAGATTGCCAGCCACCGACAGAAGGGCACTGCTTTCCAGCGCCACCACCGCCCCGATACGTGCCACCGCCGCCACCGAGCTGGCGGCCAGAACGCCCAATGCCCGGCGGGCCGAGAAACGGCCGCCCGTCCCGGCGAACAGCCAGAATTCGAAAAGCAGGTAATTGACCCCCGCAATGACAAAGAAACTGATGGTCGCTGCCAGCCACAGGGGCCAGCCAAACCCGTCATGCAGGACCAATGCCAGCGCGATGTCGACAACAAGACCCAGCGCACTGACGCCGACGAACCTGACGAACTCTCCGATCATGCCACCAGAAGCCCTTGTGACAGCCCCTGCCACTCGGGCCGGAGTGAAGGAAGGATTTCGGCAAGATCGAAGATATTGTCGATCTTGCCGCCCAGAACCGTGTAGAGCCCGGCAAACTGGGCATGTTCGACCAGCTGGATCGGGCGGCCGTCGTCATTTTCGTTGCGGATCATGACTGCCTTTACATCGTAAAGAGAGCGGCGCCACCTGACGCGGTCAAGGCAGGGCAGGTAACGGCGGCCGTCGGCAACCATCTGACGCCAGCGGCTTGCCCGGTCCGCCGCCGCCGCGACGCTGTAGGCATCTGGCCGTCCCGGCGCGTCCGTCCATGCAAGATGGGGCGTAAAACGCACATGGGTAAGCGAATAGGCCCCTTCCGCCGGGAAGGGCATGGCCGAGAAGAACGGACCATCCATCACGGTGACGCCCAGGCCGGCCAGTTCCTCTGGTGGATCGACCAGAGCGACCTCGGCCAATTCATACTTGACCGGATACGGTTTCAGCCCGCTGGCCGTCAGAACCGAATTCAGGGCGCCATAGGTCACATTGAAGACGGCGCCCGCCGAAATGCGTTCCCCATCGGCAAGAATGACTTCAGGATCACCTTCCGGCGTCTTTGCGACGTGATCAACCGTCGTCTCAAGACGCAACGGTATGCCGGCTTCGTCGATCTGGGCAGCGAAACGGTCACGAAGGCGCGTCCAGTCGAAAGCGAATTCCGAAACGGCAAAGACATCCTCGATTTCCCGGCTGTCAAAGAGGCCGCGCTCAGCCGCCGTGGCAGGGCGGATATCCGATCCCATTTCGCGGAATATGGTCGCAAACCGGTTCGCCCGGATCATGGACCGGCGCCGGGCGATGGCGTAAAGCATCGTGAAACTGTCATCAACTGCATCTGAAAACGCATTGACAAACAACGGAAAATTTCGAAGAGACCTGCGCGCGGTCGGGAAGTTTCGCGGGTAATGCAACCCTGAATGAACGCGGGCCTGATTGACCGCCGAGGCGCGCCGCAAAAGCCCGCCTTCCTTTTCGATCAGAAGGACGCGCGACGTGATGGACCGAAACAGCAGCGCCAGCGCACAGCCGTAAAACCCCCCGCCGACGATGATCACATCGTACCGGGTGCGCGGACTAAGTGCCGAGGTCACTTCTGAACCTCGCGTTCCACATTGATCCGCCAGTAATCCCGAAACAGGTCGGTATTGTCGATCTGGCGAAGGATTTCATCGCCGGTATCCTCACGCAACAGCGTCAGCACCTTGTAAAGCCCGGTCGCAATTCCGCCCAGCGCAAGGCTGACAAAGGCGGTAGAGCCTGAAATGGCCAGCGATGTGGTCAGCCAGCCCGGCTCAAGCGGGTAACCGACAAGGTAAAGAACGATCGCATAGGCAAAGAAGACCATAGAACCGAGCATGACCAGAAGGCTGGTCGCAGCCAGAAGACGCAGGAGATGAGGCGGGGCATTGGCCAGAATCTCCATCGCCGCGCCTAGCCGGGTGATCAGCCCGCCCTTCCGGCGAACGGCCGCCGTCGGGACATCCAGTATCGTCGCATCGCCCTGATTGCGCGCGGTCGAAGGCATGAACCGCAAGGCGATGTCGCGATCGGACCGTGCCGAGATCCGATTGACATGCACTCGCGGGAAGGCGCCGGATCGCAAGAGGCGCGGATCGACGTCATATCCCGATATCCGTGACAGCACGGTCCCGGCCATGCGCGACAGCATGCCGGCGCGCCGCGATTGGCGCAGCATCACCGGACCGCCGCCTTCAAAGACGGCCCCCGCAAGACGCGCAAGATCGATCGCCTGAATCTCGGATGCGTGGATCAGCAATACCGCGTCGCCAATGGATTCCTTCGCGGCCACCACCGCCGAGCGGTAATCCCCCGTGCCGTCGCGCAGCACCAGAAGCCGGGCGTTCCGCAACCCAAGCAGATGATGAAACCGGTCCTGCGCCCCTTCATAGGTCGACGCCTCGACGACGATGAGCAATTCGAAGAAATCGAACTTTTCAGCCGCAAAGGCATGAACCTTTTCCACGGCACCCGAGGCCGCTTCCGCGCTGTCACGGATCAGGACCGCAAGCGATACCAGTTCTTCGCGCAGGCTGCCGGCCACCATTGCGGGCGGGGCAACGGCCGATGTCTCGGTGCCGGTCAGGGTTTCCGTTGGCGTCGGCATCGTCATATCCTCTTGGCCGAACCATGCAGGCAGGACAGGCGATCGCGCAAGCCCCCCTTCGGGAAATGCTCAGTCATCGCGGCCCCCTTTCAGCGCCGGGGAAAAGGGCAACCGGCCTGTCAGCACCGGTGAAATCACCATGAAGGCCAGAAAGGCCATGGGCAGAACCAGAAATGCCTGTGCGGCCAGTGGCGGCCAGCCGAAGGACGTCACCTTCGCCAAGGCGAGCGCATTGAGCCCATAGAGGACCGAATAGGCCATGGCATAGCCCGGCAGCCTGCCATAGCCCTTCGCGTCGAACACCAGCCTGGCATGGGTGAAGTAGTTCCAGATAACACCGGCAACATAGGACAGGACCAGTGACAACTGCGGCCCGAGCCCGCCAAGCTTCAACAAGATGGCATAGATCGCAAATCCGAATCCGGTGTTCAGCACGCCCACAAGCAGAAACTTGATAAACCGCCACAGATCCGGCCGGGATTTCAGGGCAAGGATCATCGCGACGCCCCCCCACCTTCAAGCACGTTGCCAACGCCTTCGCGAATTCCAAATCGCGGGGAAAAACCCACCTCATCGCGCAGTCTGGCGACGTCGGCGACGATCACCTCGGGATCATTCGCGGGCCGTTGCCGGGCCCCGTAGTTGATCAGGTCCGGCCGGCCGAGGGCTTGCGCCAGCTCGTCGACCAACGTCCGTACCGCGACAGCTTTGCCCGATCCGATATTTACCGGACCTTCGATGTCCGACCGCAAGACCGATGCCAGCGCGTCGGCAAGATCGGCCGTATGCAGGAAATCGCGCTTTTGCAGGCCATCGGTGCAATCGACCGCGTTTCCAGCGCGCAGGCCGGTGATGATGTCGCCAAAAAGGCGCCCGACCGGCTCTCCGGGGCCGTAACAGAAGAAGGGCCGCGCCCAGGCCAGGGAAAGGCCAAGCTCTCGCGCCGCCGCCATGGCCGCTATCCCGGTCGCCGCCTTTGCGGCGCCATAAAGCGTTGCCGGACGCAGCGCGGTGTTCTCGCGGAGCGGCCCGTCCCCTGACCAGTCATATTCGGCACAGCTTCCCACCATGACCGCGCGTTTTCCACCGCTGCGCGCAAATGCCCGCAGCAGGGTCAGGCTGGCATTTATCCAGTCCAGATTGGCAAGCGACGACCATCTTTCGGGCCCGTCGTGCCAGGCCAGATGCAACAGGTTATCCGCGCCTGCCCGTTCTGCAATCCCTTGGGGATCAACCAGCAAATCGCCTGTCAGGCCCTCGCCGCCGCGCGACAGGGACACGACCTCATAACCGAGCGCGCCCAAGGCCACGCTTGCCTGGCGGCCGATCAGCCCGGTGGCACCGGTCAGAAGGACGCGCCCGATGCTCATCCGGAAACCGCAAGCGCAGGTATAGCGGTAACAAACCGGACGCCCTTGCGCCGAAGGTCGTCAAGCTGGGACATCACCTCCCGCTTGAGGTTCCACGGCAGGATCAGGACGAAATCGACGGGTTCCTCGCGCAGCTTCTCGACAGAAAAGACCGGTATCCGGCTTCCGGGAAGCAGAGTGTTCTGCTTGGCCGGGTTGCGATCGACACAAAAGGCGACCAGATCGGGGCCAACGCCGGAATAGTTCAGCAAGGTGTTTCCCTTTGCCGCCGCACCATAGGCCGCGACCGTCTTGCCTTGCGCCTTTGCCCGGTTCAGGAACTCAAGAAGTGCCGAACGCACTTTCTCAGCGCGACTGGCGAACCCGATATATCCCTCGGGCCGATCAAGTTTTGCCGCGGCCTCGTCCGCGCGCACCTTGGCCAGCCCCGGCCCGTCCGCATGCGTCGCGTTCTCAAGACAGGCATATACGCGCAATGAACCGCCATGCGTCGTCAGTTCTTCGACATCGAAGACCCGCAGCCCATAGGCCTTGAATATCCGCTCGACCGCCAAGAGCGAAAGATAGGAGTAATGTTCATGATAGATCGTGTCGAACTGGACCTCTTCGATCAGGCGAAGAAGGTGCGGGAATTCGACCGTATAGACCGCGTCGCCTTGCAGGAGTGCGGCCACTCCGGCCACGAAGTCATTGATCTCGGGCACATGGGCCAGCACATTCGCCGAACAGATCAGGTCCGGCCGCTTTCCCTCGGCGGCAAGGCGCTTGGCCAGAGTTTCCCCGAAAAACTCCACCAGCGTCGGGACACCGATCTTTTCGGCAGCCGCGGCCACCGAACCCGAAGGCTCGATTCCCAGAACGGGGATTCCGTCGGCCACGAAATTCTTCAGTAAATACCCGTCATTTGACGCGATCTCGACCACAAGGCTGTCGGCAGACAGGTTCAGGCGGTCTGTCATCCGGTCGCAATAGGTTTTGCAATGCGCAAGCCAACTGTCGGAGAAGGACGAGAAATAAGCGTAGTCGCCCGTAAAGATGCTTTCGGCGGGCACGTCCTCATCTAGCTGGACCAGCCAGCAATTGGTGCAGACCCGGGCATGAAGAGGAAACCTTGGCTCTGGCGCATCGGCCTTGGCCATCGGCACGTAAGAGTTCGACACCGCCGAAAGCCCGAGATCGACCAAGCTCAGCTCAAGATCGGATCCGCAATGGCGGCATTTGGTGCGTTTTGCGTTACTCATTAAACACAAGTCCTTCATATTCAACAATTTGCTGGTCACACAGGCTTCGGGCCGTCTTTCCCGATGCCCAGCCCGCGTACCATCCCGCCGTCAATCGCACGCAGTCCTCGAACGCGAGGGCCGGCTGCCAGCCCAGCCCGAGACGCGCCTTTGTGCAATCAAGGCGCAACATCTTTGCCTCGTGCAAAGTCCCGTCCCCCGCCGGGTCAATTTCCACCCTGCCCTGCCCGAGGGCCGCGACGACGGCTTCGGCCACCTCGATCACGGCGCGCTCATCGCGCCTGTCCGGACCGAAATTCCAGGCACCGGCCGCCTTGTCGTCGCCCGCCAGCCGTTCGGCCAGCATCAGATAGCCGCGCAAAGGCTCCAGAACATGTTGCCACGGCCGGACGGACTTCGGCGCGCGCAGCGTTACACCGCGTGAGGGTCCAAGACAGCCCCGCACGATATCGGGAACCAGCCGGTCCTCTGACCAGTCGCCACCGCCGATGACATTCCCGGCGCGCGCGATCCCGACCCTTGCCTTGTGGCCACCTTCCGCCAACGGCGCAAAGAAGCTTCGCGCCATCGACGATGCGGCAATATCCGCCGCCCCCTTGGATCCCGAATAGGGATCACGCCCGCCAAGGGCGTCCACCTCCCGATAGCCCCAGACCTGTTCGACATTCTCATAGGCCTTGTCGGAAGTGGCGATCACGATCGCGGCGAGGTCCGCACAATCGCGCGCGGCCTGCATCAACGTCACCGTTCCCAGAACGTTGGACGCATAGGTTTCCACCGGATCGCGGTAAGACCGCCGCACCAGCGCCTGCGCGGCAAGGTGAAAGATCGCGTGCGGCCGGCTTTCGTCCAGCGCGGCCCGCAACCTTTTCTCGTCCGTCAGATCACCGATGACCGAGCGAACCTTGCCGCCGCCCAGCAGCGTCCAGAGGGACGGTTCGGTTTCCGCCTCGCGCGCATAGCCCGTGACCTCGGCCCCCATCCGCGCCAGCCAGTGCGCCAGCCATGCGCCCTTGAAGCCGGTATGGCCGGTCACGAAGACCCGCCGGCCTTTCCAGTACCCTGGCGTCACGGCCAGACCTTCCACGGGGCCTTGCCGCCCGCCCAATGTTCTTCAAGTTCCTGCCGTTCGCGGATCGTGTCCATCGGCTGCCAGAAACCGCGATGTTCAAAGGCCCGCAATTCTCCGTCCTCGGCCAGGCCCTTCAGCGGCGCCTGTTCCCAGATGGTTTCGTCGCCATCGAGGTAACGCGCGACCTTGGGGGAAAGCACGAAGAACCCGCCATTGATCACGCCGCCATCGCCAATCGGCTTTTCGGAAAAATCATCGACACGGTCGCCGTCCAGCCGCAACTGTCCGAACCGCCGGGGCGGCGGCACTGCGGTTACGGTCGCAAGTTTGCCGTGACGCTCGTGAAACTGGACAAGCGAGGTGATGTCGACATCGCCAACGCCGTCCCCATAGGTCAGGCAAAATGCCTTTTCATCTTTCAGGAAAGGCATCACCCGGGCCAATCTGCCACCGGTCATCGAGTTTTGCCCGGTATCGACCAGTGTCACGCGCCAGTCATCCCCGGCGGTCCGGTGCACCTCCATCGACCCGCATTTCAGGTCGAAAGTCACATCCGATGAATGCAGGTAGTAGTTGGCGAAATATTCCTTGATGACATAGCCGCGATAGCCAAGGCAGACGATGAAATCGCGTATCCCGTGGGCGGAATAGATTTTCATGATGTGCCAAAGGATCGGGCGGCCGCCGATCTCGACCATCGGTTTCGGGATACGGACGGTTTCTTCGGACAGCCGGGTCCCGAGGCCGCCGGCGAGGATCACGCATTTCATCTTTCAATCACCTTCAATGTCCGAAGCGCCCGGATCGGCAAATATCTCAAACGGCCGGGAATTGCCCGGACCATCCTGCGCAAATTGACTTCGGTCACATTACCACATGCCCACGGACAATTTCACGACTTCAAAACCAATGAGGATCACCGCTTTTCCTCACACCCAGATCACTTTGGACTTCCGCCGTTGGTCGATACCCAGTTCGCGCCGAATGAGGCCGGTTTCGGAAACAATATGGAAAGTTTTGTCTGTGCGGGCCCAATCTATCAACAATTGACAATAATCCGCCGCAGCAAGCAAGCAGCGGTGTGAATGTCATGACCCTGCGAACAAAGACTTGGCGACTGCGTATTGACGGCCGGATCGCGAACAGTCCGCCCCTGCCCGTCCCAAGTCAGGCTCGAATCGCCGCTGGCCCAGACTGTCAGATGACATGGCGCGCCAGAAGCGCGGCAAAAACCAGAAACATCAACAGGTAAAGCCATCGGACATGATGCAGCGATCGGGCAAAGCCGCGAAGCGCCTTCCACGTGCCCGCGCGCTCGGCCCCGCCGCCGGTGTGCATCCTCGCCGCGCGGATCTTGGCGGCCTCGGTCAGGAGCATCATCGAGGCGATTGCAAAGACAGCCCAGAGCGGCACGGATTTCCAACCGAGGAAGGTTCCGAAATGAATCTGGTTGGCCAGAGGAATGACGGCGGCCATGGTATTGCCTGACCGCGCGGCATTGATCGCCAGGATCTTCGGGCCGACCGGATCGACCACGACGGTCGATTTGCCGAAAAGCCGTCCGACCTCTGGCTCGACACCGAGCATCATGATCGGATCGCGGCGAAGGGTCGGGAAGATGACACTGTCGATCCTCATCCCCGGAACCATGGCCTGGGCAGCGGCGATAGCGGCGTCGAGATCCTTGCCCGAAAACCCCTCGGGCATCGGGGTTTCCCGGACCGATGAGGGTTCATGACGTGCGAAATGCGGCTCAAATCCCAGATTGCTTACGAAAAACACCATTCCGGTCAACGAAACGGCCAGAAGAAACGGCAAGAGCCAGAGCGCCAGAAGCCGGTGCCATGCCCCGGCCCGATTGCGGGCATCCGCGGTTGCCGGGGGCCGGCGAAGAAGCCCTTTCCAGAACCTCCGATAGGTGATCAATCCCGTGACGATCGAGGCAAAGACGACGAAGGACAGGGCGGGAACGGCATATCGCGCGATCGGGCCGGCGGCCAGAAGTTGCACATGCAACTTGCGGATCCCTTCTGGAAGCGCCGCAGCCCGCCGCCCGGTATTGCCCATGATTTCGTCCGTTACCGGGTCGAGCCATACCGTTCTTTGCCCCGAAACCTTGTCGCGGATGCGCACCTTGTCGCCCAGCCACGGACGCGGCGACGCCGCCATCACGAAAACATGGGCATCGGGGTATGCGGCTTTCACGCGGTCATACATCTTGCCGAAATCTGCCTGACGCTCGGGATCGGCATGCGACACGAACAGGCCGGGGCGCGACAGCAGTTCGACCTCGTCCTGAAAAAGCGTGAGAAACCCGGTGACAAAAACCAGCATCAACAGGAACAGAAGGTAAGCCCCCGCCAGCGCATGAACCTTGAAGACGATGCTGCGAAACTTTCTGCTCAATGCCATTATGAACCTACCGATGCGCCAATGGTCTTGCGTGAAATTCCGCCCGCAAGCGACCCAATCCTTGGCAGCAAGCACGTTGCAAGACAAGCCGGATTACCAACCGGCGCCGTCCGAACCCGCTAACCCAGCGCCGAAAGGCCCGGAAACGTCTCAAGCAGCCAGTAGGAGAAGCGGCTGAAACCACCGGTCAGCATCAAGAGGCCGATCGTCCACAACAAGAGGCCCATCAACCGTTCGATACGCCCCATATGACGCTTGAAAAACGTCATCAGCCCGGCAAGCCGGGGAAAGAACGCGGCGACGAGCAGGAACGGTATTCCCAGACCGAGCGCATAGATCGCCAGCAAACCGGTTCCCCGCGCGAGCGATACATCCTGCGCCGCAAGGGACAGGATCATCCCAAGCTGCGGGCCGATGCAGGGCGTCCAGCCAAAGGCGAAAGCCAGGCCAAGGATATAGGCGCCAAAGGCGCTTCCGCCCCGGTCGCCGGCCTCAAGGCGCGCCTCGCGGTCCAGAAAGGGTATTCTGATGACGCCAAGGAAATGGGCACCGAAGACCATGACGGTCGCTCCGGCCGCCACGTTGAACCAGGTCTGGTTCTGCAAAAAGAACCGGCCGAACGCCGAGGCTGTGAACCCCAGAAACAGAAAGACGGTTGACAGCCCGAGAACAAAGAACGCGGCCGCGATCAGCACCCTGACGCGCGCATTCGCGGGGTTCGACATCTCACCCATGCTGATGCCGCTCATATAGGCCAGATAGGGGGGGACGATTGGCAGCACGCACGGGCTCAGGAACGACAAAAGCCCGGCCAGCAGCGCGATTGCCGCAGCCAGGGCGAACCCACCGTCGATGATGCCGGATTCCAACATGGCCCTGCCTTACCCCATGCCCTGAAAAAGGTCACGCGGGCAATCGCGCACGGCGTTTCACGAAGTCGTGGCGATACGGGGCGCGATTTGCGAACCCGCCTAAAAAAAAGGTGCCGGGACATCGCCCGGCACCAATCTGTTGTCGGCCAATGGATCAGCGACCCAATGACCACCATCCGCGCCGTTTCGGCCGGGTGTCGTCCTCGGCGGGACTGGCGGCGGGCTGAGGTTCCTCCTGCCCTGCGCTGGCGGCGACGGAGGCCTCCGGTTCGGGCGCAGGCAAAGGCTTTGCCGCCATTGCCTCGTCGCCGGATGGCTCCGAAACCTCTGGGGTTTGGGCTTCCGCCACCGGTTTCGCGGCAGTCTTGCGGCTGCGCGTAACCTTGGGCTTGGCCGCCTTCTTGGGCGCCGTCTCCACGTTCTCAGTTTCGGCACCCGCGCCCTCGGCGGCGGGTTCGGCTGCCTTCTTGGACTTTGAGGCACGCGTCCGCTTGGGTTTCGGCTCTGCCGCAACCACCGGCGCGTCCGTTACGATGGCGTCGGCAGCCGCGCTCTCAGGCTGTGCCCGCTCTGCCTCGACGACGCCATCCTTGGCCTCAGATTGAACGGCTTCGGCTTGGGCGGAATTGGCGGCCTCATCTTCGTCCTTCGCCGACTTCCCTCGGCGTGACCGGCTGCGCGAAACCTTTTTGGCGGGTTTCGCGGCCTCCTCGGCCGGGGCCGCCTCTGCCGTGTCGCCGGCCGGGGTATCGTCTTCGCCAGATGCGTCCGCGCCAGCCTCGTTCACTGCCGCTTCGTCTTCACCCGACGGCACGCCATCCGCGCCGTTCGCGCCACGACGACGGCGGCGGCGGCGGCGCTTTTTCTTGCGCGACGGTTCGCTTTCGCCGTCTCCGGCGGCTGCTGCCGCAGGCGCTTCCTCTGCTTCGTCGATCAGGTCCTCGACAATGTCTTCTTCGTCCGCGTCGGAACTGTGCATCGAATTGACCGACACGACGGGCGACGCTTCCGGCACGAAACGCGTGGCCGTCTTGAACTTTTCAATCGAGAAATCGGGGCTGATCATGGCGGGATCCGCTTCTACGCGGATCGACATGCCATAGCGCGCCTCGATCTGGGCCAGATGCTCGCGCTTCTGGTTGATAAGGAAGTTCACGACCGCGATCGGCGCTTTCAGCAGAACCTCGCGCGACCGCTTGCGCGTGCCCTCTTCTTCCAGTTGGCGGAGGATTTGCAGCGCGAGGCTGTCATCCGACCGGATGATCCCGGTGCCGTGGCAATGGGCGCAGGGCGCGGTGGTCGATTCCAGCATGCCCGGGCGCAGGCGCTGCCGGCTCATCTCCATCAGGCCAAAGCCCGAAATGCGTCCGACCTGAATGCGGGCGCGGTCGGTTTTCAGCTTTTCCTTCAGGCGCTTCTCGACGGCGGCGT
>JAGRDO010000128.1:0-244 GCA_020447005.1 Paracoccaceae bacterium
GCGTGTCCCCACACTTTTTTCCACGATTGGTAGCGCGCGTTTCCTGCGCCGCGTCATTGCAACATATCACCAATTATCATCACGGATGAGACTTTCATCCGCGCGTCACGAGGTTACCTATCCAACGTGTTCTTCGCGCTGCATAGGGGGAAAAATCCGTGACGCTTGGCAATTTTCAAATAACGGGACGCTGGCCACCGCGTGACGCCGGTGTTCTTCAGCTTTATTCCCTGCCGACGCCGAA
>JAGRDO010000128.1:315-1220 GCA_020447005.1 Paracoccaceae bacterium
TTTGGCAAGAACGACCAGATGACGAAGGAATTCCTCTCGCTCAACCCCAACAACAAGATCCCGGCGATCATCGACCCCGACGGGCCGGGGGGCGAACCGCTGCCCTTGTTCGAAAGCGGGGCGATCCTGCTTTATCTTGCGGAGAAGACCGGGCGGTTCCTGCCGCAAGGCGCCGGGCGGTGGCAGGTGATCCAGTGGCTGATGTTCCAGATGGGGGGTGTCGGGCCGATGTTCGGGCAGGTTGGGTTCTTCCACCATTTCGCCGGGAAAGAGATCGAGGATCCGCGCCCGCGCGAACGCTATTACAACGAGGCGAAGCGCCTTTTGGGCGTGATGGATCGGCAGTTGGAGGGGCGCGACTGGATCGCGGGCGACTATTCGATCGCCGACATCGCGCTTTGCCCCTGGCTGCGCACGTTGCGCGATTTCTACGGCGCGCGCGAAGAGGTCGGGTTCGACGGGTTCAGGAACGTTTCCGCCTGGCTCGACCGTTTCCTTGCGCGCCCGGCGGTGCAGCGCGGCTTGAAGATCCCGGCGCGAGGGTGAGGCAAGGGGGCGGCCGCCCCCTTACCCCCCGCCCCTTCAGCCCCTGAGCACGCCGCCCGTGGCCTTCGCGACTTTCTCGACGATCTTCGCGCTTACCGCTTCGATCTCCTCGTCGGTCAGGGTCTTGTCGCGCGGTTGCAGCCGGACCGAGATGGCAAGCGACTTCTTGCCCGCCCCCATCTGCGCCTCGGCCTTTTCTCCGGTGAACTGGTCAAAGACGGCAACGCTTTCGATAAGCGCCTTGTCGGCCCCCTGCGCGGCATTCACCAGCGTCAGCGCCTCAACCTCCTTGCCCACGACAAAGGCGAAATCGCGTTCGACCGCCTGAAGGTCCGATCGTCCCAGGGCCGCGCGCGTTG
>JAGRDO010000129.1 GCA_020447005.1 Paracoccaceae bacterium
TTGCGCAGCACGTAGTGCAGCACGCCGCCGTTCTCGACATATTCGATCTCGACCTCGGTATCGATCCGGCACTTGATCTGGATCGTCTTTTCGGTCCCGTCCGCATAGCGGATCGTGCAGGGCACGAGGCTGAGCGGCTTCAGATCGCCTTCGAGCCCGGCGATGGAGATCACCTCATCCCCTTTCAGCCCCAGCGTCTTGCGGTTGTCGCCGCCGGTGAACTCGAACGGGATAACGCCCATGCCGACAAGGTTCGAGCGGTGGATACGTTCGAAGCTCTCGGCGATCACCGCCTTCACACCCAGAAGGTTGGTGCCCTTGGCCGCCCAGTCGCGGCTGGAGCCTGCGCCATATTCGATGCCGCCGATCACGATAAGGGGCGTGCCATCGGCCTGATAGGCCTCGGAGGCTTCGAAGATCGAGGTCTGCTTGCCATCGGGGCCAAGCGTGTAGCCGCCTTCGACGCCGTCCAGCATCTCGTTCCTGATGCGGATATTGGCGAAGGTNNNNTCATCACCTCGTGGTTGCCGCGACGCGATCCGTATGAGTTGAATTCGCGCGGCGCGACCTGACGCTCGGTCAGGTACTGGCCGGCCGGGGTCGTCGGCTTGAACGAACCGGCGGGGCTGATGTGATCGGTGGTGATCATGTCGCCGAGAAGTGCGAGGATGCGCGCGCCTTCGATATCGTGGATCGCGCCCTTGTCCTTCGACATGCCCCGGAAATAAGGCGGGTTCTGGATATAGGTCGAGCTCGCCGGCCAGTCATAGGTTTCCGATTCCGTGACCTTCACGCCCTGCCATTTCGCGTCGCCCTTGAAGACATCGGCGTATTTCCTGAGGAACGCCTCGCGCGTGACGGTCTTGTGCACGAGATCGGCGATTTCCTTGTTGGTGGGCCAGATGTCCTTCAGATAGACCGGCTTGCCATCCTTCGAGGTGCCGAGCGGTTCGGTCGTCAGGTCGATATTCATGTCCCCGGCCAGCGCATAGGCGACGACGAGGGGCGGCGAGGCGAGGTAGTTCGCCCGCACGTCCGGGCTGATCCGGCCTTCGAAGTTGCGGTTGCCCGAAAGGACGGCGGTCGCGACAAGGTCACCTTCCGCGATGGCGGCCGAAATTTCGGGCTGAAGGGGGCCGGAGTTGCCGATGCAGGT
>JAGRDO010000130.1:0-1469 GCA_020447005.1 Paracoccaceae bacterium
GGGACTTGGCCAGCTTGACCTGCTCGTCCTGCACCATCGCGTTATAGCGCTTGTTCAGCTCCGCCAGCTGGCTTTCCAGCTGCGTGCGCCTGGCCGCGTCCTGCTCCACGCTGATCGCGTTTTCGAGCTTGATGATCTCGGGGTCCAGCTTGCCGATATCGGCGCGCAGCCCCTCCAGCTCGCCCACCGTGGCCTCACGCTCGCTCAGCGTCTCGGTCAGATTGGCCTCGACCTTGTCCTTGTGCTGGTTCAGCACGTTCAACTGCCCTTCGAGCAGTTTCACGATCACATCCGACTTGCCGATCAGATCCTGCAGCTTGTCGTCGATGCTGGCCGAACGCAGCCGCTCCTGCCGCATCGCCTCGGACTTGCCCGCCGCAAAGATGCCGACAAAGCTCTCCCAGCCGGTTTTCGACCGCATCTGATCGAAATCCTTGGAAAACCCCGCCGTCACATCGTCAAGCCCCATGATCAGCTCGGCGATATTGGCGTTCATGATCTCGGCATGCTTGTGCACATCGTCCAGCGTGGCGTTCTCGATGTCGATGGCAACATCGTCGCCGGTCTTCAGCTTTGACCGCGCCGTTTCGATCCTGCTCGTCAACTCCGAAATACGCGCCTGCGCATCGGCAACCTGCTTCTGGCTCTCCAGTATCTGCGCGTCGAAATCCGACATCTGCACCTCTCGATGTTAATACAATTTACAATCTTGGTACGCCCGGCCGGAAAGTCCAGAGCGTCGCGCCAGAAATCGTTATCGCAAAAACTTGCGCCCGCGTCATCCCGCAATGACGGCACGCGGGCGAAACCTCGCTTTGACGTTGCCGTCCGCGCGCCCGCGCCTTAGCCTTGCCCCATGACCACCATGCCCGACACGCTCCTTCTTCGCGAAATCGCTGCCCGCCGCGATGACCTCATCCGGCTGACACAGGATCTCATCCGCATACCGACACTGAACCCGCCCGGCCGCAACTATCTGGAAATCTGCGAATATCTCGCCGGCCGCCTCGGCCGCGCCGGCTTTTCGGTCGATCTGATCCGCGCCGAAGGGGCGCTCGGCGACAGCGCCGCCCATCCGCGCTGGAATCTCGTCGCCCGCCACGAGGGCGCGGGTGGCACGGGCGACTGCGTCCACTTCAACTCCCACCATGACGTGGTCGAGGTGGGCCATGGCTGGACCCGCGACCCCTTCGGGGCCGCGCTCGAGGGCGACCGCATCTATGGCCGGGGCGCCTGCGACATGAAGGGCGGCCTCGCCGCCAGCATCATCGCCGCCGAGGCCTTCATCGCCGCCTGCCCCGGCTATCGCGGCGCGATCGAGATCAGCGCCACGGCCGATGAGGAATCGGGCGGCTTCGGCGGCGTCGCCCATCTCGCCGAACAGGGCCGCTTCGATCCCGCCCGCGTCCAGCACGTGATCATCCCCGAACCGCTCCACAAGGATCGCATCTGCCTTGGCCATCGCGGCG